>JBGSOI010000061.1:0-47936 GCA_041739215.1 Akkermansiaceae bacterium
AAGCGGCCAGTGCGAGCTCGTTAGAGTCTGCATTTATTTGTTTTGAGCGGCTTTTTAAAGAGGCCAACCGATCAACCTCTACGTGCAACCAGCGCGTCAAACATCCCGTCGAAACCAGAACGCCCCCGTCACTTGTGACGCCATCAAGATGCACCGGATCCGGGATTGATCAACCGCTAATCTTCAATTCCCCGGCGGAAGATCCATAGGGCCGGTGATTGGCTCGCTCAAAGTGGTGATCAGGCCCTGGTTGAGTCGATAGATCCAACTGTGGATCGAGATCTCCTGCCCGCGTTCCCAAGCGTCTTCGAGAATGGTCGTGCGGGCGACGTGGCGGGCCTGCGAAAGTACGTTCAGCTCGCATAACCGGTCCACGGCAACTTCCGGGGCCAGTGCATTGAGCTCCTCGCGATGCAGGCGGCTGAGCGAACGGATCCCTGCAAGCCAGTTATCGATCATGCCGTGGCGGAAATTTTCCAGCGCCGCCTGCACACCGCCGCAGCCGTAGTGGCCGCAGACGATGATGTGGCGGACTTTCAGGACATCCACAGCGTATTGCATGACGGCGAGCACGTTGAAGTCCGTCTCGGCGACGACGTTTGCCACGTTGCGGTGGACGAAGATTTCGCCCGGGGCGAGGCCGGTGATCTGGTTGGCGGGGACCCGGCTGTCCGAGCAGCCGATCCAGAGGTATTCCGGATTTTGCTGGGTGGAGAGCTTCTTGAAGAAGTCGGGCTCGTTGGCGATGATCGACTTGGCCCAGGCACGGTTGTTTTCCAAAAGGTGAGTGAGCTTTTTCATGATGGTTTCCAGGCAGGATTTAACCGGAAAGCAGCTCCCGCGTCCATCCCGGGGTTGTGGGCTCTTTCTCTAACCGGGCTGGGTCAGTCGTCGAGAATGCCGGTCAGTGGTCCGGCGAAGACAATCTGGTTGCCATCGGGATCGTTGATCATCGCCACCTCGCCGATGTCCGCTGAAGGAGTTAGATGGGAAACGGGAATTCCTTTTTCCGCCAGATCCGCAAGCTGTGAATCCAAACTGACGACAGCAAAAATGACCAGGGAATGGCCGGCCCGGGTCTCGTCTTTGAAAACCTCGATCCATCCACCTTGGGGAAATTGCCATGCCGCAACGTGACTGAGGGGACGGATATCCGGTGGCCGGCCGATCAGTCCTTCATACCAAGCCATTGCCGCGTCGATATCATTGACGGCAATTCCCGCGAGCGCGTTTTGGAAATTCATGGGTTCGGGAGGTTGGGTTGAGGGGAATCAGCAGCTCATGCCTGTCAAAAATTCTCCCAACAACTTTCTCAGTCCTTTCACCAAATGGAAAGCATGGAACTCGCCCATTCCATCTCGCCCGGTTGCCGGATCTCAGCGGCTGATCACATGCACGCCCTTCTTGTTCCCAGCCGCGAACTCCAGCTTGCCATCGCCGTTCAGGTCCACTGCCAGCACTTGGCAACCGACGCCCGAGTTGGCATCGATGACCTCCGCCTGCCATCGCACTCCCACGCCGTCTTTTCGGTTGTAGAAAATCACCGCCAGCGCGGGATCCTCCGCTCCCGGATCTCTCCCATTGTGCGCGTAATAGCGTTTGCCCGTGATGAAATCCACTCGCCCGTCGCCATCGAAATCGCCCGTTTCCAACGCGTGCAATTGACTGAATTGAATCCCGTCCGCTCCCTTTGCAGCGGGATTTTCCGGCAAAATGTCATGACGCGTGAAGCTGGCTTTTCCACCCGCAGGCCGGTTCTCATACCAAGCCAATCCGTAACTGTGGCCGTTCAAGCTCGTCACCATGTCGTTGTCCCCGTCGCCATCCGCATCGAATACCAACATCTGCGCGCCGCCCGCTCCCGCGAAGGACTCCTCGTGCCAGACCCAATCGCCTCCCTCAGTCGCGGGCTGCTCGAACCAGCCTTCCTTTTCCACAATGTCCGCCCGCCCGTCGCCATTTATATCCCCGACACCCAGCCCGTGGCGATAAGGCGAATCCGTGCGCTTTTCCGAAATCGCCACGAAGCGCCATGGCTTGGTCACGTCCAGCCGGTCCACCACCGCGTAACCGAACTTGCCACCTTGCATGCAAACGAGTTCCTTCTTGCCGTCGCCGTTCAGGTCCGTCCACAGCGGGCTTTCGGTCGCCGCTTCCGTCATCACCCGGTGGGCCGGCCAATCACCTGTCTTCCCCTGATTCAGATAGAGTGTCAGGTCTTTCCCGGGATGGCTGGCCATCAGGATGTCGTTCCATCCGTCGCCATCCAAATCTTCGACCCAGCTCAGGAACGAATCTTCCTGATAGACCGTGGCCGGCTGCGCTTTGCCCGGTCGATAACTTTTCGCCTCTTTGAAATCCGGCCCCTTGAACCAGAACGCCCCCGCCACCAAGTCCTTCACTCCGTCGCCATCAAGGTCGCCAGCGGACAAGCCTTCCGTCAGGAAATCCGTTGTGACCACCCGCTTCTTCCAGGCTTCTTGCGCCGTGACCAACGTCACCATCAACAAACCTGCGGACCCTACCAGAAATCGTGACTTCATCGCCGTCTGGAACGTGGGAAAGCCGCGTCGCCTTTCGGCCAATCCTCGAATGGAAGAATTGGCTTTCCTTGGACGATCGCGAATCTGGAAGTGTTCCAATTCCAGCGGACGCCTACTGCTCGTCGTCCCTCGCCGGACGCTTTGATTTCACCACAGTATCCGTGCGCATGGCGGATAGCTCGCGACTCCCGATTGGAGGGTGGCCGTTAGAAAACGCGAAATCGACGGACTGATGAAATTCATCAAGCGGGAAGCAAGACGGTCTCAAGGATCGGCGTTCGATCCGGATTTTTTCCTGGTGGGGGCTTCAACATCCAGGCGTATGGCGATCCGTTTTCCCGGCCGCTAACAGGCTGGCTTGAGGCGCGGTTCAAGATGCCACCGAGGATGAATACCTTGGGGATCAACTCCGACCAGACGAAGACCTTCTGCAAGATCCAAACTCCCGGCGCAGCGCGCGCCGAAGTCAGCGATCAGCGGCGGCTGTTCTCGATGTTGGTGCGGATTTGGTGGATGCGCTGGCGCTCCTCGGCGGCGGAGCGGTAGAGGCGCAGGGTCTGGGAGAAATCCGCGGCGATGTCCTGGCGGGAGTTCCGGATCAGATTGCGGAGCTCGGTCGCCTCGTTGCGGGATGCGGCTTGTTCCGGGACATCGGAAGGTGTGGTGATTTCCACCAACTGTTCCTGGCGCTGCTGGATCATGACATTCACCCGTTCCAGCTCCTGTTCCTGGATCTCGCGCTGGGGGGCGGTTAGATTGCCTCCGCCGAGGGCGGTGGTGAGGCGGCGCTCGCGCTGCCGGAGATCGGTGAGGGAGTCCTCAAGCGCCCGTTGGACTTCGCGACGCTGGACGGCGGACTGGGTCCGGTCTCGGCGGTTCTGGCGCCAGGCATCGCTGACGCGGCTGGTTTCGTAAAATCCGCCGTGGAAGGACCGGTAGCCCCAGCCGGTGCTTTCGAGGCGTGGCATGTCTTGATCACCCGGGATCGAGCGGGCGAGGGCGATCATGTCGGCCTTTCGCCGTTCGATGAGGGCATCGATGGTGTCGATGTCGCGGTTGAGGGCATCCGTGGGTGCGGAGCCGTCGGTGCGGAGGCGTTCGGCGATGGTGCGGCGTTCCCTTTGATAGATCTCGATCATGCCCTGGAGATTGCCAATGGCCTCGCGGGTGACTTGGGAAACGATGCGCCGCGACGCTTGGGAATCCCGGATGCCGGTGAGCAGCGTGACGAGTTCCCCGATGCGGGCGTCGGTCCGCCGTGAGCGCTCCATGATCTCGGTAGTCAGCTCGGCGAGGCGCTTCTCGCGGATGGCGAGGTGGAGGTTGAGGGTTTCGACGGACTGGCGGAGGGCCTCGGGGTCGGCTGTCGGAGATTCCTGAGCGCAGAGTATGGAGGCGGCGGTAAGCCATGCGAGGGCGGTGATTTTCATCATTTGGTGGATCTACCGCCGGGGGGGCGCGGCGGCAAGAAGTTACTGCTAGGAATTTGAGTCTGGCCCGCCGATTTCCTGGGGCTCCTCAGCGACGCACTTCGAAAATGAGATTGAAGGGCGTCTCTGCGGCACGGCGGAAATGGGTGAAGCCCGCCTCGCGGAACACATTGGCCAGACGGGCCTGCCCCGCTTGCGCGCTTAAAACGAGCGAGCCACCCTCAGAAATCGCATGCGCGCAACAGACCAAGGTCGATCCGGAAAAGTAAAGCTGCGCGTCGGGCGAGAGGTTGTCCTCGATCCGGTCGTGGGCGAACTGCTCGAACAGCATCACCGTGCCGCCGGGTGCCAGAACTTCCGCTGCATGGCGTGCGGCAGCCACTGGATCGCCGAGGTCGTGCAGGGTGGCGAAGAAGCAAATGAGGTCGTAGCCCGGTCCGTGACGGCCGCAGTCGCGGCATTTCGGCGCGCCTCCTCAACCGAAGCGGCGTAACTGTCGAAGCCGTGGAACCGAGAGTTAGGAAACGCCTTGGCCATGAGCAGGGTCGAGTGGCCATGGCCGCAACCCACATCGGCCACATCGATGCCGGTTTCGAGCTGCGCCACCACGCCATCGAGCGCGGGCAGCCATTGCGGGACGAGGTTGGCGCTGTAGCCATTCCGATAAAACGCGGCCACACCGCAGGCGAGCCGTCCGTCGTGTTCACCGCAGGCCACTCCGCGACCGGTGCGGAAGGCCTCGAGGGCCTTTTCCTCATCGAACCACATCGCCGCAGGGACGTTCCAAGCGGGCGGTTGGTAAAAAGGGCTTTCCTCGTCGGCCAGGACCATCGTCTGTTCGGGTGGGAGTTCGTAGGGATCGGCCGAGGCGTGGTAAGCGAGGTAGCCGCCCGCCGCTTGGGCAGTCAACCACTCGCGGAAGTAGCGCGCAGCGCAGTTGAAACGCGCGGCGTTTTCCTGGGCGGTCAGCGGACCCGCGCCGGCATCGCCCGGTAGAGGCCGAGTTTGGTGCCCAAGGTGATCATCACGCTGGATGAGTATGACGATACTAACCGACAATCCCGGATCCAAGTCCTTGCAGGTCGCCCTCGACGCCCTGCCCGATGCGATCATTTCCATGTTGGCCGGCATCTACGACGTGATGAAAGGCCTCTCGCTGATAGGTTCTGTCAGTCCCGGCTCGGAGCCACCGTTCCGGATTGAAATTGTCGGCGAAATGACGGGAGCCTTGCCGATCGCCAGCGGCGCGCTGATCGAGGAAGTGGTGGCTTGCGATATCGTCATAGTGCCGTCGGTGCTCCCGACACCGTCGGGCTTGGAACAGGGCCGCTACCCGCGACTGGAGGACTGGTTGCGATGTATGCACGAGGGTGGGGCCATGCTGTGTTCCGCTTGCTCGGGAGTTTTTACGAAGACGCGGCGTTTTTCAGGCGGCTGTTCAAGCGCAGGACCGGGATGGCACCGGGAGCCTACCGCAAGCGATTAAGGATTCCGGAGTTCGCGCGGTCCTGATCTTCCAAGGACGCTGCCAGGCAAAATTGACGGATCGGTTTGAAATATTTCTAAGAAACAAGGCTGCCGGGCGTCGCTATTTGGGTGTTCAACCTCAAAACCTAGCTCCAATGGACCCGATCCCAGACCTCGAAACCGATTCACCAACCGTCCTCACCCCTCCGAAACGCTCGTTCTGGGAAAAGCTCGGCGGTGGTTCGCTGTCCATTTCCTTGGTCCTCCACGGGATCCTGCTCGCGATCGGGGTGGTCTGGGTGTTCCAAATCATTCCGCCAGAGCCGGAAAAAGTTGTCGATTTCATGCCGAAATCCGGCGGTGGCGGCTCCCCCGCGGCCGAATCCAAGCAGCAACTGCGCCGCGTCCAAATGGTGCAACCTGAGCTGGCCCGGGTCTCCGCGATGGGTTCCGTGAGCAATCTGGTTCTTCCCGAGCCGGAATCAACTTCCGAGATGAGCGCGCTGGGTTCCATCGGCGGCGCATTGTCCAAGGGGATGGGCGGACCGGGCAGCGGCGGCGGCAGGGGCGATGGTGCCGGTCTTGGGTTTGGTGGCGGATTCGCTGGTGGGTTGAGCGACGGGAAGGGGACCAAGAATCCGTTCGGGATGGCCAACCTCGACCGCAACGCGCTCGTTGGAACCTTCTACGACCTCAAGCAGACGAGCGATCGCAGGCCGACGGAAATGACCGACGACGAAATGCGGACTGAGCTGCGGGACATCGTCCGGCGCGGCTTCAAGGAGAGGGTCTTCGATAAGTATTACAAGGCTCCCCGCAAGCTCTATCAGAACAAGCTGCACATTCCGATCATGCCGGCGGACGCCGCGCCGGCCGCCTTCGAGTGCGAAAAGGAAGTGCAGCCGAAACGCTGGATCGTCGCCTATCGCGGCGCGGTGCAGGCACCCAAGTCGGGACGCTTCCGCTTCGTCGGCGCGTCCGATGACCTGCTGGTCGTGCGGTTCAACAACCGTCCGGTTTTTGACTACGGTTACACCATCGCCGGCACCGGCACCCACGTCTTCGGTCGTTCCAACGAGATGGATGGCACCAAGGAGAACGTCGAACTGGCAAAGGAAATCCGCAAGCTAACACCGATGGAGGTGCCGATATCCTTCTACAAATACACCCAGACTTCCAAGTACAACAAGGACATCGGTGGCATGGCCATCGGCCCCGAGTTCGAGGTAAAGGAAGGCGAGATCTATCCGATAGAGATCATGATCGGGGAGATTCCCGGAGGATTCTTCTCCGTCTCGCTGCTGATCGAGGAAATCGGCGCGAACTACGAAAAGGACCCCGGTGGCTCGCCAATCTTGCCATTGTTCCGTCTCGACAATTCGCAGCCCAGCCCCGACCTGAAGGGCGAGGCACCGCCAATTGACCCTAACGGTCCTGTCTGGAAATCGGTCCCGGGCAGCGCGCCGGCGGATATTTGAGACGGTCGGTTCTGCATTTTCCCCGAGGATTGCTTTACATCGCGGCCAGAGGGCGCCAAGGCTCAAGCTTATTTATTCTGTTAGGTCTGCCCCGATGAAACCCGAATCACTCCGCGTTGCGATCGTGGGCTGCGGCACCGCAGGGCCCGCGGCTGCGGTATTGTTGAGCCGGCTCGGGCATAAAGTCGTGCTGTTCGAGCGGGCGGAGGAATGCAGGGCGGTGGGTGCCGGTTTCCTGTTGCAACCGTCGGGCATGGGGGTCTTGAAGGAGCTCGGAATTCTTGATGCCGTCCTCGCCCACGCGGCCAAGGTGGACTTCCTTCACGTTCTGGATGCCGAGGGCAAGACCCTGTTGGATTTGAAATACCGCGAGCTGGGGCAGGGGAGTTTCGGCGCGGGGCTGCACCGGCCGGTGTTGCTCCATCACCTTATAGAAGCGATGCGCGCCGCCCGGGTCGAGGTTCGGTGGGGCTGGGAGGTGGCGGACGCCGCCAGGTCGGAAAACCGCTGGACCCTCACCTCGACCACCGGCGACCGGTGTGGCGGATTCGATCTGCTCGTCGTTGCCGACGGCGCGCGCTCGAAACTCCGCGAACTCGCCGGAACCCGCTGCTTGAACCGCGGCTACCCGTGGGGAGCGCATTGGTTCATCGGCGCGAACAACGGGATATTCCCGGAAAACGAGCTCTATCAGATCGTCGGCGGCACCCGCAAGCTGGCCGGATTTCTCGCCACCGGCCGCGACCTCCACGGTGGCCCGCCCCTGGTCAGCCTGTTCTGGAGCGTCAGGATCGCGGAAGACGCCGCGTGGCGGGCCCGGCCCATTGACGAATGGAAGCGGGAAATTCTAACGCTCTGCCCGAATTCGGCGGGCCTGCTCGATCAGATCACCGGTTGGGACCAGGTGCTCACCGCCCGCTATGGCGACGTGCGGATGCGGCGCTGGCATGGCGATGGGATCGTCGTCCTCGGGGATGCCGCCCACGCAATGAGCCCGCAGCTCGGCCAGGGCGTGAACCTCGCTCTCGCGGATGCCTCGTGCCTGGCTGCATGCGTCGCGCGGCATCCGCTGCCCCGCGCGCTGGCTCTCTATCAGCGGCGGCGCTGGCTTGCGCTCCGCTACTATCAACTAGCCACCCGCTGGCTGACGCCGTGGTTTCAATCGGACCACGAATGGCTTACGCCGGTCAGACGGATGTTCTTCGGGATTTCCCGGCGGATCCCGTGGGTCCGGTTCTTCATGACCCTGTCGATGGTCGGATTGGTGGGCGAGCGGTGCCAGTCGGCGGAGGATTGAAGTGTTTTCAATCCAGCACAAGCCGGTGGCCGGCCCGAAAGTTTTTGCGATTGAGGACAAGGTTTTCCTTGTCAGGTCCGGCGGGGTTCCCCATACATTCGCCCCGCGACAAGCGGAATGGGTAGATGCCCGAGTGGCTAAAGGGGGCAGACTGTAAATCTGCTAGCGAAAGCTTACGTTGGTTCGAATCCATCTCTACCCACCATCCCTTTGTCCAGCGGGTTGGGGAGCCGGAAGGCTCCCTTTTTCGTTGGTGGGATTTTGACAGTGGCAGGTTTTTCCCCGGTGACACCCGAGCCGCCCGATGATTTTCGGCGGTATCGAAACCTGCTGGAATTCGCACCGCCAGCACAAGTCGCCAAGTGCATTCTTCCCGCCGGATTCGAGCAACAGAACCAAAAAGAGCCCCTTCCAATGTCCTACATTTTCGGGGCCGCGTCAGTTTGCCACTTGTCACCTGAAAATCCTGTCGGCTATGGTCTTGTGCATGAAGCTGCCACTTCCCAAACGAGTCCACTTGACCCTCCGGGCACGCTTGCTTGATGGTTCGCTATCTCCGGGCACAAGGTTGGACTACAAGCAACTTGCGATCGAACTGGGAGTTTCAACGACACCCGTCCGGGAAGCTGTCACCCAACTCGCGTCCGAGGGCTTCGTGGAACTCATTCCAAGGCTGGGGGCTGTCGTCCGCTCGCTGACCCGGAATTCGGCGTTGGAATTTTATGAAGTCCGCGAAGCTGTGGAAACATTCGCAGCGATGAAGGCGGCCGAGCGCATCTCACCACGCCATTTGGCCCTTCTTCACGAACAGGCCGGCGAGATGCAGCGCTTGTTGGATGAAACCATTGCCCGCGGCGATGCCTATCTGGAAACCTCCAATTTGTTCGCCTTTCTCGATGCCGATATTGCCTTTCACAAAACGATTTTGCTCGGTTCCCGCAATTCCGCGCTGGCCCGCACCGTCGAGGAAAGTCACATCCAGTCCCGCATTTTCTATGCCGACCGCGGAGTCCACGACACGGCCCGGATCTCGCTGGCCTGCTCCCAGCACAACCTGATTCTTGATGCGTTGAACAAGAAGGATGGGGTGGGAGCGGCGGAAGCGATGCGGAGCCATATCCGCGCCTCTTTGGAGATCACCCTCGACTATTTGGAGGCCGCGGAAAATGCGGTTCCCAGACTCGCCGAATTGAAATCCTGAAGCGGAAGATTTCCGGCGGCCATATCTGAATATATTTGACAACACCCGGTGACAGGGTTGTTTTTGGGGCTGCCTCATGAATCCACTCCGAATTCAAGGAATTGTCCCGCCTTTGCCCACGCCGCTCACCTCCACGGGCCAAATTGACGAAGGCGGCATTTATCGGATCATGGACCATCTGATCGATGGCGGATGCGACGCTGCTTTTATCCTGGGCTCCACTGGGGAGCTCGCGTCGATGTCCCGCGCACACCGCGAAACTGTGATCCGGATCTCGGTGAAAGCGGCAGCGGGCAGAATCCCGGTTCTGGTAGGCATCGCCGATACCTGTCGGGAAGACACCCTCTCGCTCGCGAGCTTCGCAAGCGATCAGGGAAGCGACGGCCTGGTGTTGAACGCCCCCTGTTACTACGATCTGACGAGTGATGAGCTGATCCGTTATTTCGACTCGATCCTTCCAATGTTAGACCGGCCGACCCTGCTCTACAACATGCCCTGGCTAACCGGTCACGTTCTTGACAGGAATTGCCTGCATGCCGCCTTGGAGCACCCGAACGTCATCGGCTTCAAGGATTCCTCCGGTGATTTGGTCTACCTGGAGCAAATGATCGCTGTCGCGGCCACGCGCAAGGATGTCACCGTCCTCGTCGGCAATGAGCACTTCTATCTGGAGGGCCTGAGACTCGGCGCCCACGGAGTGGTTGGTGGCGGTGCGAACATTTACCCGGGTCTGTTCCGGGCGCTTCAGGACGCCCATGACAGGGGCGACCGGATCACTTCCGAAGTGATCCAGCGCCGGATCAGTCACCTGGGCAATGAGATTTTCAATATCACTGGCCGGCCGACTTCGGTTTTCTGTGCGGTGAAAGCCGGATTGGCAGCGATAGGGATTTGCGAACCTCACATGCTCGTGCCCCTTACATCATGCACCGACTTCCAAGTCGCGGGTATTCGTGAAACCCTGGCCGGGATGTTTCCCGCATTCCCGAATCAGTTAATTTGCGAGGTCGCTTGAAATCGCCTTCGAAATCTTCCAGAACCCAACTGTGCCCCAAACCTCCGACGTCACCCGCTACGCTTGGATCGTAGTCGCCTTGTTGTTTCCCGTTGCCTTGTTGAACTATCTCGACAGGCAGATGCTCGCGACCATGAAGGCTTCGATGGTCGCGGACATCCCGAGCATCGCCAACAAGGCGGACTGGGGAATCGTGTTAGGTTCGTTCAAATGGGTCTATGCGCTGATGAGCCCCATCGGCGGCTACATCGCGGACCGCTTCAGCCGCCGGCATGTTATCTGCGCGAGTCTTTTTTTCTGGTCCGTCGCCACTTGGCTGACCGGGCACGTCAACACCTATCAGGAGCTCATTGCGACGCGGGCGTTCATGGGTGTTAGCGAGGCGTTCTACATCCCGGCCGCGCTTGCGTTGATCACGGACTACCACCGGGGCCGGACGCGGTCGAGTGCTGTTGGTCTGCATCAGGCGGGTATCTATTCCGGACTGATCCTCGGCGGCTTCGCCGGTTATGTGGCTGATTCGCCGGACCATGGCTGGCGCTGGGCGTTCGGCACCTGCGGGCTGATTGGCATCCTGTATGCGATTCCGTTGTTAGCAGTTTTGAAAAACCCGCCCCGACCGGCTCAAACGGAAACGTCGTTGTCTCCGCTCAAATCCATTTCATTGTTAGCCCGGAATCGGAACTTCATCCTGCTCGTCATCTATTTCACGCTTCCGGCCATCGCCGGCTGGGTTGTCAGGGACTGGATGCCCGACATCCTGCGGGAAAAATTCAACCTCGGCCAGGGCCATGCCGGGGTATCCGCCGTGCTGTGGGTGCAGATCGCCTCGCTCATCGGCGGCATCGTCGGCGGACTCACCGCCGACCGCTGGATGAGACACACGCAGCGCGGACGGATCTTTACCAGCGCCATCGGGATGATTCTCTTCCTGCCCGCGCTCTTCGGCGTGGGGAACGCGCATGTCCTCTCGATGGCCATCGTCTCGCTCGTCGTGTTCGGCATCGGCTGGGGATTCTTCGACAGCAACAACATGCCGATTCTCTGCCAGATTGTCCCCACCAAGCTGCGCGCCACCGGCTACGGCTTCATGAACCTCGTCTCCATCAGTTGTGGCGGCTTCGGCGATTGGGGCTTCGGTTTCCTGCGAGACCGGGGCGTGCCGCTCAACCTGATCTTCGGAGCTTTTGCCGGCGTCGCGCTGATCTCCGTGTTCATCGTCTTGTCGATCAAACTGCGAGCGGCCCCCGATGAGGCTACTTGACCCTGCCGTCACTGGAATCGAGATAGTCTTCGATTCTCCTAGCTTGAGTCGTGTCGAGTGAATTGCCCCGCGCTTTCAGGAAGATCTGAATGGCGGACGGACCGGGGTTGTAGCTCAGCAACTGATCCACCGCTCGTTTGTCCTCGTGATCCCGGTCTGCTGTGGTCCCAAGGATCACGGCGGTGAGTTCGTCGGCATTTCCAACATCCTCGTCTTCGGCAAACTGCCGTGTCCGCTGGATGAATTCGTCGGTAGGTCCTTGCCCACCCATATTCACCTGCATTCCCACCGCTTTGAAGAGGATCGCTTTTTTCTCTGCCCGACTGGCGTCGTGCTTGCGGAAAAACGACTGCAGCGTCTCCAGTCCTTCTGGATAGAGCTTGCGTCCACATGTGATGCCGACCAGTTCCTCGTGTCCCACCCGGTTGAGCGACTCCCGCAGGAAGTTGATGGCCTCATCGGGCCCGAGCAAATCGGATCGTTGGCGAAACGAGTTGCCGATGATCGCCAGTGCCTGCGATTCCGGAAGCGCGCGTGCGCGTTTCATCGCGGTGGCGGGATCTGTTTGAACGAGCTTCGTTAGTAAGGAAGTTTCCAAAATGCCGATGAGAGTGGATTTGTCGGTGTGCAAAAGTTCTCTGCGAGCATCCAACCACTCGGCTAAACTGGCAGCAGTCATCTTGTCCCACTTACCCAATAACAGATTACCTTCAATGAAATAGTTCCAGCGTCCCGGTTCTTCAGAGTCTCGGCTCAGCACGTAGTCCAAGGCAAGTTCGGGAGTCTGGCTGCCCAAGGCTGAGACGATGGCCTGTTCCAAGGTCGATCTCGACTTTCCGCCACAGCTTGCGCTGTTCAGCCTGCCGAGCATCGCAATGAGGTGCGCGCTGTCCAGATCACTCAATTGACTGAGGATCTTCTGGAAAACCTGGGATCCCGTCTGAATCTTTTCTGCCTTGGAGAGACGCTCGCACAGCGAGTCCAGGGTCAGATCGGATGATCTCTGCCGCGTATTAGGTCGCGCTGGAATTTTAATTCCGTTAGGACTGAGATGCTGCCGGGAGATGGCATTGCTTTCGACGGACGACTTGGACGATTTCGATTTCGCGATGGTGTAGATGACCGCGATCAGAAGGATCCCGATAATGGAGAGTCGTTTTGCCATGAGAGGGTAAGGCTCCGGAATGATGAATTTCGAAGCGGACGATTCTTAGGGAATTCCTTGGCAAAAGTCCACCAGGGTTTGGCCAGACCGGCATCATGGAAACGCGATGTGCCGCTGCAATGCCAAATGCGGAGAACGGTGGACGAGGGATCCTTACGCCAGGATCGCCTCCACCAGATGCCCGTGCACATCGGTTAGTCGGAAATCCCGGCCTTGGGCACGATAGGTGAGTCGCTCGTGATCGAACCCGCAGAGATGCAGCAGCGTGGCTTGCAGGTCGTGGACGTGGACGGGGTTTTCCGCGACGTGAAAGGCGAACTCGTCGCTGCTGCCATAGACGCAGCCGCTCTTCACGCCCCCGCCGGCGAGCCAGATGGTGAAGGCGCGCGGATGGTGATCGCGGCCGTGGGCTTTCGGATTGGTGATGTCGCCTTGGACGAACGGCGTGCGGCCGAACTCGCCGCCCCAGATCACCAGCGTATCTTCTAACATACCACGCATTTTCAGATCCTTCACCAGCGCGGCGCTCGGCTGATCGGTGTCTTTGCACTGGATCGGGAGTTGCGTGGGCAGGTTGCCGTGCTGGTCCCAGCCGGCGTGGAGAAGCTGGACATAACGCACACCGCGTTCGGCGAGGCGGCGGGCCATCAGGCAATTGTAGGCGTAGCTGCCCTTGCGCTTCACGTCGGGGCCATACATGTCGAGCACCGACTGGGGCTCGTCGCTGAGGTCCGTCAGCTCGGGGACGCTGGCCTGCATCTTGAAGGCCATTTCATATTGCGTGATGCGGGTGTTGATTTCCGGATCGGCCACGCGCTCGCTGGCGAAGTGGTTCATTTCTGCGAGACCGTCGAGCATCTTTCGGCGCAGGTTGCGATCCATGCCGTCCGGATTGCTCAGATAGAGCACCGGATCGCCCGCGCCGCGGAACGGGACGCCCTGGAATTTTCCCGGCAGGAATCCATTTCCCCAATAGTAGTCGTAGAAAAACTGGCCGCAGCTCGCCTCCTGGTCGCGCGACGTCATGACGATGAATCCCGGAAGATTCTCCGCTTCGGTGCCGAGTCCGTAGGTGATCCACGCGCCGATGCTCGGGCGGCCCGGCAGATTGTGGCCGCAGAGCATGTGGGCGACGGCGGGCGCGTGATTGATCTGCTCGCCGTGCATCGAGCGGATGAAGGTCAGGTCGTCCACGATGCTGGCGGTGTGGGGCAGCAGGTCGCTCACCCACATGCCGCTCTCCCCGCGTTGGCTGCCCCCCCACGCGGCGGGCAGGCAGGGCTTGCCTTTCTGTTTCGCCGTCATCGTGGTGAGCCGCAGTCCGCCGAGCACGCTCTCGGGGATCTCGGCGCCGCGCATTTTCTCAAGCTGCGGCTTGTTGTCGAAAAGATCCACGTGTGACGGCCCGCCGGTCTGCATCATGTAGATCACGCGCTTCGCTTTCGGCGCGAAATGCGGCAGGCCGTTCAGGGCGAGCGGCGATGAAACCTGCGATCCTAACAACGACTGCAGCGCGGGCAGCCCGAGCGTGAGCGCCGTGGTGCCGAGGAAGCGACGGCGGCTGAGGAGGTTGGCGTGGTCGGCGAGCGGGTTCATGGGTTTTCGGAAAGTTGGATCAACTCACGCGATGGAGTTTGTAGGGATACACCTGTTTGGCGCTCCACTGGCAGGCGTAGAGGTCGCCTTGGTCATCCACACAGACATCATGACATTGAAGCAGGAACGGCTGGTCCTGCAACATCACCTCGAGTTTCCCTGCGTCGTTGTAGCGGGGAGCCTGGCCGCCGGGGTTGGAGACGACGCGGTTTTCCTTGTCGAGGATGGTGATAAAGCCGCGTTTCAGCTTCGGTCGGTAGTCGTAGGGTTCCATGCCGAAGCAAACGCCGGAGTAGAGGAAATCCCCATGGATCACCGGCCGGCTGACGAACGCGCCGGGCAGGTAAACGCACTTCACATACTCGCCCGCCAGAGTGAACCACTGGAACTCGTTCCGCATCCGCTCGGTGCAAACTAACAGTGGAGTCCCGCCGCGGGTGTCCAGCGCGATGCCGTGCGCCTGCACGAACCAGCCCTGCGCCAGTTCATACTTGCCGCCGAACTTGCCGAGATATTTGCCCGTGCTGTCGAACCGCAGGATGAACTGTGATCCATAACCGTCGGCGACATAGATTTGCCCGTCGGGGCCGACTGCGACTTCGGTGGGCCGGTAAACATCGCTTTTTTCATAGGCACCACACCGCAGCGCGGTGGGAAGCTCCATCAGCAGCTCGCCTTCCAGAGACGCCTTGACCACGCGGCCCTTGGGATCGGCGATCCAGAACACCTCGCGATCGGCCTCCGTCACCAGCGTGAGACCGTGGCCGACTCCGAGATTCAAAGTCCATGATCCTAGCAAGTTTCCGTCCTTGGAGTAGATGAGGATGTTGTTCTTCGGCTCGTCGGTGATCATGAACAAGCGGCCGTCGCGCGTCTGCACCATTTCGTGGCAGTTCTTCACCGGAGTTTTCTCCGGGTCGGCCTTGTTCCAGAGCATATCCACGCGGTAGCGGTGCGCTCCGTGACCGACGATTGCGCCATGGAACGGCGGAGCCGTCTTGTCCGACGCCCTGACGTAGGGCGCGGCGAACCATCCGACGGTCGCAACCGTCGTGCCGATAAAGCGGCGGCGGCTGGGGAGGGCGGCGTGGTCGGCGAACGGGTTCATCGGGTCAGGGTTTCATCGAGGTTGAGGACCAACAGGCAGACGGTGGTCCATGCGGCGTGTTCGCCAGCAGGGATCCCCTGTTCGAGCGGAGCCTCGCCGGCGGCGACGAGTTTGGTGGCTTCTCCGGGATTCGCGGTGAAATGGTCGCGCGCCTCGGTTAGGATTTTCCGCAGCGAGGTGATCTCTCGGGCTTCCGGCTCGCGGGCGGTGGCTGATAGAATGAGCTGGCGGAGTTTCGCGGTATCTTCCGGTAACGCCGCGAGTCGCCGCGCCCACACCCGCGCGGCCTCGACGTAGGTGGTGTCATTGAGGGTGGTGAGCGCGTGCAGGGGAGTGTTGGTGCGGTTGGGTGTCAGCGCGCAAACCTGGCGGGAAGGCGCGTCGAAGAAATTCGTGGGAGCCACACTGCGCCGCCAGAATGTATAAAGGCTGCGGCGATGGAGGTCCTCACCCGATCCCTGGAAATAGCGGTTCTTGTCGAAGCTGATATCCTCCCATATTCCGGGCGGCTGATAGGACATCACCGGGAATCCGCCTTGTTTTTCGACAAGCAGGCCGGACAACGCGAGCGCCTGGTCGCGGAGAAAACGCGAGTCCAGCCGGAAGCGCGGACCACGGGCGAGAAGCTTGTTTTCCGGGTCTTTCGCGAGCAGCTCCGGAGTGAGCGCGGCCGATTGCTGATAGGTGTTGCTGGTGAGAATGAGTCTCACCAGATGTTTCACATCCCAGCCGTTCTCGCGGAATTCGACGGCGAGCCAATCGAGCAGTTCCGGATGCGATGGCAGCGCGCCCTGCAGGCCGAAGTCATCCGCGGTTTTCACGAAGCCACGGCCGAAAAACATCTGCCAGATCCGGTTCACGACCACCCGTGACATGAGCGGCTGTTCCGGGGAAACCAACCATTTCGCCAACGCCAACCGGTCGGCCTTTGCTCCGGCGGGCAGGGGAGGGAGGAACGACGGAATTCCGGGCTCCACCTTTTCGCCGGGAGTTTCATAGTTCCCGCGGAGGAGGATGCGGGTTTCGCGCGGCTTGCTGTCATCCATCACCATGACCAGCGGAATCGTCGCCTGCACGCGGTCTTCGGCGGCTTTCGCTTTGGATATCTCCTGTTTCAGGGCATAGATCGGGGCATACTCGTCTTGCTTGAGAAATACTTCTAGCAGCAACTGCGTGCCACCATCGAGGACATCGTCGAGCTTGGCACTGATCACGGCGCTGCGGGTGAATTCGACGTTGGCACCTTGGATCCGCCCCTCGATCAGGGCCAGGTTGGCGCGCATTTCCTCCACCCATTTCACGAATTGCGGGTGAAAATCCGGCTTTCTAACGACGAAGGCCGCGGTCGCCTGTTCGGTGACTTGCATGGCCGCCTTCAACGCCGAGTCGCGCGCTTCATCCGTCAGGGCAATGTAGGGCGACTCCATGGTGTAGAGCTTGTCGTTCTCCTCGCTGTAGTCCTTCCTGCCGAATTTCTTGTCGGCCTTCCCTGTCTCGCTGACTTGGTTGAAGAACGCGTACATCGAGAAATACTCCCGTTGCGTGATCGGGTCGAATTTATGGTCGTGGCACTGACAGCACTGCATCGTCAGGCCCAGCCAGACACCGCTGGTTGTTTCGACGCGGTCGAAAACATACTTGGTGCGGTTTTCCTCATGGATCGTCCCGCCTTCGGCGTTGAGCATGTGGTTGCGGTTGAAGGCGGTGGCGACGAGCTGGTCCTGGGTCGGCTTTTCCAACAGATCACCGGCGAGTTGCTCGATGGTGAACCTGTCAAACGGCATGTTGTCGTTGAACGCCTTCACCACCCAGTCGCGCCACGGCCAGTTCATGCGATAGGCGTCGCCCTGATAGCCATTCGTGTCGGCGTAGCGGGCGGCGTCCAGCCAATCGAGAGCCATTCGCTCGCCATATTTCGGTGAGGCTAACAGGCGGTCGATGGACTCCTCATACGACTCCGCGGATGCTTGCTCGATTTCCGCCAGCGTGGGTGGAAGCCCGGTCAGGTCGAGGGCGGCCCGCCGCAGCAACGCGCCGTCTTTCTCCCTGGGGGAAAAGGACAGGCCTTTCGCGGTGAGGGTGGA
The DNA here is from genome assembly GCA_041739215.1 of Akkermansiaceae bacterium. Classification (GTDB taxonomy): domain Bacteria; phylum Verrucomicrobiota; class Verrucomicrobiia; order Verrucomicrobiales; family Akkermansiaceae; genus Luteolibacter. The sequence continues at coordinate 17,649 of JBGSOI010000061.1, forward strand.
TCCCACGAAATGGTCGATCGCATTCGAACCCGCAGGTGCCGGCGGTCGGACCGGCGCGACAAATGCCCAATGCGGCTCGTATTGCGCGCCCTCGGCGATCCAGCGGCGGAGGATTTCCTTTTCCGCCGCAGTGATGGATTTGTTCGACTTCGGCGGCGGCATCACTATTTCCGGATCATTGCTCAAAATGCGGGCGATGAGTTCGCTGTCGTCCGGTTTGCCGGGCGCGACGGCCCGCACGCCCTCGATTTCGGCCATCGCGCCTTCCGGGGTATCGAGCCGCCGGTCGCCCTTGCGGTGATTCGGATCGGTGCCATGGCAATAATAGCAATTGTTCGAGAGGATTGGCCGCACCTCGCGATTGAACGATACTTCGCCATCGGCGGCCAAGCCGCCTGCGGTGATGACGAATGTGGTCAAAACACGATGCACTCCGAAAAGAATATTCGCACCACTCACATTTGTCATTTACGAATATTTGTGAAAATATCCGAGGATGCGGTGGGGAGATGAGGTGGGGGATTTTTCAAGTGTTAGCAGCAATCTCCCACAACAATCGTAAGTCACCAATCGAACCAGAGCTGGCGGTCGTAGGTGCGAATCTCAAGCGCCTTGCCTCGCGGGTGAAATGAATTTCGTGGTCCGTCGGGACTGGATTGGGATGGCGGAACGAAGTTTGTTCAAAGGGTGCCGCCGCGGGCGGCGAGGGCGTGGAAGACGGGCTCAGGGACGTAGCGGCGGACGGTTTCCTCCCAACCGGTGGGACCGGTGAGACTTTTGATCATGTTTGAGGAAAGCTCGGCGATGTCGCGCGGCGGCATCAGGAAAACGGTGGTGATATCGGGGGCCATGTCAGCGTTGATGTGGCGCATGACCCGCTCATATTCGTAGTCGCCGGGGGAGCGGATGCCGCGAAGGATGTATTTGGCGTCCTTCTTCTTGGCGTAATCGACGAGGTAGCGGTTGTCGAAATGGGCGATTTCCAAGCGCTCGGACGTGCCGGTGGAGGAATGCAGGAGCTCCAGCCGCTCGATGACGGTGAACGAGTAGCTTTTCGACGGATTGGTGCCGATGGCGACGATCAGGCGGTCGAACATTTCCAGCCCCTGCTTGATCATCCAGAGGTGGCCATTGGTGGGCGGGTCAAAGGAGCCGGCATAAACCGCGGTGCGCATGGCGGAAGGCTAGAAGGAATTTCCAGGGATCGGAAGAGACAAATCCGGCCGCAAAACAAATCCCGGGATTTTGCCACGCGGATTTTGACTTCGGGCCCCCGGGGTGGTTAAAAAGCCCCGCCACAGCGCCTGTAGCTCAGTTGGATAGAGCACCCGCCTTCTAAGCGGGCGGTCATTGGTTCGAATCCAATCAGGCGCACCAATTGATTTTAATTGAGTTGCGTCTCCTGTTGGCCTAATGAAAATTTTGAATCCGAACCCAACTTTGCCCTAATGGTGGGGAAAATTGGCCTGAATTGCGCAGATGGATCCACAAGGAGGATGGACCTCCGGTTCACCCGTATCAAAAGATTGTCGACACTCTTTATTTTTTCTTCGCCTGGCTGAGGGCTTGGGAAAACCAATCGTTATTGGGAACGGCGTTCGGGCGGAGGTTCGGAGTCTGGCCGCCTTGGTTGCGATTGCCGCTGTTGTTAGGGCGGGCGTCGCGGTCGCCGGAGTCGGAGCGGCGGTTGTCGAGATCGACTTTGCTCCTCATGGAGAGGGCGATGCGGTTGCGCTTGAGATCGACTTCGACGACGGTTACCTGGACTTTCTGACCGACTTTGACGACTTCCGAGGCGTCGCGGATGAAGTGGTCCGCCAGTTGGCTAACATGCACGAGGCCGTCCTGGTGGACACCGACATCGACGAAGGCTCCGAAGGCGGTGACGTTGGTGACGATGCCGGGAAGCTTCATGCCGATCTGGAGGTCGGACGGTTTTTCGACGCCTTCGACGAAGGAGAAGAGTTCGAATTGCTTGCGCGGGTCGCGGCCGGGTTTGGCGAGCTCGGCGACGATGTCCTTGAGGGTGGGCAGGCCTACCTGGTCATTGACGTATTTGTTCAGGTCGATCTTCTTGCGGGCGGATTCGTTTCCTAGCAGTTCTTCCACTTTGCAACTTGCATCCGCGGCCATTCTCTCGACGAGCGGGTAGCGTTCCGGATGGACGGCGGAGGAGTCTAGCGGGTGTTTGCCGCCGCGAACGCGGAGAAATCCGGCGGCTTGTTCAAAGGCTTTCTCGCCGAGACGCGGAACTTTTTTCAACTGCTCGCGCGAGGTGAACGCGCCGTTCTCATTACGCCAGGCGACGATGTTTTCGGCGAGCGAGGCGTTGAGGCCGGAGACGTAGGAAAGGAGTTGTTTGGAGGCGGTGTTGATTTCGACGCCCACGGCGTTGACGCAGCTAACAACTGTGTCGTCGAGGCTGGCTTTGAGTGCGCGTTGATCGACATCGTGCTGGTACTGGCCGACGCCGATGGCTTTGGCGTCGATCTTCACCAGCTCGGCGAGCGGATCCATCAGGCGGCGGCCGATGCTAACCGCTCCGCGGACGGTGACGTCCTCGTTGGGGAATTCCTCGCGGGCGACATCGGAGGCGGAGTAGATGGAAGCACCGCTTTCGTTCACCATCACGACGGGGATGGAGGAGGGGAGCTTGAGTTTTTTGATGAAGGCCTCGGTTTCGCGCGAAGCGGTGCCGTTGCCGATGGCGATGGCTTCGATATCATGCTTTTTGATGAGCGCGGTGACCTCGACGGCGGCTTCGTAAGCCTGTCTATCCGAACCGGCGGTGGCGTGGAGAACGGTGTGGTGGAGCAGCTTGCCGGAGCGGTCGAGCACGACGGTCTTGCAACCGGTACGGAAGCCGGGGTCGATCGCTAACAAGCGTTTCTCACCGAGTGGCGAGGCTAACAAGAGTTCGCGGAAGTTGTCGGCGAAGACGGTGATGGCCGTTTCGTCGGCGCGTTTTTTCGCCATCAGGCGGGCCTCGGTTTCCATCGACGGCATGAGCAGGCGTTTGCAACCATCTTCGACAGCTTGGGCGACGTGTTTGCCGGCGGGACCGTTGGATTTCACCCAGTCAGGGAGGGCTTGCGAGGTCACGCGGTCGAGCGGGACTTCCACGCGCATGAGGAGGAATCCTTCTTTCTCGCCACGGCGGATGGCAAGGGTGCGGTGGGACGGGATGGTCTTGAACGGCTCGCTCCACTCGAAGTAGTCGCGGAATTTCTGCGCGTCGGCCTCCTCCTCCTTGCCGTACATGATTTTGGAGGAAACGGTGGCTTCCTCTTCGTAGATTCTCCGGACCCGGCCACGCAGCGGAGCGTCGTCGGCCACTCGCTCGGCGATGATGTCACGGGCACCGGCGAGGGCTTCGACAGTGGTGGGCACTTCCAATTCCGGGTTGAGAAACTTGGCGGCTTCCTCCTCGGGATCGGCGGATTGGTTTTCGAAAATGAAATCGGCGAGCGGGGTGAGGCCGCGTTCGATCGCCTTGGTGGCGCGGGTCTGGCGCTTCGGACGGTAGGGGGCGAAAATGTCTTCCACGGCCGAAAGCGTGACCGCCGCTTCGAGTTTTTTCTTGAGCTCGGGAGTGAGCAGCGAGCGTTCTTCGAGGGATTTCAGCACCGTGCTGCGGCGGGAATCGAGCTCGGCGAGTTGCAGCATCCGGTCTCGGATCGTGGTGATCTGGACTTCGTCGAGGGAGCCGGTCTGCTCCTTGCGGTAGCGGGAAAGGAAGGGGACCGTGCCGCCCTCGGCGAGCAGCTTGGCAGTGGTGGTGACGGAGGAAAGGGAAATGCCGGTTTCGCGGGCGATTGCTTCGAGGTGAGTCATGCGGGCGGACGGTTTACTGGAGCCCGGCGGGGTGGGCAAGATTTTGGACGGGAGATTTCCGGTCTGCACTCCGGGCTACAGCAAATTGGCGCTGCCGGATTGACCGACAGCGCCCAGGGGGAGAGGGGCGGAGATTCAGCTGATTTCCTCAACGTTGGTCGAGCGGGATCGCGATATCGATCACCCTGTCCCAGTTCTTGAAGGTCCCTTGCAAGGTGGCTTTGCCGGTCGGCAGGTTGATGGAGTAAAGCCCGATGAACCCGTTGGCCGCGGTGAAGCTGGCGAGGGCCTCGATTTTGACGGTCACACCATTGCGGACCGTGCTGAAGATGTCGAAGCCGACGGACGCGGTGGTGTCCACCGTGAGTTTTCCGGTCGCGGCGAGTGAACCGTTGTTTGGTGGCGATTGGAGGACCACCTGATCGAGAGTGGAGTCGATGTCGTATAGGGTCGTCGAGGTGAGGGGATCGAGATCATTGTTGGTGTATGCCGCTCCAGTGACGCCGGCGGCGGGAGTGCCAGCAGTGTAGTTGAGGACTCCATCGACAAGTGTGACGCCGCCGACATTGACGTTGTGGCGCAGGTTCTGGCCATCGTCCCCGATGATCCGCAGGCGGTCGGCGGCGGGATTGAAATCGACGGCGAACGAGCTGCCTGTCAGCGCGACGCTTAACCGGTTGACCAGCGTGGCGGCCGCGTTGCCGGTGTTGAGCATATACACACCCCCGGCATTTCCGACGCCATAAAGCTGGCCGTCCTGCACCCGATAGTCGATCCCGCCCAGCGCCGTGTCGCCGCCGATCAGGCCGGTGACGGTTCCCAGCTTGAAGGTGCGCTCCGGCGAGTTTTCGAAGAAGCAAATGAGCCTCTGGTCGCTCGTCAGGCCGACGACTTTCAGTTCCCGGCGGCCTTTGCCATCGCGGTCTCGGTCGTCGTCGCGGTCGTGGCCCTGGCGGCGGTCGTTGTCCGCATGGAGGGCTGTTGACGAGAGGGTAATCAGAGCGATGCATTTGATTGTAGGGTTCATTTGATTTGGTGGTTTCGTGGTTAGGCTTCCGGGAGGAAATGCGGTCTTCCGCACAACCTTTCGGCAAGCGGTCGAATCATTCGCGCCGACGCGGCGATTTCAACAAACCCAGCGGGCGGGATTCGAATAGGGGTATCCGGATTCTCTGTGGCTGGCGGTCCGGCGAAAAATAAATCGACCTTTCCGCGCAGCGTTTCAGAATCCGGCCATGCCCGGTCGCGAAGATCTCGAGAAACTGTCCCTGCTTGGAAAGGAAAGCCGCCTGCCCGCCAGTCCGGATGAGGCGAAACTGGAAATTTTCCCCAACCAGCGCCCGGGCCGGAAATACTGGATCACGCTCAATACCTCCGAATTCTCCTCGCTTTGCCCGGTCACCGGCCAGCCGGACAGCGCGAAAATCGTGATCCGCTACGTGCCGGGCGAGACGATCGTGGAAACCAAGAGCCTGAAATACTACCTCGCGTCGTTCCGCAACCAGCCGGCGTTCAACGAGGAAATCGTCAACCGCATCCTCGATGATCTGGTGGCCGCGCTGAGGCCGCAGGAAATCGTCGTCCGCGGCGAGTTCGCCCCGCGCGGCGGCATCCAACTCACCACGGAAGCCACCTACCCGGACACGCCGAGATGAAAGTCTGCGTGCTGCTCAGCGGCGGGATGGATTCGGTCGCCGCGTTTTACGAGGTGCTGGGGCAGCACCAGGTGGTCGCTTGTTTGTCGTTCGACTACGGCGCGAAACACAACGCCCGCGAGATTCCGTTCGCGAAATTGCATGCTGATAGAAATGGCGTGCTTCATCAGATCATCCCGCTGGATTTCATCAACCGCCTGTTCAGATCCGATCTCCTCCAATCCGGCGGCGCGATCCCGGACGGCCATTACGCCGAGGAATCGATGAAACAAACCGTCGTCCCGTTCCGTAACGGCATCATGTTGGCCATCGCCACCGGCTACGCCGAAAGCGTGGATGCGGAGGGCCTCGTGATCGCCGCGCACTCAGGCGATCACGCGATCTATCCGGACTGCCGCGAGACGTTCATGCAGGCGATGGCCGCCGCGATGGGCGAGGGGACCTACGCAAAGATCCAACTGCTGCGGCCGTTCATCGCCACCGACAAGGCGGGCATCGCAAGGCGCGGCGGCGAGCTTGGCATCGATTTTTCCGAAACCTGGTCCTGCTACAAAGGCGGTGCCATCCATTGCGGCACCTGCGGCACCTGTGTCGAACGGCGCGAGGCGTTCATCCTCGCCGCCTTGCCCGACCCCACCGTCTACGAGCAGACGCCCGCTTTGCCAACATTGTAGGAGGATAAGATAATTTGAACCGCAGATGAACGCAGATGGACGTTAATGAAGAGAGAGTGATAAGAGTTGTGCGTTCGCTATTCTTGCTCTTTCTCTCAACTCTCAACTCCAGACTCCCAACCTGTTCCCTTATCTGCGTCCATCTGCGTTCATCTGCGGTTGAAAAATCTCTTCACCATGCCCTATAGAATCTGCAAATTCCTCGAAGTGGAAAACGGCCACATGCTCACCAAGCACCCCGACAAGTGCCGGTTTCCACATGGCCACACCCGCAAGGTCGAATTCGTGATCGAAGCGGACGAGCTCGATGATAACCAGATGGTCTGCGATTTCAAAATCATCAAGGAAGCCGTCGGTGAGTGGTTAGACACCTTCGACCACGCGTTGTGCATGAACACCGAGGATCCTGCCTACGTGGATTTCAAAGCGCGCTATGGCGATCGCGTGATCGGCTTCGAAAACCAGGACCCGACCACCGAGCTGATGGCCCGCACGATTTTCGATCACGCGGAAATTGCCCTTGCCGCCTATTCCAAGCGCGCCGATACCCGTTACGTCCTCAAGCCCGATGTCCGGCTCATCCGCGTCCGCGTTTGGGAAACGACCTCGTCGTGGGCGGAATACGAAAGCAATCTCTAACTCATGCTCAGGAAATCCCCATTGCCCGACATCCAGGCGACCCCGGACACCCGCGGCCTCGCGATCGACCAGGTCGGCGTCTCCGACTTGCGCTACCCGATCCACGTCCTCGATCAGGACGGCAAGCCATTCCCCACTGTCGCGAAAATTTCGATGTCGGTGCATCTGCCGCATCATTTCAAAGGCACCCACATGAGCCGCTTCCTCGAAGTGCTGAGCAAACACGAGGGCGAGGTGACCATGCGCACGCTCCCGGAAATCCTCCACGATTTGAAGAAACGCCTTGATGCCGAGGAAGCGCACATCGAAGTCGCGTTCACCTATTTCGTCACCAAGAAGGCCCCGGTCTCCGGCTCGTCCGCCAAGGTCGGCTGTGATGTGGTTTTCCAAGGCACCTCCAACGGCACCGTCGATGACTTCGTCCTCTGCGTTACCGTGCCCGTCACCACGTTGTGCCCGTGTAGCAAGGAAATCAGCGAATACGGCGCACACAACCAACGCGGTTACGTCACGCTGGAAGTCCGTCCCAAGGCGATCGAAAGAGGTTGGGAACTCATTCTGATAGAAGATCTGATCGAGGTCGCGGAGAGATCCGGATCCGCGCCGGTTTACGCATTGCTCAAACGCACAGACGAACGTTTCGTCACGATGCAGGCCTACGACAACCCGGTTTTTGTCGAGGACGTCGTTAGAAATGCCGCTGCCTTGTTGCAGGCCGACAAGCGTGTTCTATCATTCACCGTCAAAGCCGTGAACCACGAGAGCATCCACGACCACAACGCCTTCGCCACCATCGTCAGCAAATAGGGAGGGTCGACTTTCAGTCAACCCATGTTGACCGATGGTAGGCCCGCCTCGCTTGGCCTCCGCCCCATGAAGATCATCCCCCCGGAAACGCTGCTAGACGCCTACGCGCGAGGAGTCTTCCCCATGGCGGAGGACGGGGAGATTCTGTGGTTTTCCCCTGAAATCCGCGGACTGATCCCGCTGGATGAGCGATTTCACATCCCGCATGGACTGGCCAAAAGCCTGAAGCGCAAACCCTTCGAGATCCGCTGGGACACCGCCTTTCGCGAAGTCATGTTAGGCTGTGCGGCGCGCGACGAGACTTGGATCGACGAGGTCATCCTCGAAAGCTTCTGCAAGCTCCACGAACTCGGTCACGCGCACTCCGTCGAGTGCTGGGATGCGGAAGGCCTGCAAGGCGGACTCTACGGAGTCTCGCTGCCCGGCGCGTTCTTCGGCGAGAGCATGTTTTCCCGCAAGACCGACGCGTCGAAGATCGCACTCGTCGCGCTGGTCGAGCGCCTGAGGGAACAAGGCGCCACCTTGCTCGACACCCAGTGGATGACCCCGCATCTCACACAATTCGGCGGCTACGAATTGTCGCGGAAAGACTATCACCTCGCGCTGAAAAGAGCCCTTTCCGGGCTAGCGGACTGAATTCCAATGCCATTGAGGACGCGCTAGACCGGGGCCACAATCTGCGCCACACCCTATCCTTCCCGAGATCTCCCGGCTGGGGCATCTGCCGTCCGGGTTTTGCTGCAGGGCAGGAAGCTGTGGGAATGGAAGCCGCCCGACACCGGATATTTGCGATTTTTACGGGCTTTGAGATACCGCTTTCCTACCCGTGACCTTGAACCTGAAATGCGCAACGTTTCCCCATGGAAGCAAGTGGAAGTTGGCGGATGCTCGTCTGAAAAAAACCGCGGAATCATCGCCTGACACACGCAGCGTCCGCGATGCGCAGGCCGTCCATGGCGGCGCTGACGATGCCGCCGGCGTAGCCCGCGCCTTCGCCGCAGGGATAAAGGCCGCTGATTTGCGGGTGCTCCAGGGTATCGTCCCGGCGGGGGATTCTAACGGGCGAGCTGGTGCGCGTCTCGAACCCTAGCAGCAATGCTTCCGTGGAAATGTAGCCGTGCATCTGGCGGCCGAACAGTTTGAAACCCTCGCGCATCCGGCTGGTGATCCAGGGCGGTAACAGGTCGTGCAACGGGGCGGATCTGGTGCCGGGGAAATAGCTGGTCCCGGGCAGGTTGGGGGAGATTTTGCCGGTTAGAAAATCGGTGGCGCGCTGGCCGGGAGCGACCTGGCCGCCGCCGCCGGCTTGTTTGGCGGTGCGTTCGAGTTCTTTCTGAAAGACGAGTCCGGCGAGCACGCCGTGCTCTCTAACGAGTGGCTTCAGATCCGCGGGTTCGACGGTGCAGACCATGCCGGAGTTGGCGAACGGCGAGTCGCGGCGGGAGAGACTCATGCCGTTGACGACGACCTCGTCATTCTCGGTGGAGGCCGGGACGATCCAGCCGCCGGGGCACATGCAGAACGAATGCACGCCGCGGTCGCGGATCTTGGTGGCTAACCGATAGCGCGCGGCGGGCAGGAGGCGCGGGCGTTCCTGGCCATAATCGAGATGATACTGGGTGCGATCGATGAATGGCTGCGGGTGCTCGATCCGGAATCCGACGGCGAAAGGTTTCGGTTCCAACAGAATGTTCTTCGCCGCCAGCAGTCGATAGATATCACGCGCGGAGTGTCCGGTCGCGAGGATCACCGACTCCGCCAGGATTTCCTCACCGTTGGCGGTGACGACCCCGTGGATGTGGCCGTTCGTGATCAGGAAATCGACGACCTTGGTCTGGAACCTGACCTCACCGCCGGCGGCGATGATCGAGTGGCGGATCGCCTTGACGACGTTGGGTAACAAATTGGAACCGATGTGGGGGTGGGCGTCGGTTAGAATTTCCTCGGGCGCGCCGTGGGCGACGAGCACTTCGTAAACCCTGGCGACAGGACCGCGCTTGGTGGCGCGGGTGTAGAGCTTGCCATCGGAGAAGGTGCCGGCTCCACCCTCGCCGAAACAATAGTTGGACTCCTCGATCACCCGGCCTTCGCGCAGCAGCGGCGCGAGGTCGAAGCGGCGCGCGCTGGCGTCCTTGCCACGTTCCAACAGAATGGGCTTCATGCCGTTTTCCAAACACCTCAGTGCTGCAAACAATCCCGCGGGACCGCAGCCGACGATGATGACCGGCTTGGCGGATGGTGGAAGCGGGGGAGCGGTCCAGCGAGGTGTCTCATCCGGAGGCAGGGGACCGTCCAATGAAACATCGAGCCGGAGCTGCACCTTGACCGCGCGCTGGCGGGCGTCGATCGAGTGCTTGCGCAGCTTGATTCCGCCGATGCTTGTTAGGGGGATGCCGAGCTGGCTCGCGGCGGCCTGGCGGCGGGCGCCGTCATCCTCGGATTCCTCGAGGGGCAGGACGATATCGACGGTCTCTATCATAAACGTCAGCCGCGGATGGCGCGCTTTTGGCCCGCGTCATCGACACTGACGAAGGTCACCCGCGTCGAAAAGATCGGGGCCGGCCCGGCCCTTTCATCGATGACTCTAACGGCGTAGGTCGCGCTGGTGTTGCCCTCGCGTTCGCGTTCGCAGGAAATCCGCAGGATCGTGCCGTCGCGCACGCTGTGGTGGAATTCCACGGTGTCCATCGCCACGGTGACGAACTGGCAGTGCGGATAGTCGAGACTGGCAGCGATCCACGACGCCTCGTCGATCCAAGCTAACAGCCGACCTCCAAACAGGAACCCATAGTGATTCAGGTCGCCGGGAAGGACAAGTCGGTGCGTTTCCATGGTCTCACCAACGGCGGCGTTTGCCTTCCTTGTAGATCGCGGCATCGAGCGAATAGGCGCCGGCTCCAGCCAGGATGATCGAAATCAGCGGAATCAGATAGAGCAAGGGCAGCTCCTTGGAATCGACCAGCGTCGGCGGGCTGAAGAACCAGGGCGCGCCGCTGAGGAAACTGAACGCGGCCACCACCATCGTCATCGCTAACACAAACGCCGCCGGACGGGTGGCGAGGCCGATGATGATCAGCACCGAGCCCACCACTTCCGCGCCGATGCAAAGTGACAGGTTCATGGCCGGAGACATCAGGTTGAACGGGAAAAAATCAGGGACGTAGAAGAAATCCTTGCGGGCCGCGAAGTTCTGGATTTTCGGGATGCCGTGCCCGATGAGCATCATCAGCCCCAGCATCACCCGCAGGGCGAAGAACCCGATGGATGCGACCCCGTCGCGGGTCCCACAGTCGAAGAGGAATTTTTTCATGAGGCGGAGCCGGGGGCCGATTTCGCGGAAATGGTGATCCGCTTGAGCCGGTCATCCCCCTGCGGCGAATGGGAAACGATTTGCGGATCACCGGCGAGAACATTGTAAACCAAGCGCCGGTAGTAAGCGTTGAGCGGGCGCATCTGGAACGGCCTGCCGGTGGTTTTCACCCGTTCCGCAATGCCTTTCACCTCGTCATGCAGGCGGTCTTCCTGGATCGCGCGGTAGTGCCCGCAGTCCACCTTGATCCGTTCGGCTTTCGGCAAATGCCTGCGGAGGATGCGGTTGACCAGGTATTGGAAGTCGTCCAAGCGGTCACCGTCCTTGCCGATGATCGCCTCGCTTTCGGCCGCGAGAATTTGCAGGCAGGGGCCATCATGGGAATCCTGGACCTCGATCGTGGCCGTGAACCCGAGGTGTCCCAGCATGGTATCGAGAATCTTGGTTGCTGATTCCACCGTTGTCATGGGCGAAGTCTAATCACATCGCCCGCCGGGTCAACCACCCCGGGAGGGATTGTGCGCGAAATGCGCGGCGATTTCCGCGGCGAAATCCATCAGCCGCTGCTTTTCCCCGGCGGTGAACTCGTAGGGCGCGAATTTGCCGATCCCGAGGGTGCCGATGACCGCGCCGGAACTGCTGGAAAACACCGGCACCGCCAGCGAGCCGGAGACGCCGGTCTTCCGCGCGTCTTCCTTGGCGATCCCGCCGAGGTCCTGCTGGAGATTGCAAAGTTCCACTGGTTCCCTGCGCTCGGCCGCGACCCCGGCGATACCCTTGCCGAAGGGGATCGACGCGATTTTATCCATCAGAACCTCTGGCACGCCGATCTGGCACACCAAGGTCAGCGTGGCGGGCTCATCCCCCACCTGATGGAGGGTTCCGGTTTGGCAGCCGAAATTTTCCAAAATGGATCCGAGCAGCTCATTCCAGTTCACGGGGGTGGTCATGGCGCTTGGAGTATCACGGGTTAGACGCTCCGTCACCCCCTCATATGAGGGTAAAATTCGCGCTTGGCATTGCCGTGGATCTCAGCCAAACCCTTCGGCGCATGAAAAAGCCCCACACATTCATTTCAGCGCTGGCCATGAGCTTGCTGGCCTGCCAACTCAGCCCTGCCATGGAAGTCAAAGAGGATATTTACGGGACAATGCCCGACGGGAAAAAGGTCAAGATTTTCACTCTTACCAACAAGCACGGCCTCACCGCCAAGGTGACTGAATACGGGGCCATCCTGGTCTCGATGGAGACCCCAGACAAGGCAGGGAAAAAGGCCGATATCACCCACGGTTACGACTCGCTGGAAGGCTGGCTGACCAACACCTCCTACTTCGGCTCGACTGTCGGGCGCTTCGGCAACCGCATCAAGGACGGCAAATTCACCCTCGACGGCAAGGAATACAAACTTGCCACCAATAACGAACCGGGCGGCATTCCGTGCGCCCTTCACGGCGGCTTGAAGGGCTTCGACAAGGTGCTCTGGTCCGGCAAGATCACCCCTGACAATGCGGTTGAATTCACCTACACCGCGAAGGACGGCGAGGAAGGCTATCCTGGCAATCTAACGACCAAGGTCACTTACTCCCTCAACGACGACAACGAGCTCAAGTGGGAAGCCAAGGCGACCACCGACGCGCCGACCATTCTCAACGTCGTCCATCACTCTTACTGGAATCTATCCGGTGATCCCACCACGTCGATTAATGACCACGTCATGATGATCAATGCGGATGGCTATCTTCCCACCAACATCGGTCTCATCCCGACCGGTGAGATCGCTCCGGTCGCTGGGACTCCCATGGATTTCACCAAGCCAACCGTCATCGGCGAGCGCGTGGATGCGGACTTCGAAGCTCTCAAATTCGGCGGCGGTTATGACCACGCCTGGGTGGTTAAGAAAGGCGACGGCGTGCGTCTCGCCGCGCGGGTGAAGGATCCCAAGACCGGCCGCGTGATGGAGGTTTCCTCCAACCAGCCGGGTGTCCAGTTCTACGGCGGCAACTTCCTGGACGGCACCGTCAAGGGCAAGGGTGGCGTTGCCTACGCCAAGCGTTCGGCGCTGTGCCTGGAAACCGAAGGGTTCCCGGACTCACCTAACCAACCATCGTTCCCATCGCCCGTGCTTCGTCCCGGCGAGACTTATACCCACACGATGATTCACAAGTTCTCGGCTGAGTAATTCCCATCGCTAACAGGAAGGAGCGCTTACCCATTCGCAAATCATGATCGATCCAATTCCCCTTCTTGCGCAAGCGACGTCTGGAAACGTCGCTATGGGCACCCTTGACATGGTTCTGTTCTTTGTCGCCGTCATCGGCGTCATCGCTTTCGGAATCTGGCAGGGTAATAAAGAGACCAAAGGCGAAGCAGAATCCGGAGGTGCCGCCGGATATTTCCTCGCCGGTCGGGGACTGACATGGTGGCTGGTGGGTTTTTCCCTCATCGCCGCGAACATCTCCACCGAGCAATTCGTCGGGATGTCCGGCCAAGCGGCGGACTGGTTAGGGATGGCGATTGCTTCTTATGAATGGATGGCGGCGATCACCCTGGTGGTGGTCGCTTTCGTTTTCCTGCCCAAGCTCCTGCGCTGCGGGATTTATACGATTCCGGAATTCCTGGAATACCGTTACGGCGTGGTGTCCCGGACCGTCATGGCCATTTCCACCCTGATCATTCTGGTGGGGGTGCCGACTGCGTCGGTCATCTACTCGGGGGCCAAGGTGGTTTCCGTGTTCTTCGCCGGCCAAGTCGTGCTGGGACTCGATCTTGGTTCGATCACGGTTGGCTGCTGGATCATCGGCCTTTCCGCCGCGGCATATGTCTTTGTGGGCGGCTTGAAGGCCTGCGCGTGGACCGACCTGATCTGGGGTGCGGCGCTGATAGTCGGCGGTGCCTTGGTGATGGGATTGGCGCTGAGCGCCATGAAGGATGCCAGCCCGGAGGACCTCATCCTGACGAAGGTCACCAATTCCACGGCAACCGTCGCGGATCTCGAAGCTGCAGGAGGTTGGGAGCGTTTCATCCTTCTGAACGATGGCAGGGACGGTGAGGCCGTGGCCAAGGAAGGTGAAAACATGGCCGGCGGCAAGCTGCACATGGTCCGCCCGAAGAGCGATCCGGCCATTCCCTGGACAGCGCTTGTCCTGGGACTGTGGATTCCTAACTTTTTCTACTGGGGACTGAATCAATACATCGTCCAGCGAACCTTGGGGTCCAAATCCCTGGCAGAAGGTCAGAAGGGGATTGTCTTCGCGGCTGCATTGAAACTGATCATCCCTTTCGTCGTCGTGATCCCCGGCATCCTTTGCTTCAATCTCTATAGCAAGGATCTCCATGCCGAGGCGGTGAAAAAGAACAACGTAACCATCGAGGAAATGCGGAAGGATAGTTCCAAGGTCTATCCGATTACGGAGAATTTCGCACTCACCAACCCGGATGTCGCCCGCGAAGTGATGGTCCACAACGCAAAGGTCGCCAAGAACGAAACCGTCGCCCCGGCGGCAGCCACGCCGCTCGAAATGCTCACTGCGAACACCGCGATCCTCGATGCCGCCAAGGCCGCGAAGATCCCGACGGGAACCAAGCTCATCGGTTATGACTACGACGCGGCGTTCCCGATGTTGCTGCGCAAACTGTTGCAACCCGGCATCACCTGGTTCGTCCTCGCTGCGATCTTCGGCGCGGTTGTTTCCTCCCTGGCATCCATGCTCAACTCGGCGTCCACCATCGCCACCATCGATATTTTCCAAAAGCTCAAGCCTGATAGTTCGCAGAACACTCTGGTCAGCATGGGGAAATTCTTCACCGTCCTGTTCGTGCTCATCTCCTGCATGATTGCTCCTAACCTGGGCAATCCGGCTTTCGGCGGCATCTTCACCTTCATTCAGGAATTCCAGGGCTTCATCAGCCCGGGCGTGCTGATGGTCTTCCTGTTCGGGTTCCTGGTGCCTCGTGCGCCTCGCTTCCTCGGGTGGCTGGGGATCCTGGTAAACGTGTTCCTCTACGGTTATCTCTATCTGTTCCAGAGTCAGATTCCATTCCTCAACCGGATGGCGATCTGCTTCGGTGTGGTCTTCGCCGTCATGATGACGATCACGCTCATCAAACCGATGGCAAAACCGATCGTGATGCCGGTGACCGATCTCATCGCCCTGGAGTCTTCGAAGACCGCCAAATGGGGCGGCATCGCGGTGGTGATCGCCACTCTGGTCCTCTACGCCATCTTCTGGTAATCCATCCGGCCATCACCGATCAGGAAGCGCCCCGTCCAATCCCGGACGGGGCGTTTTTGTCGATAGAATCCGTTTCAACCAATCATGAAAATTTCCCTCTACACCGGCGGCTTCGTCCAGACCAACGGCTACCTGGTCGAAACTCCAGATGGCAACCTCCTGATCGACGCTCCGGAGGGCATCGCCGAATGGATCACGCAACGTGGCGTCCGCGTTGATGACGTCCTCCTGACGCATCAGCACTACGACCATGTGACCGATGCGGCCGCGCTCAGCGCCCTAGGCGCGCGGCTTCACGCCTTCGACGACTATTCAATCGACCTGACCCTGGAATCCATGGCCCGCGCCTGGGGCATGCCGATTTCCGTCACGGCCTATCAGATCGACCGCCGTTTCGAAATGAGCGGACCGCTGAAGATCGCCGGCCTTGTAATCACGCTCGCGCATGTTCCCGGGCACTCGCCCGACAGCGTGACTCTCTATCTGGCGGATCAAGGGGTCGTCTTTTCTGGCGACACCTTGTTCGCCGGTTCCATCGGCCGCACCGATCTCCCGGGCGGCAGCACCGGGCAATTGCTGGATGGCATCGCCCGCCACCTCATGACCTTGCCCCCGGACACGCGCGTCCTGCCTGGCCACGGCTGCGCGACCACCATCGCCGAGGAAGCCGATGGCAATCCGTATCTGGAGTGAGGTGTTCTTTCGCCCGCGGTTTGCGAGCTTCAAGGTTGTCCGTCGGGCTATCTTCAGGCGGTGCGATTTAATCGCTTGGAACCCGGATGCTCACCGGGTCTCATGGCGCTGCCATGGCTTACCTCGACGAAAATTTCCTCCTCCATTCCCCCACGGCGCGCCGTTTGTTCCACGAGTTCGCCAAGGATCAGCCGATCATCGACTACCATTGCCATCTCTCGCCCCGGGAAATCGCGACCAACCATCGCTGGGCGAACATCTCCGACATCTGGCTCGCCGGTGACCATTACAAGTGGCGGCTGATGCGCGCCAACGGCATCAGAGAGGAGCTGATCACCGGCGACTCCTCCCCGCGCGAGAAGTTCCAGGCCTGGGCGGAAACCGTGCCGTTCACCCTCCGCAACCCGATCCACCACTGGACCCACATCGAGCTCCAACGTTACTTCGGCATCGATCTGCTACTGACGCCCGCCACCGCCGACGAGATCTGGGACCGGACCAACGCGAAACTGGCCGGGGACGGTTTTTCCACTCACGGGCTGCTGAAAAAATTCGACGTGCGGGTGGTCGGCACGACCGATGATCCTGCGGACCCGCTGGACGATCATTTCGCCATCGCCGACTCGGATTTGAAGACGCTCGTCGTGCCGACCTTCCGACCGGACAAGGCGTTCCTGGTGGACCGGCCTGATCTGCTGGCCCCTTGGTTGGCGAAGCTCGAAGCCGTCTCGGACACCACCATCGTCGATCTATCAGATCTGCTGGCCGCGCTGCTAAGCCGCCACGACGATTTCCACGAAGCGGGCGGACGCCTGTCGGATCACGGGCTGGACCGGCTGCCCGCCCTGCATTGCACCGACGAGGAGGCGGCGATGATTTTCAATCGCGCCCGCGCCGGCAAGGCCGCCACGCCGGAGGATAAGGAGAAATTCTCGTTCTATCTGATGGTTTTTTTCGGCCAGCTCGATGCGGCGAAGGGCTGGACCAAGCAGCTTCACCTGGGCGCGTTCCGCAACATCAACTCGGGGATGGCTGCAAGCCTGGGACCGGACACCGGCTACGATTCCATCGGCGATACCCAGCAAGGTGCCGCGCTGGTCAACTATCTCGACGCGCTCGCGAGCTCCGGGTCGCTGCCGAAAATCGTGCTCTACAATCTCAACCCGCGCGACAACTACCTGTTCGCCTGTCTAACCGGTGTGTTCCAGGACGGCACCGTTGCCGGCAAGATCCAGTTCGGTTCGGGCTGGTGGTTCCTCGACCAGAAGAACGGGATGGAACTCCAGCTCGACGCTCTATCAGCCACCGGGCTGCTCTCGCGCTTCGTCGGCATGCTGACCGACTCGCGCTCGTTCCTGTCATTCCCGCGGCACGAGTACTTCCGGCGGATCCTGTGCAACCTCATCGGCGGCGAGGCCGACCGGGGGGAGCTGCCGGATGATTTCGAGGCGCTCTCCGGGCTGATCCGCGATGTATGCTTCGGCAATGCGCGGCGGTATTTCGGCTTCAATGTCTGAGGTGGCAGGCTAAAGCTCGAATTCCAGGCAGACTGTCCGGAGCTCAGGCTTTAGCTTGTCTTGGGCGATTCAGTGAACGAACCGGAGCCCATTCTCCGTTCCCTCGCGATGCACTACAAAATCCTTCTCCCGCTCTTCCTCCTCTCCGCCTCACTCCAGGCCGCCCCCGTATTCATCGGCACGAGCACCGGTGGAAAATCCTCCAGCAAGGGCATCTATCTGGCCGAATTCGATTCCGCCACCGGCAAACTAACCGAGCCGACGCTCGCCGCGGAATACGGGAATCCCGGTTTCCTCGCGCTCCATCCGGCGAAGCCCGTCCTTTATTCCACCGGCCTGCCAGTCGAACCCTTCGCCGACGGCACCGGCTCGGTCGCCGCGTTTTCGATTGGTTCCGATAACGCCTTGAAATTCCTGGGCGAGGCCTCCACCGGCGGCAAGAACGCCTGCCACGTCGCGGTCGACGCCACCGGCAGCACGGTTGCCATCGCGAACTACGGCGATGGCACGTTCTCGACGATCAAGCTCGATGGAAACGGCATTCCCGGAGCGATCGCCTCTTTGATATCCAATACCGGTTCCGGCCCTAACAAACCCCGCCAGGACGGCCCGCACGCGCACGGCGTCTATTTCGACAAGGCGAACAAGCACCTCTTCGTGCCGGACCTCGGACTGGACCAGGTTCTCGTCCATCCGTTCGATGCCGCCACGTCCAAACTCGGCGCACCGCTCCCCTCGTTGGCCACCGCTCCCGGTGTTGGTCCCCGCCACATGGCGTTTTCTCCCGATGAGAAACACGCCTACGTCATCAACGAACTCGACAATACCATCCTGGCCGCCAGTCACACTGGCGGAAAGTTCAAGGCTCTCGGCTCGGTCCCGACCCTGCCTGCGGATTTCACGGGAAAAAGCACCACCGCCGAGATCGAAGTCCATCCCAACGGCAGGTTCGTTTACGGATCCAACCGCGGGCACGACTCCATCGCCGTCTATCAGCGCGATGCCGCGTCCGGCGATCTAACCTTCCTCCAGCACGTCCCGTGCGGCGGCAAAACCCCGCGCCATTTCAAGATCGACCCCACCGGCAAGTGGCTGCTCTGTGCCCATCAGGAGTCCAACACCATCAGTGTCCTGCCAATCGATCCGGCAACCGGTAAACTCGGGGAACCCGTCAACACCGTCTCCACGCCGAGCCCGATCTGCCTGATATTCCCGCGTTGATTTCACCTAACAAAAAAGACCGGCCCGCCTTGCGGCGAACCGGTTCTGGCAATCCCGCGAAGGACTGTTTAATAGGTGGTGGTCGTCCGCTTGGTCGTCACGCTGTCATAGGGCGTGGCGGTTGACTGGGTGGTTGTGGTCGTGGCGGTGGTCGGGGCGGGGCTGACCGTGACGCCTGGATCCACATAGGTGGTGCAGTTGCTGAGAATGACGGAGGTGGCGAGGACAGCGAGGCTTTGGAGCGTGGTTTTCATGGTGTGGTGGAATGATGGAAATTCATTGATCCTGATGCCGCTGGTTTTAGCACGTCGGATGCCGCCACCCGCAAAGTCGGCAGGAATCGACCTTATCCTTGTAAACCATGGGCTGGCGGTGCTTTGCCAAAGGCATAGAGCGCGAAAACATGACGGTGGAACCGTGCGCAATGCCCAGTCCGGTGCGGGTTGCGGGTGGATTGCACGACCGGTGTGCCGGCCCAAGGGATTTGCACTGGAATTCCGGGGCTGCCCGGGCATCGTCCGCGCATGGGGATGACGCGCTTTCAAAAACTGGCCACCGCGGCCTTGGTTTCGGTCTTGGTATTGATGTTCGTGGGGGCCATCGTGCGGGTCACCGGGGCGGGGATGGGTTGCCCGGACTGGCCGACATGTTGGGGCTGCCTGATCCCGCCGACCAAGGTCGAGGATGTGGATTTTTCAAAGCTGCCGATCGAACGATTCCAACAGAAAGCAAAGAGGATGGGCCGCGACCCGGCGACCATCACCGAGGAAAGCCTGCGCCAGGAGTTCAACCCGCGACATGTGTGGACGGAGTTTGTGAACCGCCTGACGAGCCTGCCGGTGGGATTTTTCTCGCTGGCCACTTTCATCGCAGCGTTCTGGCAGCGGGAGAAGCGGCCGATGGTGTTCTGGATGGCCTTCACCTCGCTGGTCGTGGTGCTGGTCAACGCCTGGATGGGTGCGCGGGTCGTTTACAGCGGCCTGCATCCGGGAGTTCTGACGACCCATCTGGCGCTGGCGATGGCGCTGCTAGGCACGCTGATGTATTGCGCCTGGCGCGGAACCGACACGCCGTGGCGGATCCAACTGGATTCCCCGGTTCATGCACAGCTCCGGCTCGCGGTGAATGTCTTGTTAGCGGTGACCGTGCTGGAGGGGATCCTCGGGTCGCAGGTCCGGGAAATCACGGACGAACTGGCGAAGCTTCATGTGAATACCGAGCGTTCAAGCTGGATCGGCGAGCTGGAGGATTCGTGGGTCTACGTGGTTCACCGGAGTTTTTCATGGGCTGTGTTAGGCGCGGCGGTTTGGGCCTGGCTGCTGACCACGCACCACCGCATCGGCGGTGCCGGCAGGGTGGAGAAGGTCGTGTTAGGAATCGTGATCTCACAGATGGTGCTCGGCGTGGTGATGGCCCAAATCCACATCTACTCGTGGGTGCAAGTGCTTCACGTCGGTCTCGCGGCGATCCTGCTGGCGTTCATCTGGCTGTGGCGCTTCGGGGTCTCGCGGTCGGCATCTTGAGCGATTCCATGGAAGGCAGGATGTGAAAATTACTTGGTGGGAGGAATGCCGGATCCGCGCATCCTGCGGTATGGTTGTCGCGCACGGTTTGTGTAAATATAAGCATGAGAGGCAGGGGATTGCGTCTTCGCCCCGGGTGCGTATTCCAGTGTCGGGGCCGGATCATTCACCAAAACCATTCGCGTCGGGTTAAGGCGAGGATGCCTGATTCTATGGGGGATTTCCGGGTTGGCTTGTCCCGGATGACGTGCCTCGGGTCGGGATCGAAGGCGGCTGGCTTTGCCAGGTCGCGGGATTTGCTCAGTCGCACGGCCAGCAGATCGTAGGGTTTTTCATAACTCAGTCTTGCCCGTCCGACTCGGTTTCCGATCCTTTGTGCAATCCTTGCTCAGATTGGTCAGCATGAGGTGCCACTCGTCGCGGAGGAGACTACCCCGCCTTCCGGTATTTTCTCCGGATAGAACGTTGATCCGGTCTTTTTTCTTTATACCAAAGCCGATTTTAACCCATCGTTCCGGCACCAACCCACCAATCAAAACCATGTCACGCCCCGTCACTTTATTCACCGGCCAATGGGCCGACCTTTCGCTCGCCGAACTCGCCCCGCTGGCCTACGAAATGGGCTACGACGGCCTTGAACTCGCCTGCTGGGGCGACCACTTCGACGTGGACGCCGCGCTTTCCAGCAAAACCTACGTGAAGGAAAAATGGGAACTGTTATCCGACCACGGACTCAGCTGTTACGCGGTTTCCAACCACCTCGTCGGCCAGGCAGTCTGCGACCTGATCGACGAGCGCCACAAGGCGATCCTCTCGCCGGAAGTCTGGGGCGATGGCGATCCGGAAGGCGTCCGCAAGCGGGCGGCCAAGCAAATGATCGCCACCGGCAAGGCCGCGCGCGCGTTCTTCAACGCCAAGCCCGGGCGCAAAGGCAAGGACGAGTTTCCGGTCGCGATCAACGGCTTCACAGGGTCCTCGATCTGGCACTCGCTATACGCCTTCCCGCCGACCTCGCAGGAGTATTATGACAAGGGTTTCAAGGACTTCGCCAAGCGCTGGCTGCCGATCCTCGACGCCTACGACAAGCTCGACGTGAACTTCGCCCTCGAAGTCCATCCGACGGAAATCGCATTCGACATCGCGTCGGCGCAACGGGCCCTCGCGGCTGTTGGAAATCACAAGCGTTTCGGCTTCAACTACGATCCGTCCCACCTCGGGTATCAGGGAGTGGACTATGTGAAATTCATCCGCGATCTCGGCAGCCGGATCTATCACGTCCACATGAAGGATGTCTGGTGGAACCACGGTGACGGCAGCGTCGGCGTCTTCGGCGGCCACACGAACTTCGGCGACGCCCGGCGGTTCTGGGACTTCCGTTCGCTCGGCCATGGCGACATCGAGTTCGAGGACATCATCGTTGCACTCAACGACGTGGGTTACAATGGCCCGCTTTCGGTCGAATGGGAAGACATCCGCATGGACCGCGTGCACGGCGGTGAGGAGGCCGCGGCTTTCGTTAGAAGCGTGGATTTTCCGACGAGCAAGATCGCCTTCGACGCTGCGTTCGACAAGTCGAACCAGTAAGCGTTGTAGCGACCGGACTGCGACCACTTCTGTTTCACCTTGTCCGGAGGCTCCAGCCAGATGATCGGAGCCACTGGCTCCGATAGATGGCCGCAACCGCTTTTCATCCACGGAGGCGGACCTCACCGCACGGGCAGGAGGGCAAAGGTCCTCGGGTGGATCCATCATCCATCAGCCGGCCCTGAAGATCCGCCACGCAGCAAACAACGCCGCCGCCACCAGCACCGCCAAAGCCGCGCTGGCGGCGATGCGGTCGATGATGGTCGAGCTCGGCCGGCTTGGCGAGGATGACGGCGGAAAAACGATCACGGCGTAGAGCATGCCCGCGACGAGGCCACCGGCGTGCGCCGCATTGTCGATGAAGCGATAGCCGACGAGTCCGATCAACGCGGTCAGCGCCACCCCGGCAGCGAGACGGCGGCGGGCGCGGCGGGGGACCAGCCGCTTGTGAAGTGTTTCGAAAACGAGGAGAAATCCCAGCCATCCCATCAATCCGCCGGAGGCCCCCACCGACGGAGCCGCGATGAACCGGGCCGACGCCACGCCACCAGCAGTTGCGGCGAACAGGAATACCAACGGCAAGTGAGGCCAGCGGGCGAAGACTTCCAGGCGCTTTCCGAGATACGCCAGCGCAGCCGCGTTCATCAGGAAGTGGACCAAGTTGCCGTGCAGAAGCGGTGCGGTGTAAAGCCGCCACCACTCTCCATGAAAGTAATTTTCCTTCACCAACCCCGCTTGGTGGGTGCCGTCCCAATTTCCAAAAACGGCCAGCAACGAGCCCAAGCCTGCAGTCCCCACGTGATTGAAGACCTGTGCCAATGCCACCGCCGTGATCAGGCCGAGAAACGCTTTCGTGAATGGCGCTTTCTGCCATGCCAGCCACGTTTCGAAGCGGATGGTCGGTGCGGCTTCCGCGATTCCAGCTTCGGTCCAGCGGCCCAGTTGTGAGCGACGCTTGCGAGCTTGATACCACGGAATGAACGCGAAAATCACGAACATCAAAAGCGCCAGTCCGACTTGTGTGGAGTCCAGGGTTGTTCGAATGGCAAGTTTCAAACGACCGATCAAATCGATGGTTGTGCCTGATTTCTGCGCCAGCCGGCCAGCCAACGCGAAACCACCAACGAAGGCCCAGCTGCTGAACAGGGCCAACACCACACCGAACCAGCGCAGCTTGTAACTCGCATCATCCAGATCATCGCGGCTCCATCGCTCGCGGGCGGTACGCAAGGCATCGCCCATGCCGGCAAGTTCTTCAGGAATCGTCAGTCGCGGATTGGCGGGAGTCCAGACCAAGGTCACGCTGCCGTCGCGATCATCCCGAATCGCCGCGGCCAAGGATTCCTGTGAATCCACCGGATGGGGGTTTCCCTTGGCATCGATCCACCCCCAACCTCGTGGGGCTTCAGGAAAGGCGTCTTCGCGTGCCCAAACCGGGGCGTCGGGGCTTTCCTGATTGGCTGGATTCACGCTGGGAGAGCGTCAAGGCTCCTGCGGCTTGTTTTCCGGAGTCGTTTCGGCCGGAGCAGGAGTCACTGGCGGAGCGGTTTCGGTCGGAGTTGCGGGGGCGGGGGTGGATTCCGTCGGCGGCACAACAGGTGTCGTTTCCGTGGGCGCGTCCGCAGGGACATCGGCCGGAGCGGGAGTTTCGACCGGAGTGGCATCCTCGACGGGGAGCTCTTCGCTGAGTGACTTAGGAGCCACTTCGACGGCTGGGGTTTCGACTTTGACTTCCTCCACCTTCGCAGGGGGCAGGATGCTGGTGGTCTTGTTCTTTTGGCCAATCAAGACTGCCAGCGCGAGGCTGAGAATGAAAAACAACGAACCCAGATAGACCGTGCCCTTTTGCAGGACGTTGGTTGTGCGGGCACCGAAGACCTGATCGGTCACGCCACCGCCGAACGCCGCACCCAGGCCTTCTTGTTTCGGACGCTGCATCAGGATGAGCAAAGTCATCAACAAGCAGACGATGACGAAAACCACGAGGATGAGGTTGATGCTAATATTGAGCCAGTTGATAACAGCGAAAGTCATGGGCGCGGGACTATGGGTGGCACTTCCGACCTTGTAAAGCGGCGAGTTCCCGGAAATTTCGAGGCCTGAATCCCCCGTAAATCAAGGATTCCACGGTTATTGGTGGCCAAGCTCGCAGCTTCCCCGTAACCGTTCCGGCGAATTCAATTCCGCATGAACATCGTCCGCTTTTTCCTCTGCCTGCTGTTTCTCGCCGGTTCGCCAACGTGGGTTCAGGCACACCAGGTGGCGTCCGTGGAACTTGAATTCCTGGATCTCGGCAGTCATTGGCGGCTTGATGGGGAAATGGATATCGCCTACATGCTTCCGGAAACCCGCAACGTTCCGGGCGGTCCGCCGATGAGCCGCGAGGCGGCGATGAAGGCCCCACCGGAAGAAATGGCACGGATTCGTAGGGAAACGGAAAACACCCTGCGCAAGCTGATCCGGCTCACCTTCGCCGACAAAGAGCTGCCATGGCGCGTCGAGTTCCCGGATTTCAACAAAGATCCGTTCGAGTTGCCGCCGGAAGCTGGGGACATCGCTTTGATCTCCACCCGGATCATCATCGACGCCGTGCCCGCTGCGGGCGAACTCCGCGCACATTGGGCCGGCGAACAAGAGACCGAATTGATCATTCTAACCGAGGAGGGCGGGAACGCGGGCATCGTAAGCACCCTGCCCGGCGGGACCCTCATGCTGTTGAAGCAGACGGACGCCGGGGAATCGCTTCCGGTAGAAAAGCCCGTCACCGGCGGCTGGCTGCAAATGGGCTACCGTCACGTCCTGCCGCAAGGGCGTGATCACATCCTGTTCATACTCGGGCTGTTCTTGTTAGTGCCTAAGTGGAAGGCGATGCTGGGCCAGTCCCTGCTGTTTACGCTCGCCCACTCGATCACGCTGGCACTGGCGGTTTTCGAGGTGGTCCATATCCCGGATAAATTGTGGGGCATCGCCAATCCGATCGAAGTCCTCATCGCCGTCAGCATCGCCTGGATCGGGATTGAAAACCTGCTCTCGCGCAAGCTCGGCAAACAGCGGTTGGTCCTGATCTTCTGTTTCGGCCTGCTGCATGGCTTGGGCTTCGCCAGCTCGATCGGCGATAAAATGGACGGTGTTCCCAAATCCCAGCTCACCGGGCCGTTGTTAGGATTCAACGTGGGAGTCGAACTGGCCCAGGTCACCGTGCTGGCCTTCGCGTTCCTCGTGCTGTGGGCTCTCAGGAAATGGACGTTGCAAGTGCAGGCCATCGGCTCCGCGTTCATCGCGCTTGCCGGAATCAGTTGGGCTGTCCAGCGGGTGTTTTTCCCCGATTCACCGATCTTCTGACCTCGGAATTGCCTGGAGTTTGAGATTTGCGATTTCTTTTTTCGATGGGATTTTCTCTGGCTTGCGGATTTAATGGGAATGATTCTCAATAGCAGTTGACAAGGGATATTAATTCATGCACTCCATCCGCGCCATGAATCCTTTGCACCCCAAACGAGCCTCTCTAGCGACCGGTATTCTTGCATTTTCAGCAATGCCAGCCCTGGTTCACGCCCAAAGCAGCCAGCCTCAAGGCAGCTCCTCCAACGTACTCCCTTCCCTCGTGGTTGAAGCTAGGAAAGAAGCTCCTTATAATGTAAAGCAAACCTCCACCGCCACCAAGACGGATACCCCGCTCATTGACACACCACAATCGGTCACCGTCCTCAGCCAGCAATTCCTCCAGGACACCGCCGTCCAAAGTATCGGCGACGCCGTCCGCTACGTCCCCGGCGTGGGCACTGCCCAAGGAGAAGGTAACCGCGACACCGTAGTCTTCCGCGGCAGCAGCTCCACAGGCGACTACTTCGTCGACGGACTCCGGGACGACGTGCAATACTATCGCGACTTCTACAACATTGAACGAGTTGAAGTTCTCAAAGGCCCAAGCGGCATGATCTTTGGCCGTGGAGGTCCGGGGGGCGTCCTCAATCGCGTCACTAAACAAGCCGCGATCGGAGAAAATTCCTTCTACGAAATCTCGGGCCTTGCCGGCTCCTGGGATCAGTATCGCACCACTTTTGACGCCAATCAGTCGTTCGAATACAGCGCCCTTCGGATGACCGGGCTTTATGAAAACTCCGACTCCTTCCGTGACGGTGTCTACAACGAGCGCTTGGGCGTGAATCCCACGTTCGGCTGGAAGATATCCGATAAAACCACCCTTCGCTTCGGTTTCGAGTATTTCACCGACGAGCGCACGGCTGACCGCGGTATCCCCTCCTTCAACGGAAAACCTTACAAAACCGACTCCTCCACCTTCTTCGGTGATCCGGATCGCAGTCCCTCTGAAGTCGAGATGTTCGCCTTCACGGCATCGGTCGACCATCAGTTTACCGACAATATATCCCTTCGCAATGCCACCCGCTACGCATCTTACGACAAGTTCTACCAGAATGTCTATGCGGGTGGTCCCGTGACCCCCACAGACACGGTTCCCATCTCTGCCTATAATAACGCCACCGATCGGGAGAACTTCCTCAACCAGACCGATGTGGTGTTCAAATTCGACACTGGCAAAATTGGTCACACCCTGCTGACCGGCATGGAGCTCAGTCGCCAGGAGACTGACAACTTCCGTGAAACAGGCTACAGCAGCGCAGCGCTCGACACCCCTCTTGGTGAAGTTTCTGCGGCGAATCCCCGTTACAACGGACCGCTCTTCTTCCGCCAAAGTGCCACCGATGCCGACAATCATGGCATAGCTGAAGGTGTGGCCTTGTACATTCAGGATCAAATCCAGCTTCTGCCCCAGCTTCAATTGATCGCCGGTTTGCGCGCTGATCTGTTGGAGATGGACTTCCACAACAGCCGTACGGGCGATGACATCGAAACCTCCGATGATCTCTACTCTCCCCGCTTGGGCCTTATCTACAAACCGATCGAGAATCTCGCGCTCTACACCAGCTACGCTAAATCTTACGTGCCGCGTGCAGGGGAACAGCTTGCCTCCCTCTCCCTCACCAACGCCTCGCTCGAGCCCGAGGAATTCGAAAACTTTGAGATCGGCGCCAAGTGGGACGCGACCCAGAGTCTGTCCTTCACCGCTGCCGCCTACCAGCTTGACCGCTCGAACCAGGCGATCGCTGATCCTAACGATTCCACTAAACTCATCCTCGTGGATGGCCAGCAGGTCAAAGGCATCGAGCTTGGAGCTTCCGGCCAAATCACCGACTGTTGGAGCATCGCCGCTGGTTATGCCTATCAGGAAGGGGAGACCCAAAGTACCAACGGAACCATTCCTGACGGGACACCGATCCAGCAACTGCCCAAGCATTCGCTCTCGCTATGGAATCGTTATGATTTCAACGAGCATTGGGGCGTCGGTATCGGCATCATCTACCGTGATGAAATTTACGCAGCGGCAGACAATGCAGTCACCCTTCCCAGCTTCGTGCGCTTTGACGCAGCTCTATTCTACCGTCACGACGAACATCTGAGTGCGCAGCTCAACGTGGAAAACATCTTCGACAGGAATTATTACGCCACCGCTCACAACAACGATAACATCACCCCGGGTTCACCCGTCGCTGTCCGCCTCGGTCTGATTTACAACTTCTGAGCTGGCAGGCCTCCGCGTGAATTATTCCGTCAAACGTGAATTCGGCGGCGGCCGCTTTATCCCCCGGACAAGAACTCTCGGTGGTGTTGCGTGCCAACATGACATTCTGATCTTTGTTGGAATAGTTGCTGCGTTCCCTAGATTTGCCGCCATCAGAACGGCGGGGGAACTTTCCTCCTCAAACCATTGTTCACAGCCTGAAATAACCCCCATGATCCTCTGTATCCCGGATATCCTGACAACCATCCAAACCGCCCGGGCTCGCGCCATGCTCGACGAGGCCGGTTGGATGGACGGCAGGGCCATCACCGGCGTCTATCATAACCTGTTGCGCCAATGGGCGGAAATGTAATGGGCACCATTCGAAAAGCGATCTTCTGGGTTCACCTCGCCGCGGGCATTCTCGCCGGAGTGATCATCCTCGTGATGTCCGTCACCGGCGTGCTGCTGACGTACGAACGGCAGCTCATCGAGCGGGCGGACGGATTCAACCTCACTCCCGGCCAGCAAGCAGTTGGACTGGAAATGCTGTTGGAAAACCGCAAGCCCACCGCGGTGACTTTTGATAGCGATCCGGCGAAGCCCGTTGCTTTGCAATTCGGCCGGACAAAAACCGAGTTCTTCAATCCCTATAACGGTGAGTTGCTGGGGGAGGGGAACAAGGCGGTGCGTGGCTTTTTCAAAACCATGCTGATGTGGCATCGCTGGCTCGGCAGGGAAGGCGCTTCCCAACCGACCGGCAAAGCAATCATCGGTGCGGGAAATCTGATGTTCCTGTTCCTCGTCGTCTCCGGAATTTTCCTGTGGTGTCCGAAACGCTGGACTCTATCAGGACTTCGGCTGATCACGCTTTTCCAACGCCGACTCAAAGGCCGTGGCCGCGATTGGAACTGGCACAACGTCCTCGGTTTCTGGTCCGCGATCCCGCTGCTGTTCATCGTCGCCAGCGGCGTTGTGATGTCCTATCCGTGGGCCAACGCCCTGGTTTACAAACTCGCGGGCGAATCAGCACCATCTGCCGGAGGCGGCCAGCCACCGAAAAGCAGCGGCACGGTGGATCTAACGGGGATCGATGCCGCGCTTGCTGCGGTGAAATCGGCAAACCCCGCGTGGAAGACCATCCAGCTCCAGCTTCCTCCGGGAAAGACAGCGTCGTTCGCCGTCTCGGATTCCCACCGCGGTCGTCCTGATAGACGCAGACAGGTAACGGTCGATCTCGCGTCCTCGCAAATCTTGAAGACCGAAGGCATGGAAGCCCAGACCACCGGCCGTCAGGCGCGGACTTGGTTGCGCTGGATCCACACCGGCGAGGCGGGCGGGTTCGCCGGCCAGACCATCGCCGGGCTCGCATCCGCCGCTGCGGTCGTGCTGGTATGGACGGGATTCGCGCTGTCCTGGCGGCGCTTTTTCAAACGACGCACCGCGTGATGGAATCGAAGCGGCAAATGCTGGAAGGCATCGCCCTGATGGAACGGGGCGACTGGCTAACGGCGCTAGCGCATTTCGACCGTGCGATCGAACTTCGCGAGGCGCTGCCATGGCGCGGCGATGGCGAATCCGCATGGGTTCTGGCTGCTGCATGGATCAATCGCAGCGACGCGCTGCGCTTTCTCGGCAACCCGCAGGAAGGCATCCGCTCGCTCGACCGGGCGATCGAGGCGATGGCGCACGTTCCACTGATAGAGAACCCGGGCTGCGCGGACCGCCTGATCCTCGCCTGGATCAACCGCGGCACCGCCTGCGGCGAAAAGGGACGGATGGAGGAGGCGCTGGCAGGATTTTCCAAAGCGGAAGAATTGACTGAAGCCTGGGGCGGTCCGGTCACGCCGGAGCGGATACTGATGGCGTCCATGCTCCACGCGAATCGCGCGCAAGTTCTGTTGGAAATCGGGCCGGTGATCGAGGGGTGGCGCGATTCACAAAAGGCGGTGGAATTTCTGGAGGGGCTGGAACCCGTCCCGGCTGTCACCGAAGCCGCCATCAAAGCCCGCGGCATCCTCTGACGCGCGCTTGCCGCACTGCTCGACGAACCGCGCGGCGCAAAGCTGGCTGACGACCGGATCGCTTGCGCGACCGATTCCGCCGTGGAGGCATTGGCACTCGTTCGCACGTCCGGCTACCGCGGCGGAAGGGTGCCCGATCTCGCCTGCTACGGAGCGCGGATCTATCGAATTTGCCAGCCTCATTTCCTCGGCCAGTTCATCCGCGAATGGATGACCGCCGACGGGCCGCTGGCCGGGAATGAACCGCTCAAACGGGAAATGGCCAAAGAACTCCTGCTGGCACGCGCCGACTTGGAGCGGCGGGTGAGGCTGCGGCCCCACGAAACGGAATTTGTCACGCGGGCGATCTCAATGTTAGTCTCCCTGCAGCTGGCGGAAGTTGAACTGGCAGCGAGTCCCAGGTGACGGTTTTAAGTTTCAGTTTCCAGACGACAGGCACATTTTCCTTGTTATTGTTGCGAGCGAATCTCATCAGGCGCATGCGAATCACGATTCCAATGTCCCCATTCCTCTATGCCATCAACATCGGCACGCTGGCCACCTGGCTCAGCGTAGCTGGCTTTGGCACCATCGGGATCGTCGTGCCGGTTGCGGTTGGAATTCTCGAACAAAGAACAGCCATGGATCCCTATGCGGAACTCGAATCCATCGTGCTCACCGAGGATTTCAATCTCGGCGACACTCCGCCCTCGCAGGAAACGGATACCGGCAGCACCGGCGAGACTCAGGAAATTGAAGTTCCCTTCGCCGAGCAGGAGACACTTCCTACTCCACCCGAGATTCCCGACGTCGCGGAAATCACCCCGCTGCCGGAAATCCCCGACATGCCGCCTCCCGTTGCCAAGTCAAGCGAGCCAGTCGCCCCAGCGCCGACGAAGCCGCGCCCGGTGCCGGTTGTTAGCAACAAGGCTCCCACCCGCTCGGCCATGCCCACCAGCCCTACCGGCGGATCCCCGCAAGGCAAGCCCGAGACCAGGGGCACGGTCGGCAATGG
>JBGSOI010000069.1:0-25716 GCA_041739215.1 Akkermansiaceae bacterium
GGGTGCCATCGTCGCCAGCCACACGTCCAAGTGGCGGCGACCGCCCCTCGATGGGAAATGGCGCCTCACAACTTCCCTCCGGCGTGAGTCGGCCGGGCACTGCGAATCGTCCATCGCAACTGCCATCGCGCCCCGGCGACGGAGCTGCGGACCGTCCCGGTGGTGGAGGATTGGATCGCCCCGGCGGCGGAACTGCAGGTCGTCCGGGAGGAGGTGCTGCCAACCGTCCGGGTGCTGGAGTTGGCGACCGTCCTGGTGGCGGCGCGGCAAATCGCCCGAGCAAGGGCGATGTTGGCAATTTCCTCGGCATCGCTGGCGGAGCCGCAGCGGGTGGTGCGCTTGGTGGCGGGCTTGGAGACCGGGGAGGCCTCGGCGAGCGCCCAAGCCAACTTCCTGCGGGCGGAGACCGGCTGGGTAAGGGTTCTGCTGCTGATCGCCGCTCCGATCGTCAGGCGCAACGGCCCGAGCAGCGCGGGAACTGGAGCGAGCGCTCCCAGAACCGCAACGAGAACTGGAACCAGCGGGTCGACAAGCGCCACGAAGGCATGGATCAGCGCAACCAAAACCGTCAGCAACGACGCGATGATTTCTCCAAAAATCGCGAGGACCGCTGGAACAACCTCGAAAACGCCCGCAATGACCGCCAGGATTGGCGTGACCAAAACCGCGAGGACTGGCAGAACCACCGTGAGGACATGTGGGACTACCGCTTCGACCGTGCAGATGAGGTCTGGGACAATGTCGGGGATTTCTATGACGATTGCTTCGACGACCGCTGGTGGGGTGCCTGCGGCTGGGGCCCCGGCTACATCGGTCACTATCCCGTCAATCCTTGGTGGTGGTGGGCACCCGTCACCATCGCGGCGGCCACCAATTTTGTCCAAGCCGTAGCTCCGACCCCGGTTTACGTCGATTACGGAACCACTGTCGTTTACGAGGGCGAGACCGTGTATGTGGACAACAAGCCGATGCCCGCCGCAACCTACAACGAGCCGATCGTGAATCTCGCTGTCAACGTCGAGCAACCGCCGCCACCAACTCCTCCTGCGGAAGGCAAACCCGCCGAGTGGATGCCGCTGGGTGTCTTTGCCCTCGCCCAGGAGGAAAAAGGCGATCCCGTGATGTTTTTCCAAATCTCTGTCAGCCGCGAAGGTTTGATCAGCGGAGGATATGAAAACACGCTCACCGGCGACAAGAAGCCAATCGCCGGGTCGGTGGACAAGACGACCCAGAACATCGCCTGGCGCATCGGCGACAACGTGGAAACGGTCTTCGCCACCACGTTGGGGAACCTCACGCAGGACGTCAGCACCATCGCTGTCCACTTCGGCAAGGAACGTGTCCAGAACTGGCTGCTGGTTCGCTTGCCGGAACCTCAACCCGCGGACCAACCCGTCAAAGCGCCGGAACTCAAACGTGACATCCCACCGGTTACGCCCATCCCGGTTTCCACCAAGTGAGTCTTGATCGCCCGCCTTCAACCCGCTAGAAAACACCACCATGAGCTACGATGACGACTGGCCAGACCAGACTTGGGAAAACCGCCGCACGATGATCAAGAAGACCATCCGCCCCGTGACCATTGATGAGCTCAAGAAGCTCGGGGAAGTCCGCTTCCCCATCGTCACCGATCCTTGGTGCATCCGCTACAACGAATTTCTCGCGAACCATCCGGACGCGAAATTCTATCGTGCGGAAGTCCCCGAACACGCGGAGATCATCTACTGCGCGGACACCGGCAAGGGAATCTGGTTCCTGCCGGGCAAAGGCATGGGAATCCTCCAGTCCAAGGGCCGGGAAATCCTTGCGGAAGTCGTGGCCTCGCTTTGAACGGCGGAAGCCATGAGTGTCACCGCCTCCATCCGCACTGGTCTGGGTGTCGACGAAATCCAACAGGCATTTCTCGACAACCTGACCTGTGGCCTGGGCCGGCCGCGGTTTGTAGCGACCCGCCACGATCTTTACGTCGCGCTCGCCCTGACGGTCCGCGACCGGTTGTTCCAGCGTGGCGTCGAAAGTCTGGAAACTTACGGCGGCGCGAACGCGCGGCGCGTGGCGTATCTATCAGCGGAGTATCTGCCGGGCCCCCATCTCGCGAACAACCTGCTCAACCTCGGCATCACCGAAGCGGCTCGCGAGGCGTTGGGGGGACTCGGTTACGATCTCGACGACATCCTCGAGCAGGAGGAGGAGCCGGGACTTGGCAATGGCGGACTGGGCCGGCTGGCGTCGTGTTACATGGATTCGCTTGCGTCGGTCGAGGTGCCGGCCGTCGGCTATGGCATCCGCTATGAGTTCGGGATTTTTGACCAGACGATCCGCAACGGCTGGCAGTGTGAAGCCACGGACAAATGGCTGCGTTTCGGCAACCCATGGGAAATCGCGCGCCCCGAGATCGCGTTCGACGTCCTGTTTGGCGGCCGCACCGAGACCTTCGCCGACGGGCAGGGAAACCATCGCGTGCGGTGGATTCCCGAAACGGTGGTCAAGGGCGTGGCCTCCGACACGCCGATCCTCGGCTACCGCGTGCCCACCTGCAATCACCTGCGCCTCTGGAAAGCCGAGGCCGTCGATTCGTTTGACTTCACGGCCTTCAACCACGGCGATTACGACCGCGCGGTCGTGGACAAGATGGAATCGGAAACGATCACCAAGGTGCTCTATCCGAACGACGACGCGCACCGGGGCAAGGTGCTGCGGCTCAAGCAGCAGTTCTTTTTCGTCACCTGCTCGCTGCAGGACATGTTGCGCATTCACCTCCTGCTAGACTGCGCGCCCGCGGA
Source organism: Akkermansiaceae bacterium (assembly GCA_041739215.1). Classification (GTDB taxonomy): domain Bacteria; phylum Verrucomicrobiota; class Verrucomicrobiia; order Verrucomicrobiales; family Akkermansiaceae; genus Luteolibacter. The sequence goes on from JBGSOI010000069.1 coordinate 2,784, forward strand.
TTTCCACGGAAAATGGGCGGTCCAGCTCAACGACACCCATCCCGCCATCGCTGTCGCAGAAATGATGCGGCTGCTGCTGGACGCGCATGGACTCGACTGGGATACCGCCTGGAACGTGACGCGCGCGACCTTCGCCTACACCAACCACACGCTGCTGCCGGAGGCGCTGGAAAAGTGGGACGTCGGTCTCTTCGGCGCGCTGCTGCCGCGGCACTTGGAGATTATTTATGAAATCAACCACCGCTTTCTCGATGAAGTGCGGGCTGCTTTCCCGGGGGACGACGCCCGGCTCGCACGCCTGTCGCTGATCGACGAAAGCGGGCCGCGATACGTGAGGATGGCGCATCTCGCATGCGTCGGCAGCCACACGATCAATGGGGTCGCGCGACTCCACTCGGACTTGCTGAAACAAACGGTGCTCCGTGATTTCGCCGGGCTGTGGCCGGGGAAATTTTGCAACGTCACCAATGGCGTGACGCCGCGCCGCTTTGTCGCAGTTAGCAATCCAGGCCTCACCCGGCTCATTGGCGAACGTATCGGCGATGATTGGCTGAGACACCCGGCACAACTTCGCCAGCTCGAACCGCTCGCCAGCGATCCTGATTTCCAACAGCAATGGCGCGAGGTGAAACTTGCCAACAAGCGCCACCTCTCGGCACTCATCGCGGAGCGCACCGGGATCACCGTCGATCCCGCATCGCTCTTCGACGTGCAGGTGAAGCGCATCCACGAATACAAACGGCAGCACCTCAACGTGCTCCACATCCTGTCGCTCTATCTGCGGCTCAGGAATGATCCGCACGCCGAGGTGCCGGCCCGCACCTTCGTTTTCGGCGGCAAGGCGGCACCCGGCTATTTCCTGGCCAAACTCATCATCAAGTTCATCACCGCCACCGGCGATCTCGTGAACCACGACCCAGTCGTTAGAAACCGGATCAAGATCGTCTTCTTCCCCGACTTCAACGTCAGGAACGCGCACCACATCTACCCGGCCGCGGATCTATCCGAACAGGTCTCCACCGCCGGCAAGGAGGCGAGCGGCACCGGCAACATGAAGTTTTCCCTCAACGGCGCGCTCACCATCGGCACCCTCGACGGCGCCAACGTCGAGATCCGCGAGGAAGTCGGTGCGGAAAATTTTTTCCTGTTCGGACTAACCGCCGCCGAGGTCGAGGCGGTCAAGGCGCGCGGCTACCGCCCCCGCAATCACTACGAGCAGAACGCCAGCTTGCGGGAGGTCATCGACTTCATCGCCAGTGGTGCTCTCGCCGGGGGCGACACCGACCGTTTCCGCCCTCTCGTCGAGAACCTGCTGGATCAGGACCCGTTCCTGGTCATGGCCGACTACGCCGCCTACATCGAGGCGCAGGACCGCGTCAGCGCGTTGTGGAACGACCCCGCCGAGTGGACGCGCCAGTCCGTCCTCAACACCGCCCGCATGGGCAAATTCTCCTCGGACCGCTCCATCCGCGACTATTGCGATCGCGTGTGGAAAATTCGGCCCGGTTCACTCTGACAAAAACCCACCGTGATCGAAACCGCAGCCATCAAGCAGTTTGTGCCAGGTTCGGTGCTGGCATGCCCCGGCAACCGTAGCTTTAATCCCTCCGCGACCCGCCATGTCCCTTCCCAAACACAAAACCAAAATCGTTGCCACGATCGGCCCGGCTTGCGAATCGCCGGAAATGCTCGAACGCCTTATCCGCGCCGGGCTCAACATCGCCCGCCTGAACTTCTCACACGGGGACTTCGCCAGCCACGCCGCGCATATCGCGAACATCCGCGCGGCCGCCCTGGCAACCGGCCGCCGCGTCGCCATCATGGCCGATCTGCCAGGCCCCAAGATGCGGATCGGCAAAATCGACCCGGAGCCAGTCCAGCTGGTGCCTGGCGAATTGTTTACTTTGACTTCGGAAGACATCCTCGGCGATGCGCGGCGCGTTTCGATGAGCTTCGACCCGCTGCCCCGGGTGGTGAAACCTGGCGACCGGCTTTTTCTCAACGACGGTCTCATCCAGTTGCTCGTCGGGCGCGTCACGGGCAACGACGTGGAATGCACCGTCGCCGTCGGTGGTGACCTGCGCTCCCGCAAGGGTCTCAACCTGCCGGGCATCAACCTCGGCATCAGCGCGTTTACCGAACACGACCGCGCCTGCCTCGAGTTCGCGCTCACCCATGGCGTGGACGCCGTCAGCCAGTCGTTTGTGGAAACCGCCGCGGACATTGAAGCCCTTCGAGCAACTGCGAAATCGTTTGGCAAGGACCCCTTCATCATTGCCAAGATCGAGCGTTCCGACGCGCTCGTGAATATCGACGAAATCCTCAAAGCCGCCGACGGCATCATGGTGGCCCGCGGGGATCTCGGAGTAGAAGTGCCCATCGAGGAAATGGCCATCCTCCAAAAACGGCTGATCGCCAAGGCCAGCCTCGCCGGCAAACCGGTCATCACCGCCACCCAGATGTTGGAGTCGATGATCACCAGCCGCCTGCCCACCCGCGCCGAGTCCACCGATGTCGCCAACGCCATTCTCGACGGCACCGACTGCATCATGCTCTCCGGCGAATCCGCGATGGGCAATTTCCCCGAGGAAGCCGTGGCGATGCTCGCGAAAATCGCGGCCTACACCGAAGGCCACCGCCCGACGGCCCGGTTGATGGAATTAAGAGCGATGTCACCCTTGCCCGCCACCGCGACCGAAGCAATCGCGGCGGTGGTGGAACATGCGCTGGAGACCGTGCCGTGTGCGGCCGTCTTCGTGCCCACCAAATCCGGGGCCACCGCGCGGATGATTTCCCGGTTCAATCCAGCGGTTTGGAACATCGCCCTGAGTCGCGACGAAGCGGTCTGCCAGGGCCTGGCATTCTCCTACGGGGTGCATCCGGTCCAGCTCGACGACGATCCGGAAAATTGGTGCGAATTTGCGAGGGCCTGGCTTCAGGAACACCAGCTACCCGGGGCCGTGGCCATGCTCGTCGCCGGACCATCGGCGCGGAATCCCACCGCCAACCACCGCCTCGAATTCCTCCATCTGGGAGGACAGCCACAGTCAGCCACATGAACTGGAATTTTTCCGCGTTCCAAGAAGCCCGCGGGCTGGACCTCCGCCACCGTCCCTGCCATTCCTCGGTCCGCCACCTAACACCATGACCTGGCTTCTCGAACTTCACAAATCGCAGCCGGTGGCCCATGCCATCGGCGCGCTCGCCTTTGTCTGCGTGATCGGCATGGCGCTCGGCAGCCTCAAATTCCGCGGAATCGGGCTGGGCACTTCTGGCGTGCTCTTCGCCGGCATCCTTGCCGGGCATTTCGGACAGGCCGTTGATCACCACACGCTCGATTTCGTCAAGGAGTTCGGACTGATCCTGTTCGTGTTCACCATCGGGCTCCAGTTAGGGCCAGGCTTCTTCGCCGCACTGCGGCAACAGGGTGTGAGGATGAATCTGTTAGCCGCCACGGTCGTCATTCTCGGCGCGCTGGGTGCCCCGCTCGCAGGCTGGATCGCCGGCTTCGATCCGGCGGCGGTCCTCGGGATTTTTTCCGGGGCCTCCACCAACACGCCATCGCTCGGCGCCGGCACCCAGACACTCGGCACCATGCCTGGCATCGCCGCGGACCGCCTGGCTCTGCCTGCGCTGGCTTACGCGGTGACCTATCCGGTGGCCATCGTCGGCATCATCGCCACGCTGCTGTTGCTCAAACGGATCTACCGCATCGACGTTGTAAAAGAGGCCGCCGACTTCGACGAGCATAACCGCAATCACATCGATCCGCTGGAACGCCGCACCCTCGTCGTGACCAATCCGAATCTCGATGGCGTCCGCCTCAATGAGGTGCCGGGGCGGATCGAGGCCGGAGTCACCATTTCCCGCGTCCGCCATGGTGATGAAACGCTGATCGCCACCGATACCACCTTGATCCACCGCGACGACCGCCTCGCCGTCGTCGGCACGCCCGCCGCGCTCGACTCGTTCACCCGCGTGATCGGCGGGCGCAGCGATGAGGATCTCGTTCTAACGGAGTCAGGCATCACTCTCCGCCGCGTGGTCGTCACCGACCGTGCTGTGTTAGGAAAATCCGTTGGTCAGCTCGGGCTGGACGAGCGTTTCGGCGTGGCGGTCACCCGGGTCACCCGCGCCGGCTTTGAGATGTCCGCCGTGCCCGGCCTGCGGCTGCAATTCGGCGACATGCTGCAGGTCGTCGGTCGTGACGAGGACCTCGTCAAAGCCGCGAAGGCACTCGGTGATTCGCTCAAGGAAATCAACGAAACGCACTTCATTCCGTTCTTCATCGGCATCGCCCTTGGCATCGCGCTGGGCACTTTGCCCATCGCCTTTCCCGGGATCCCGCAGCCGGTGAAGCTCGGCCTGGCAGGCGGACCGCTGGTCGTCGCGCTCATCCTCGGCCGCGTGGGGCGCATCGGCCGCCAGGTCTGGCACATGCCGGTGAACACCAATCTCGCTTTCCGTGAATTCGGCATCGCGTTGTTCTTCGCCGCCGTCGGACTCAGCGCCGGCGCGAAATTCTTCGAGACGGTTTTCAGCACCACCGGCCTGCAATGGCTCGTCGCCGGCGTGGGCGTGACCGTTCTGCCGCTGCTCGCGGTCGGCATTTTTGCGCGCGCTGTTCTGAAAATGAATTTCATGGATCTCAGTGGTCTGTTAGCCGGCAGCATGACCGATCCGCCGGCGCTCGCCTTCGCTTCCAACATCTCCGGATCGGACGCGCCCACCGTCGGCTACGCCACCGTCTATCCGCTCACCACCCTCATGCGCATCCTCTCCGCGCAGGTTCTCGCGATCATTCTTTTCAAATGAAACCCATGACCATCACCACCCTCGGAGAGGCCAGGTTCCAATCCCCGCTGGCGACAAGCGAAGCTTCCGAAATCCTCGTCCCGGCGGAAATCCAGTGGGCCGGTGGCAAGCCGCCCGAACAGCTCATGCTGTTCGAGAAATCCGGACCGCGCAAAAAACTGTTTTTCGATCCGCTGGCGACGCGTGCCGCCATCGTCACCTGCGGCGGGCTTTGCCCCGGCCTCAACAACGTCATCCGCTCGGTCACCCGCGAATTGCGCCGCGGCTATGGCGTGACGTCTGTGTTAGGGATCCGCGGTGGCTATCAGGGCCTCGATCCCGCGCGTGGCAAACCACCGGTCGAGCTAACGGATGATGTCGTCGAGGAAATCCACAAGAAGGGCGGCACCTTGCTGAGAACCTCGCGCGGGCCGGTAGATATCGGCATCGCGGTGGATTTCCTCATCTCGCAGAAGGTGGACATCCTCTTCACCGTCGGCGGCGATGGCACCCAGCGCGGCGGCAACGAGCTCTATCAGGAAGCCTCGAAACGCGGGCACAAGCTCGCCGTGGTCGGCATTCCCAAGACCATCGACAACGACGTGCGCCATGTTTCCCGCACCTTCGGCTTCGGCACCGCGGTGGACGAGGCGGTGCGCGTCATCGACAGCGCGCACACCGAGGCGCGCAGCGTGGACAACGGAGTTTCCGTCGTGAAATTGATGGGCCGCCACGCCGGATTCATCGCCGCGGCCGCCACCGTCGCCAGCCAGGATGTGAACTTCTGCCTCGTGCCCGAACAACCATTCGCTCTTGAAAGTCTGTTGGCCGCCCTCGAGCGCCGGTTGGCGAAGAAGGAGCACGCCGTCATTGTCGTGGCGGAGGGAGCCGGTCAGGACCTCCTGGAAAAAAGCGGTGAAACCGACGCCTCCGGCAACGCGAAGCTGCACGACATCGGCCACTACATGCGGGATGCCATCTGCGCGCATTTCAAATCCCGCGGCACCGGGATGATCATGCGCTATTTCGATCCCAGCTATCAGATCCGCGCCTGCCCCGCCAACACCGAGGATGCGCTGCTCTGCGACCGGTTAGGCCGCCACGCGGTGCACGCCGCCATGTCCGGCAGGACCGGGCTGGTGATCAGTTACCTCAACGGTCAGTTTGTCCACGTCCCGATCGACCTCATCGCCGCCGGCGGCAGGCACCTTGATCTCGACGGCGAGTTGTGGCGCGCCGTGCTTTCGTCCACCGGCCAGCCGCCGAAATTTTGTTAGCAAGACGGTTTCGTTCCAACAAAAACCCACCCATGCCCGCGCATCCGTTTTTCCAGTTGTTCGACGATCCCGCCCAATGGCAGGTGTTCGCCTCCGGCCAGTCGGAGGGAGTGGTGACGCGGATCGAGGCGGCGGACGGCGGTTCCGGCTTGCGTCTGGCTTACGATTTCCATGGCGGTGGCGGCTTCATCGTGATCCGGCGGGTGATCCGCTTCACCTTGCCCGGGACCTTTGAAATCGGCTTCTCCCTGCGCGGGGAAGGTCCCGCTAACAACTTCGAGTTCAAGGTCGCCGATCCCGGCAATACCAACGTCTGGCGGCGCTTGCGCGAGAATGTCGAGCTGCCGGATGCATGGACCAACATCCGCTTCCATGAACGCGACCTGCCCTTCGCCTGGGGACCCGCCGGCGGCGGCGCGCCCACGGATGTCGGTTCGGTCGAGTTCGCGATCGTCGCCGGAACCGGTGGCAAGGGGGTGTTGGAACTCGTTTCTCCGACTTACGAGGACCAGGGTCTTCACAAGCCGCGCACGATCACCGCTTCCAGCCACCAGCGGGGCTTCCCTCCGGAAGCGGTGTTTGACCCGGATCTGCTAACAGGCTGGCAGGCGGCTTCCAACGACGCCCAACCCCGCTTGGAAGTGGATTTCGGCAAACCGCTGCGGTTTGGCGGCATGGTCTTCTCATGGCCGCAGTCCCTGCCACGCCGGAAGTTCGAAGTGGAGATTTCCGCTGACGGGAAATCGTGGACGTCGATCCATCATTCCACTTCGGCGCTCGGGCTGAAGAGCCACATCCCGACACCGGGAGTCGAGGGACGGCACTTGCGAATCACTTTCGCTAACAGCGAATGCGCCGCGTTGGGTTCGCTCTCTCTGCGGCCGGATTCGTTTTCCAGCACGCCTAACGAGTTCGTCCACTCCCTGGCCGCGGATTACCCGCGCGGGTGGTTTCCACGTTACTGGTTGCGCGAGCAATCCTACTGGACGCCGGTCGGCAGCCCGGAAGGAAAGCGGCGCGCGCTGATCAACGAGGAAGGCATGGTCGAAGTGGACGAGGCCGGCTTTTCCCTGGAGCCTTTCGTTCTAACCGCTGGCAAGCGGGTCACCTGGGCCGATGTGGAAACCATCGGTTCGCTGCCGAAAGGCGGAGCACCGATGCCCTCGGTCACCTGGAAAAACAACGACATCACCCTGGAAATCATGCCATGGGTCGATGGCGCGGATGGCAGTCTGACACTGCACGTCACCTATCGGCTGACCTGTCGCAAGCCGACCGCGGACACGCGACTGATCGTCACCGTGCGACCGTTCCAAGTGAATCCCCCGTGGCAGGCCTTCCGCAATCTCGGCGGCCGCAGCCCTATCCACCGGATCACCTGCGGGACTCGTGGAATGACGGTGGAGGACCGGGTAATTTCCGTTAGTCCTCACTCGGATGCCTCCGGTGCCGGCGCCTTTGAGGAAAGCGGAGTGCTCTGGACCCTCGCGCATGGCGAAATGCCGCCGTCGGAAAAAGTCGATGACCCCACCGGCCTGGCCTCCGCGGCGATGGCATGGAACCTCCCGCACGGCGAATCGACGATGGAAGTAACAGTCTCGATTCCCTATTTCGGCAAGTCCAAGCCCGCCACCAAAACCGGCAGGGCCAGGGCGCTAGCCCGCTGGAGGAAGACCCTCGGCGTGGTGGAATGGACGGTGCCGAAGTCCGCCGGGCCCGCTTTCGATGCCTTCCGCACCGCTGCCGGTCACATTCTCATCAACCGCGACGGTCCGGCGATCCAGCCCGGCCCCCGCCGCTACACCCGCTCCTGGGTCAGGGATTGTGTGATCATGGGCGCGGCCCTAGCCAAGGCCGGTCTTCCCTTCGCTTTGCGCGAGTTTCTAACATGGTATGTGCAGTTCCAGCGGGAGGACGGTTTCGTCCCCTGCGTGGTCGATCGCGACGGCGTCGATTGGCTCGTCGAGCATGACAGCCACGGCCAGTTCCTGTGGGGAGTCCGCGAGGTCTATCGGGAAGGATGCGACCGGAAATTTCTGGCGGAAATGCTTCCCCATGTCCGCAAGGCCGCCGCCTATCTGATTTCGCTGCGGGCGGAGCGGATGACCGCGGAATACCGGTCCGGCGAACACGCCGCGTGCTTCGGACTGCTGCCGGAATCCGCCAGCCACGAAGGCTACCTCGCCCACCACGTCCATTCCTACTGGGACGATTTCTGGGGAGTGCGCGGCCTCGAAGCCGCCGCCGATCTCGCGGATGTCATGGGTTTCCCCGACGATTCGAACTGGTGGAATTCCGAAGCCGCGCGTTTCCAAGGCGATCTGCTGCGATCCATCGACAAGGTCATCGCCGAAAAGAAACTCACCTACATTCCCGGCTCGGTCGAGTGGGCGGACTTCGATCCCACCGCCACCTCCAATGCCATCGCCATGCTCGACTTCGCAGGCTCGCTGCCGGAAGGCCCGCTGCACGCGATGCTCGACACCTACCTCGACGGATTCCACCGCAAGCACCGCGGGGAAATGGTGTGGACCAACTACACCGCCTACGAGATCCGCATCATCGGCGCCTTCGTCCGCCTCGGCAAACGCGACACCGCCAACGAGCTGCTCGATTTTTTCCTATCAGACCGTCGCCCCTCCGAGTGGAACCAGTGGCCGGAAATCACCTGGCGCGACCCGCGCTCGCCGGGCCACCTCGGTGACGTGCCACACACCTGGATTGCCGCGGAATACCTGTTAGCCGTGGCCTCGATGATCGCCGAGGAACGTGAGGCCACCGACTCCATGGTGCTGGCCCCCGGGATGCCGTGGGCCTGGATCTCCGAGGACGAGGGGTTTTCCGTTAGCAACCTCCCCACCCGCTACGGTCCGTTGGATTTCCAGATCCGTGCCGTTCGCCGGAACTCGATCCATGTCGGAATCGCCAACTCCATCACCCTCCCGCCCGGCGGCCTGACCATCGCTCCGCCCCTGCCCGACGGAAAGCGGATCACCTCCATCGAATGCCAGCGCGGAACCCACGCCGCCATCGACCCGGCGGGAGAATCCGTCACCGTGACCAGCCTGCCCTTCGTCGCGGATCTCCGCCTCGGCAAGCGGACGACGCCGGTCTAGCAGTCCGGAACTCTTTATGGCTTTGTTTTCATGGTGAGCATGCAGCCGGATTCATTGTCAGGGGCTCTCCGAGTAAATCCGTATTTCTCATAAAATCGTAGTGCCCTCAAATTGCTTGGAGTGACTTCGGCTCGGACCGTTACGAAGTCATTGGATGCCGCCCAATGAAAAACGGAGTCCATCAAATCGGTAGCGACCTTGCAGCCGCGACTGCAAGGGGAAACCCAAACCTGAATAAGTTCTCCTTCATTGGGCAAGTCGTCATTTCGATAGATTGCAGCCAGGCCAATCGGCTGGTCGGCAAGGACGATAAAGGTAGCACGATCTTTCCCCGAGGCTGAAGCGTCAGCCTGCGCCAACCAGCTCTCGTGATTCCTGCTCAATGCGGCCTCGTAAGTGGATGCGAATGCCTCCGGTGACTCTCTCAGGGATTCCAATCGAACCCGCCGATAAAGATCCGCCTCACCTGTCTTCACTCGCCGGATGGTGTAATTCATTTTGTGAAACGTCAGTGGTATGTCCGGCTCATTTTTCGAATTCAATTTTTTCGACAGCCAGCAGTTTCAAATCCGGAAACCACGTTCGGAGGTATCCCCGGTCAATCGCAGCAAGGCGGTTGGCTTGCATTTGAGCGTGAGCCGCGATCAGAAAATCCGGGACGAGGCGCTCCCGCGGCCCGCCGGCCTTGCGATAGTTTTTGAATGTCTGGCCAGCCAGATAAGCCGCGTCGGCTGAAACGGGATCATAGAAAATTGCCAGTTGCTCAAGAAATTCCATCAAAGAACCCGCGCTTGGTGTCGATGGCGACAACTCGGCAAAAGCGACCGGGCTGATCACCAGAGGTCCCTCGCTTGCCGCCCGGATGAGTGCCTGGATCCAGCTTTCATGACCGGATTCCTTTTTGATGATGGCCCAAAGCACGGAGGAATCCAGAGCGGTGATCATGGCTGGGGAGAGGTGGAATCCGCCGGCCCACCGCGCAGCTCGTGGAGTATTTCGGACGAGGGCAATTGCTTCCACGGGTGATCCTCGAGTGCCTGATCCGTGCTCGCCTGCCATGCCTTGAGTGTTTTTTCCCAGATTCCGCGATCCACCACTCGCCGCGCGGTGAGGACGGGGGCCTTCTCATCGAACTCCAGTTGATCCCCAACTTTGAGATTCAGCCGTTGCCGAAGCGCCTGTGGAATCGTGATCTGTCCCTTGCTGGTTATTGTTGCAATCACGGTGGATAAGTAAGGCGAAAAAGTAAGGATGTCAATTCAGCGGTTGTCGGAATCACCCGATCCGGACCGCCAACACATCATTATCGCCGGACAGGCTGCGGGTGAAGGCGTCCATGGAAATGCGGACTGCGCCGGTTCTGTAAGGATTCGCCTCGCGGGTGAAATCGAGCTTTACGCCGTTGAGATCGACTGAGACCGGGCCGCAACCGTTGGACTTGATTTGATAGACGACGGTGACCGGGCGGCCTGCTAGAACAAGGTTTGCCTTCAGCCCGTTGAGTTTGGCGGGGATGACGGGATCGATGATTAGCGAGTCGGTTTCCACACGCAGGCCGAGGAAGCACTGCATGATCAGGCGCACGCCGATGCCCGCGCCGCTCGAATAGACGCGCCAGCCGCCTTCGAGGGCGACTTCGCCGTTATTCACCCGATCATACTCGTTGAAGGCCTCGTAGCGGTCTTTGAAAGCGGCGTCGGTGCTGGAGTAATAACAGTTCGCTTGGCGTGGTGCGGATGTGGCAACGAGTTCGCGGATGGCGATGGGGTTGAGCTGGCTGAGCGCCCGGAAGAAGGCTTCCGCATCACCGAAGCGGGCAAGCGCCTCGCAGTAACGGAGGTGGGCATGCATGTACATGATGCCGATTTCCCGACCGAAGAAGCTGGCACTCTCGGCACGTTGGAAATTGGTCTGAAGGCCGCCACGATAAGCCATGGGGCGGTCGAAAAGACGTGCGCCGTCGGGGCCTAGCAGGTGGTCGCGGATCAGGGCGAGGTGGGCTTCCGCCTGTTCGGGGGTGAACATGTCATTGATGATGGCATGGATCATCGCCAGCAGGCTGTAGGACAAGCCGGTTGTGGTATCGCGGGGATGCAGGAGGTAGTCGGTTTTTCCTCCCTCATGAAAATAGGCGAGGCCGGTCAGGACGTTGTCCACGACTAGCACACGCTGGAACTGCTCGAGAATGGTCGCGGCCATCGTTTCAAATTCCGTGGCGCGATCCTTTTTCCCGATGTGTCTGAAGGCGGCAGCCAGCGCGACGAAGGTCTGATAGTTGAGGGTGACGGTCCACGAGCTGCAAAGCCGTTCGCGCATGTCGGGTTTGGCGGGCTGGAGGGAGTCGTTCCAATCGCCGTGGCCGTAAGCGGCGAGGGTGGTGCCTTCGATGACCCGGTGATGGATCAAATCCAGGGCGCGCTGGACATGATCCCGGACGCTTGCCACTTCGGCGGCGTTTTCGTCCGAGTGGAAAAACGGCAGTGATTCATCCAGCAGGCTGGCATCGCCGGTGGCGGTTAGATACTGGGCCAGGGCGAGCAGCGGCCAATAGACGATGTCGCCATGCGAATCGCCGGGGCGGATGTTCCGTTCGCGCTCGAAGAACATGAACCATTGCGGCCAATCGCCGTCGGTGTTCTGTTGGCGGAAAACACGGCATAACAGATCGCGCATTGGCTCGAAGCGACCGAGGGCGAGCAACAGTTCCACCGGTCCCTGGCAGACATCCCGGGTGCCCCAGCCGCCGCCGGAGTATTGTTCGAGGCCGCGTGGGGAAAGATAGTGAACGAGCGCGTTGTGGATGAACCACGGGAAAATCTCGCCCGCGCGTTCAGCGGCCGGGGCAAGCTTGCTCGCTTCGGGAGAGATGATTTGCAAACCGGATGCGATGGTCTCCCAGAAGTTTCCGGTTTGCCCGACGGATTCATCCACCAATCTGCCACGCATGACCAAGCCGGCGGCGGTGGCGGGCGAGGTGATGAAACAGAGATAAGGTTGGTTGTGGGAAACGCCATCCGCAAAGAGGAGTTCGTCCCCACCGATTTTTTCTATCAACGTACCCTCGGACGCTCCGACAATGAATCCTCCATCAGGGAAACGCCGGCCCACGTCGCTGTCCGGAATGGCGCGGACGAAAGCCGACGCACCATTGATCTCAAATTTCGCAGGGATGGAGGCGCTGCCGTCATCCCCATTGAGGGCGACGTGGTGGGTGATTAGAAATCTGGCAGGAGCTCCTTCGAGCACCGACATAGACAAGCGCAGCTCGTGGCGGTCATCGGGTGCGGAGGAATATACTTCGATCACGCCACCGCCGTGTTTGTAGATCCAGCGGCAGGAGTCCTGGTTCATTTCAAACGCGGATGGCATCGCTAACAATTTCCAGCCACCGTCGGTTTCGATGAAAACGCGCTGGCCGTGGCTGCGGAAAAGCCCGAGGTAGCTGTGGCAGGTGGAAAGGAAGCGGTTGATGCTGACATGGCCTTGCGTGACCATCGAGTGGAAGACGCCGTTCATCCACGCGGTGGAAGTGAGGGCGGATTCGTCGGGTGTTAGGGATCCGCCGGAACGCAGGAGATGGCCGTGGGGGCGGAGCACCTTGAGCTCCTTTGCCTTGAGCACGACATGGTTCCCGTTTCCGGTGAAAAACGACCATGGGCTGCCGTTTTCTTTCTCCGCGTGGCGTTGTTCCGTGCCGAAGAATGCAGTGATTTCCGCCTCGTTCAGAACTTCGGTTTCCAGCAGAGGAGCCGAAGAGAAAAGGCTGGAAGCGGGGCTGTTTAATGGAATTTCCTCCGACCACGGCGGGCAGGTTGCTTCCGGCAGGGCGAGCGCGGCATCGATCCAACAGGTGTCTTCCGCGGAGGTGGCGGTGGGTTTGTCCGCTTCGAACCAACCGAAGAATCCGCGTTGGGATTTTCCGCCAGTCTCAAGCACAATGGGCTCATCCTGGATGGCGCCCAGCGAGTGCTCGTGCTGCAGGCGCTCACCGGGCAGGCCGGATGTTAGAGCTGCGGGTTCTCCGCCGGCGCGGGTGGCGAGGCCGTGGAACTGGAGCGCGTCGGTCGACCAGGAAACGGCCTTGCCGAGAGATCCGATGACCGTCCACGGGCAGCGTCCGCCCATCGACTGGTTCTGCCGCGATGCGACCGCCACGCCTGTTAGCGCGTGTGCGAGCGGAGCGTGGTCCACGTATTGACTGACGTAGAATTCGTTGAGCCGCGTCGCGCCGTAGTGGGCGATTCCGATGTCCTGCGTGTGGATGAGATCGCAGGTGACGGCGCTTGTCCCGGTGTTTTCCAACTCGACATGCCAGAACCACGCCTTGGCGGACTCGGCGAGCAGCAGACGCACGCGGAAGGCAAGATCTCCCCAAGAGCCGGCGGCGACCATGCCATTTCCGTTAGTTTGATAGGAGGCCGGGCTGCCCGGGCCTAGCAGGGGAATCGAATCCACCGATTTCCCGAGGCGGCGCAGATAGATGTTGGCTGGGCCTCCTTCAGCCTCGTTGCCGAGAAACACGTTGAGCATGATGTCGCCGCAGTCCATCCGGCGGATGGAACCGTTGGCATTTAACTCGACGCTCATGCCGGAGGGGCTGGCGGCGCGGACGGGGAAAACGGCGGGGACGGGTTTCGATTTTTCCATGGAGAAATGATGCGATTTCCTATTGCCGCGTTGCAACCCGTTTATGGCTTCCGTTCATCCCACGCGATGCTCAAAGCAGCCACTCGATCGGCAGCCAGCCGATCACCCGGGCCTTGATGCGTTTCATGGCTCCAGTGTCTGGTTCCGAGTAATACCTCACTTCCTTGCCATCCTCGTGGGTCACCCAGACGAGGCGATCGCCTTCGAGTTCCATGTGATACGCGTTTTCAGCGAGGTGGCGTTCGGTCTGCTCGGGCAGGCGCTTCGCTAACGGCGGACAGTCGAAGAGCACGCCCATTTCCGTGTTCAGTTTGCTGGAGCGGGGGTCGAGATTGTAGGAACCGATAAAGCCAATCCGACGGTCGAAGGTGAATGTCTTTGCATGCAAGCCTCCCGTGCTCGATCCGGCCGGCTCGCGAAAGCGCCGCTTGAGCTGGGCACCGGCGGTCGGCTTGACTTCGTAGAGCTCGATGCCGGCCTCGACCAACGGTTTCCGATAGTTCTTATATTTCGAGTGGACGTGCACGCCGTCGGTGGAGGCCAGCGAATTGGTGATCACGACCACCCGCACACCGCGTTTGCGCGCGTCCGCGAGGAGCTCGACGCCCTGATCTCCCGGCACGAAATACGGCGAGACGAGAAAAAGCTCGTCCTTGGTTTTAGCGACCACCTCGCGCAACTGCGGCGCGAGATGCGTCTCCGTCTGGTCGGCGGAAGTGGCCACCTTGTCGGGATGGTCTTCGATGATCGTGGCCTTTCCCCAGTCGTAACTCACCGAGCGAGTCCTGATTTGCCGGGCAATTTCACAGTCCCGCAGGCTTTGCGCGTATTCGGAAGCCTTGGCCGTCTCGTGGTGCGCGGCGAGGGCGGCCCGCTGTTCGGCGAACTGTTGGGGCGTCGTGTTCTGCCGCGCCAATGCGGTGATGGGAATCGCGGATTTGTTATTCCAGTAGAGGTCGAATTGATCGGAGACCTCTTTCACGACCGGGCCGATGACCACCACGTCGAGATCGGCGAAATTCATCTCCGAACGCGCTTCGAAATATTCATCGCCGATGTTGCGGCCGCCGACGATGGAAGCCTGCCCGTCGGCGGTGAAGGTCTTGTTATGCATCCGTTTGTTGATGCGCCCGAAGTCGACGACCATGCCAAGCATGCGGGGCGAGCGCAGGGCGACAGGGTTGAACATCCGCACCTCGATGTTAGGATGACTGTCGATCGTGAGCAGCGTGGCGTCGGACGGCATCGTCCCGAGATCATCCAGCAACAATCGCACGCGCACACCCCGGTCGGCGGCGCGGAACAAGCGCTCGATCATGACCCTGCCGGACATGTCCTTGTTCCAGATGAAATACTGCACATCGAGACTGGATTGCGCCGCATCCGCCAGAGCCAGCCGCGCCGCCAGGGCATCGCGACCGTCCGGGAGGGAGTGGAATCCGGACTGCCCCGGATGCGCGGCAAGGCGGGGTCGCACCAGTTCAGCGAGCTTACTGCCCGGACTGCCGGTCATCGCCGTCGAATGGGTGCGCTGGCCGCCATCGGGAAGACCGCACGCGCCGAGCGAAAAAATCATCATCGCAACGCCGAGGCATAGAAGCCACCGTTGGTATCTGGGAGACATGCAGGTTCGGGGGTTGATTGCTGGAGAGGTGTGTTAGAAATTGATTGCCACTTTGCTAGAACGCGAACGCATAGTTACAGATCACCCGGAAGTCGGTGAGCGTGTCGTCATCCCCGCCGTGCTGCTCGACGAATGCATAGCGGAGCCGGAGAGACAAGCCCTTCAACGTCCCCTTCGTGGGTGCCCACTGGAGATTCAGGTCGTATTCGTCCTGCCGGAATTCGCCCGGCTGGTCAGGTTCGGTGCCGAAGACACCGAGCGCGTAGGCGCTCAGACCGTCGATGGCGGCGAATTCATAACCTGCCCGGAGCAGGAATGCGCCTTCGCCCTCGCGGTTGAAATCCTGGACCTGGACGGCCGTGTAACCCGGGTAGCCGCTCCATGGATTCTGCACGTTGGCATCCCCGGAGGCATCGGTGTAGGCTGCGCTGAACAAGGCGTCGCCGACCGGGACTTCGGCCTTGATTCCGAACTGGCGCGAATTGAAGTCGCCGTCGGGCAGCAGCTCGTCGCCGACGCTGCGCTGATCGATGTATTGGGTGGCGAAATTCACTTTCCATTCATTGCAGATCGGCACTTCCAGCTTCGCCTCCAGATAGGCGATGTTGATCATGTCTTCACTGTAGTAGTCGATGCCACCGAAGGAGAAATTCCCTTTTTTGTAGAGTCCGCCCGCGGCGAAGACGCCGCGTTCGACGGTGGAGCCGGCATCGACCGACATGGACACGAAGTCATCGGCATTGCGTTCCTTGATTTGGTCGAAATAGCCCGCGCCGTATTTGATGGAGGCTCCGTCTTTCAGTTCACCGATGCCCTGCAGGACGATGGCCTCGAACGTGTTAGGAGTCATCCGCGTGTCGTTGCGGTTGATGAAGGGAGTGTCGAACTCCTTGCGGCCGACGATGAAATTCAGGCAGTCAAGGATCCGCACGTCCGCGTAAAGTTCTCCCAGCACGGAATAGCCTTCCTGTCCCGGCGCGAGCAGCAGCGTGCCGTCCTGATCCTCATCGCCTTGGAGCCGTTGCGAGGTGTAGCCGGTTAGTCCGAGAGCGATGTGATCGAGGAAATAGCCCGTTTTCACTCCCGCCCAGCCGCCGGCGGCCCACGCCTTGCTCTCGGTATCGTCGAACTTGTCGCGATCCATGTAGTAGGTGCGCAGGTTGAATTTGAAGGAGGTGTCCTCCAAGGCTTCGCGGCGTTTCTCCAACCGCCATTCATGCCAATCGAATGTTTCATCAAGGGAGGTTTGCCCTTGTTCGACAGACGATGTTACGGGATTTGGAATATCTTCGGAAGCTCTGTTCGGGGCTGCGAAGCCAACAGAGATCATGGCCAACGCCGCTGCCGCGGTGACGGCGGATTTGCCATAGGGAACGGGAATGTTCATGGCTAAATTCCGGTTAGTTGTTGAAGAACGTGGCCAATAACAGGCCGAAGCCGACCCCGCCGATGGTGCAGATGAGTCCGGGCAGCATGAACGAATGGTTTACGAGATACTTGCCGATGCGCGTCGTTTGCGATCGGTCGAACTGCATCGCGGCGATCAGGGTGCCGTAGTTCGGAATGAAAAAGTAACCGTTCACCGCCGGGAACATGCCGATGAGGAATGGTGCCGGAATTCCTAACGAGAGTCCCAGTGGCATCAGCGCGCGGGCGGTGGCGGCCTGGCTGTAAAGCAGCATCGAGGCGAGGAACAAACCGATGGCGAAAGTCCACGGCGCGGCGGTCGCCATGCTGCTGAGGCCGCCGATGATTACCTCGCGGTTGGCGTTGATGAACGTGTCGCCAAGCCAGGCCAGGCCCAGAATACCGATGATCGCGGTGATTCCCGACTGGCAGGTCTTCGATTTCGGGACATCACCGACGGGGGCTTTGGTGATCGTTAGGATCACCGCCGCCACGGCCAGCATGACGATGGCGATGCTGATCGGCATGGTCAGGACCACTGGCGTCGGGCCGGTGCCAGCGACGGTGCGGATGGCGGGAAAGATTCCCGCGGCGACCACCACCGCCACTCCGGCGAGGAAGATGATCGCGCTGGCTTTGGCGCCTTTCCGCAAGGGAACCGGCTCGGAGGCCGATGACGTCTTCGGTGCCTGGAGCGCTCCGGACGCCAGCAGTTTCTGATACTCGGGATCGTCCTTCAGCTCCTTTCCCACCCGGAGCTGGACGAACGCCGCGATCAGCACTGACAGCAAAGTGGCGGGAACGCAGATGAGCAGGATCTGGATGAGGCCAAAGCCGTGCGGGGCCAGCAGTCCGATCATCGCCGCCGTCGCCGCAGAGACCGGGCTGGCGGTGATCGCCTGTTGGGAAGCAATGGTGGCGACCGCCATCGGCCGTTCGGGGCGGATACCGTTTTCGTGGGCGACCTCGTAGATCACCGGCAGCAGCGGATAGACAATGTGGCCGGTGCCCGCGGCGAAGGTGAAGGCATACGTGACGAGCGGAGCCACGATGGTGACCTGCTTCGGGTTTTTCCGGATGATCCCCTCCGCCACCCGCACGAGGAAATCGATGCCACCCGCCACCTCCATCGCGGACGCGGCCATGATCACCGTTAGGACAATCAGCAGGACTTCACCGGGAATCGCCGCCGGCGCGATTCCGAATCCCGCGACCAGCACCAGCAATCCGACCGCACCCCACAAGCCGAGCCCGACTCCGCCCGCGCGCGCTCCCATTGCCAGGGCTCCGAGGATCACGAGGAATTCAAGGATGATTTGGATGTTCATGGCTTTATCTGAACTGGAACCGGAGAGGCCTATGCAACTGGTAGATTTGTGGATTACATCATCGGTCGAGGGTTCGGCAAGGCATTCATCGCCCGCTTCATCCAGTTGGAGAAGCCGCGGTTAGGCAGCAGTTGGGGTCTACGTGACGAACTCACCCACGATCACCGTCACCGCCCATAATGAATGGGGCGATGGAGCGTCCGGCGCTCCGGGTTGTATCACGCTGAATTGAAAATCATCCCCGCAGGCTCGTTGGAAACGGCGTGTCTGTGGGGAACTGCTTCCTTGGAGAAGGCGCTGCTTGAGGGAGATTCGAAATGCGCTCAACAACCGCGGTGCATGGCCTGGTGCTTTCTCAGCCCCTCGCCTACCGCAATGGAAAGAAAGGAACGCACCAAGGGCGAGCAGCCCTTGAATTTCACCTTCGCCACAAACTCGTCTCCGTGCTCCTCCGCCATGTTGCCGAACGTCGCGTGGACGAAAGAATCCGTCAGGTTCGTGACACCCGTGAAATCGAACGTCACCGACTCCACCCGATCCCAGACGCTTTCAATGCGCAGGTTGCGGAATTGGTTGCCAAGGTGACCATCGGCGAGGAATTCGCCGAATTCGGTGACCATGTGGAATTCGAGTTTCATGAGGAATTGGTGCATTTAAGCCTCAGAAACCATGCGTTTATTGGAGACCTAGTCAAGATGATGTGTTGCCGGATCCGAGTTGCCAGTGCTAATTTCCGGGCGTGACCGCAACCAAATCAATCGCCGACCCGTGGAGCCGGGGTGTTTACCTGGTGCCGGATGCCGCACGCATCCTGAGGTTGCCGTTGTCTGTGCTACGTTCATGGGTCAGCGGGAGATTGGACGATGATCTACGTTATTACCCGGCGGGTGAATTCGTCACGGAGGGAGAGGGCGCGGACCGCCATTTTGGTTTTCATGCCCTGATTGAGCTTTTCACAATCGCTCAGCTTAGGAAGCGTAGCATTCCGATGTCCACGGTGCGCCAGGCCAGGGCGGAGTTGATGGAGAGATTTCAAACACCGCATCCTTTCGCGCTCAAAGGCCTCATGACTTCGGGACGGACGTTGATCAAATCCTTGAACGAGGACATTCTGCTGGAGCTCGGCACCCGCGGGCAAACCGCCTTCAGCAAGGTACTAGAACCATTCTGCGCCGGTTTGGACTTCGATCAGGCCAGTTCCCTTGCCAGCCGTTACTTTCCCTTGGGCCGGGAACATCCTGTGGTGGTAGACCCGCGCCGCGCATTCGGCCGCCCGGTGATCGAAGGCACCAACCTGACCACTGAAGCCGTCATGTCACTGCTTCGCGGGGGCGAGTCTGCCGAAAACGTCGCCGAGTCCTTCCGCATCTCGACCGAGGCGGTGCTTGCTGCAAAAGCCTTTGAACTACAGAAGGCCGCATGAGGATCTATTTCGATGAGAATTTTTCCCATCGAATCGCATCCGGCATGGGTGAGTTCCAGAAGGCCAGACCTTCGGAAAATGTTTCGGTGATTTGGTGCCCGGATGAATTCGAGTGAGGGGCCGATGATGAGGAATGGATTCCCCAGGTAGCATCCAAACACGGAGTCGTTCTAACGCAGGATTTGAATATCCACCGCACTCGCGCCCAATGGGATCTCTGCCAGCAAAACAAGATCGGCGTCTTTTTCTTCAGGCCTCCGAGAGCCGGCTGGGACCATTGGGTGATCGTGCGCGAAGTGGTCAACCGCTGGGAGGAAATCAAACGAAACGCTTCAGAGCACAAGAGGCCGTTCGGGTTTATTGTGGAGCAGCGAAGTAAGAAGATGTCGCGACTTTGATTTCGTTCGCCCTCGTTCGTCTTACAACTGCCCCAGCCCCTTCAGCGTCTCCAGGATCCCCTCGATCTGCTCGATGCGCTTCTTGTTCTTCCTGCCGAAAAGGCCCGACAGGGCTTCGGCGTCAGGAGTTACGACACTCTTGTCGTAACCGGCGATAAGCTTGCGAATGATGGCGACTTGATCCGGCAGGCGGTCGGGCCAGGGGAGAGATGAAGAGGGATGGATTGACGATTGAGGATTGTTGATTTTGGATTTTTGATTTGAAGAGGAAGAATCGGGGTCGGTGCCTTGGAGAGTGGTTTGCACGGGTTGGGGCGCGGCGGCGGTTGGATTCTGATAGTCCGGGCGCAGCCAGCGGATGAGGCCGCGCTTTTCCTCGGCGGCGCGCTCGTGGTTGAGGGCGACGAGGCGGGTGAGGAGTTCGTCCTCCGGCAGGGACCGAGTTGCCTCCGGCCATGCTGTTAGCGCTTCGCGATTGATGGAATCTCGCTGGCGCTCGCCCTGCATTCCGGGCGGTCCGGCGCATGGGTTGAGAATGATCGAGCCCTTGTCTTCGGGCGCGTTCGCGCGGTTCAAGGACGTTTCATTCGCCGGACCGCTGCGGAGAGCGGTCCCTGCCAAATCCGCCCACCCATACGCTTCCAACACGGCATCATCCAGCTCGTCGTGAATCTGCCGCAGCACGGTGACGAGGCCTTGGTCGTGGATTTGCTTTTCCTTGGCGGTGAGCGGCTCGCCGCTGCGGAGCTTTTCGAGCACGTTATACATGCCGGTGAGCGTGAGGCCGGGATGCTGCTCCTGCTGCCGCTTGCGGTGCGAATCGAGACGCTCGCCGAGATCGCGGATGCGATGTTTGAGCGGGGATTCGTCCAGCGCGGGGAATGGGAACGGTTCGAAACAGCGGGTGTTGTTATAGCGCGGGTCATTGCCCATGCCGAGACGGCCTCCTGCAGCGAGTGCCCACGTGACATGCAACTGTGATGATAGGATTCCTAGAAGATAGGCGTCATCGACACAAATCGTATTTAGTGCCTGATCAGGCAATGTGGTGGTATCAAGAAAAACAAAGAAGCGATGCTTCGCTGTTACTGGTGTAATAATCACGCGGGCAAGTCCGCTCATTTGCATCCGCAACGCGGGTTGCGGCTCACCGAGAATCCACCAATTATCGCGATAAGATGCTCGACTGTTTTGGAGCCTCTGAGGACGGACAGTTGTGAAAAGCCGCTGATAGCAAGTTGGAGCAAGTTCCAAAGCCTCTCGTTCCGACAAACCAAAGAAATCAATTACAGAGACTCGGCGTGGCCTATCAGTCAGGTCCTTGCCGTTAAGGTAGGGCCGGAGATGTTCGCCGATATTTGGATCGGATGTTCTGATCGTCTCAGTTTCTTCTTCGGTGATTACAAACCCTTCGCCGATTGTTTGCACTCCGCGGGCCACGATTTTTGAGTTGGCTTGCAGAGCTGCACACGCGCTGAGATCAGCGCCGATTTGAAGTGTGGGGGCAAGAGTGCCCCCACTCCTTATGAGAGACACTTCGTGTTCGCCGTCTTCGCGGGCTTGTTCGCTTACAACTTTTTCGAGAATGCCTTCGCCTTTACCGGGTGCGGCGACGGTCATCGCGATGCGGACGGCGGCTCCATCGGTGGAATCGACCCACGGGTGATCGGCGATGGCGTAGGCGAGGTGGAGCGGTCTTTTGGCGTCTGCCAGGAACGGCTCGATGACGCGGCGGTTGAAGGTCTGATGTATGGAGTTGGTGGTGATGAAGCCGAACTTTTTGCAACGACCTTGCACGACTTCCGCAGCGGCCTTTTGCCACCAGAACATGACGAAGTCGGCGGACTCGGGGACATCGCCTTTCCACGCTTTGCGGAGAGATTCGGTGTAGCCGTCGCCGAGGGCGTCGCGCATGCGGGAGGCTCCGATGAAGGGCGGATTACCAACGATGTAGTCCGCCTGCGGCCACTCGGCGCGGCGGGGATTTTTATAATCGAAGAGGGCGATGGTTGCGGATTCGTCGGGAACTTCCTTGCCGGTGACGGGGTGGGTCTTGGTGGTGTAGCCGTTCCAGATCGTTAGAATTTCCCCGCTAACCGGATCGCGGCGCGGGATTTTCTCGTCGTAGGCGAGCACTGCGTCCTGCTGGCGGATGGTCTGGGTTTTCGGGAGCAGCGGGCGGTCGCCGGTGTCGGCCTTGCCGGTGGTTTTGCGCTGCCACTGGAAGTAGCCGATCCAGAGCACGAGCTGGGCGATGGCGACGGCGTTGGGGGAGAGTTCGAGGCCGAGGAATTGCTCGGGGCGGACTTTGTATTCGTTCATCTCGAAGGTGGCGTCGCCACCGAGGGCGGTGACGAGTTCGAGCACCTCGGCTTCGAGGCGTTTCATGTGTTCGAGGGTGACGTAGAGGAAGTTCGCGGTGCCGCAGGCGGGATCGAGAATCTTGATCTTGCAGAGGTGGCGGTGGAATTCGGTGACGAGCTTGAGGGCCTCGGCGTCTTTCTTTTTCGCCTCGGCACGGAGCTTGGCAGCGGCGGCTCCGATTTCCTTGGCGGCGGCGGTGGTGCCGAGAGCTTTGATTTCCTCGTCCATTTCCGCAGCGCGGTCCTCGGCGGCATCGGCCTCGCGGTGGAGATTCGCGGCGGCGATTTTGGTGGCGTCCCACTCGTCGCGCAGGGGCTCGATGATGGTGGGGCGGATGAGCCGCTCGACGTAGGAGCGCGGGGTGTATTCGGCTCCTAACTTGTGGCGCTCCCGGGGATCGAGCGCGCGGGTAAGCAGGGTGCCGAAGATGGAGGGCTCGACCTCCGACCAATCGGTGGTGGCAGCATCGCTGAGCATGGCGAGCTGGGTGGCGGAGAGCGGGAGGGCGGTGGTGTTTTCAAACAGCCCGCCATTGAAGCAGGCGATTTCCTTGAA
>JBGSOI010000122.1:0-2193 GCA_041739215.1 Akkermansiaceae bacterium
GGGCGCAACGGCGGCAGCGGCATGTCCGATGCCAAGCGCCTCGCCGGTGGCCGCATGCCCGCTCCGTCCTACCCGTCCGAAGCCCGCGCCAAGGGCCAGACCGGCACAGTCCTCGTTGAGTTCGTCGTCGGGGAAAACGGCAGCGTCGTTTCCGCCTATGCCAAAAGCCCGTCACCCTGGCCGATCCTCAACGAGCGCGCTGTTAGCGCCGTGCGGCGATGGAAATTCCCACCTGGCAGCGTCGTCAAATACACCCGCCCCATCGTTTTTAAACTGAACTAACAACTCCGTGCTCGCCAACATTGTCGTCGAAAAATTCATTGAAGGCGGCTGGGTCATGTGGCCCATCCTCGCATCCTTCCTCCTCTCCCTTTGTGTGATCCTGGACCGCACCGTCTGGTGGACCGTGCTCCAGGCCAAGATCCGTCCCGGGCTTCAGGAAAAGGCCCGCGAAGCGCTCGGCACCGGCGATTTCCAAACCGCCTGGCAGCTTGGAAACAACGCGGAGGAACCTTACCTCGCCAACCTCCGCGAAGGCATGAGCCACGCCAACACCTCCATGCTTGCCGCCATGCAACTGCACGCCACTCACCTGATTGAAAAGTCGGAAGCCCGCATGTGGATCCTGAGCACCATGATTACTCTCGCTCCGTTGTTAGGCCTCTTCGGGACTGTCGCCGGACTGATGGGTTCCTTCGCGGCCATCGGCACCGACCAACTCGCCGTGACCAAGGTCACCGGCGGCATCGGCGAGGCGCTCATCGCCACCGCCTGCGGCATCGCGATCGCGGTGCTCTGCCTGTTGCCCTACAATTTTTTCCGCAAGCGCGTCTCGCTCCTGCGCTCCTCGCTGGAACGTTGGATCAACCACTCCGAGCTGCTCACCAAATCCGCCAAGGAACACGGCCACGATCTCGAAGCCTACGCCGCTTCCGTCAACCGCCCACGCTGATGCCCGTCCAACTCCAAGGCAGCTCGTCAGGCGACGACCACGGCGACGAGGCGCGGATTGAAATCATTCCGCTCATCGACATCATGTTCTTCCTGTTAGCCAGCTTCATGATGGTGAGCCTGAGCATGACCCAGCTCAACCGCGTGCCGATCAATCTGCCGGAGGCTTCCACCGGCGTCGCCGATTCGAAGGCCCCGCCATTCCAGATCGCGATCGATCCAAACGGAGTCATCACCTGGGATGCGCAGATCGTCACCATCTCGGAAATCACCACGCGCCTCCAGAAGGAAGCCGCCCCGTCTGAAACCCGCGTGCTCATCTCCGCCGACGCAGAATCGCGTCATAAGAACGTGCTCGATGTCCTCAACGCCGTTCGCGCCGCGGGCATCGAGAAAGTCAGCTTCGAATCCAAAAGTCCGCAGCCGTGACCGCCAGCCGTTTCCTTCCGATTCTCAATCTCGTTGGCTGCCTGCTCATCACCGGCATCATCCTCGCGCAGTGGCTGAAGGAGCGCGGCCTCGCTGATAGAATCAATACTCTCGATCAGCAGCTGGTCACCTCCCGCGAGCAATACGAACTCGAGAAGAAGCGCGCCGCCAATCTCGAGAACGACGTCGCCCAGCTCAAGGAATCCATCGAATCCACCGTCAAGGCCCGCCAGGAAACCGATGCAGCGATGGCCAAAATGATCGCCGAGCATCAGGCCCAGGTCGCCACCGTGGCCACCGCCAATCAATCCAACCAGGAGCAGGTGAAGATTTGGGAGAAGGCCATTGCCGACCGCGACGAGAAAATCCGCACGCTCAACGCCGGTCTAACCGCCACCCGCGAGCGGCTCGACGAAGCCATCGCCAGGCTCAAGGAGGCGGGAGCGCGTTAGCCGCGGCCGGAGCTTGTCACCCGCCGGGACGTTGGTTAGTTTGCCAGCGGCATCATGAAGGATTCCGTGCTCCATGCGCTCAATATCGGCGC
The DNA here is from genome assembly GCA_041739215.1 of Akkermansiaceae bacterium. Classification (GTDB taxonomy): domain Bacteria; phylum Verrucomicrobiota; class Verrucomicrobiia; order Verrucomicrobiales; family Akkermansiaceae; genus Luteolibacter. The sequence goes on from JBGSOI010000122.1 coordinate 1,925, forward strand.
ACTCGCCCTCTGGTTGAGTGTCAGCGGATTCGCGGCGGTGGCCATCTGGGTTCCCTCGATCATTCCCGAAATCTCCTTCCCGGGGGGAGGGGAGGCCACCGAACTCGGAGAAGATTTCACCATCGGCGAAGTGACTGCCGCCCAGGCCGGGGCCACCGTGCCACCCGAGCCCGTACCGGCTGTGGGAGAACCCTTGCCGTCCCCGCCATCGATCCCGGCGCGGACTGCGCTCGGACCGCTGCCGGAGATTCCGTTTTCGCCCAGGCCAC
>JBGSOI010000109.1:0-81191 GCA_041739215.1 Akkermansiaceae bacterium
GGGTGCGGGCGATTTCCTCAATGCGCAAGGCCTCGTCGGCAACGGCGGCGGGATGGCCGTCGGTTTCTATCAGGAGGATCGCCTCGGCGTCGCGCGGCAGGCCGACGTGGGCGAAATCCTCGACGCAGCGGATGGTCCGGCGGTCGAGAAACTCCAGCGTGCAGGGAATGATGTGCGCGGCGATGATGGCGGAAACGGTCGCTGCGGCGGTGTCCATGCGCGTGTAGGTGGCGAGCAGGGTCTGGCGCGCGGCGGGTTTCGGCAGGAGCTTGAGCAGCACCCGGGTGACGATGCCAAGCGTGCCCTCGCTACCGATGAAGAGATCCCGCAGACTGTAGCCGGCCACGTCCTTGACGCACTTGTTACCGAGCCAGGTGATCGTGCCATCGGCGAGCACGACCTCCATGCCCATCACGTAGTCGCGGGTGACTCCGTATTTCAGCCCGCGCAGGCCGCCGGAGTTTTCGGCCACGTTGCCGCCGATGGTGCTGATTTTCATCGAGCCGGGGTCGGGCGGATAGAACAGGCCAACGGCGTCGGCCGCTTCGAAGATGCTCTGGGTGATGGCTCCGGCCTCGACGAACAGCGTTAGATTCCGCTGGTCCAGTTCCAGGATGCGGTTCATCCGTTGCAGGCAGAGCACGATGCCCCCGGCCACCGGCACGCTGCCGCCGCTGAGTCCAGTGCCGCTGCCGCGCGAAACGACCGGCACCCGGTGCTCGCGGCAGAGGTGCATGATGGAGGAAATCTGTGCGGCGTCTGCTGGAAATACCACCGCGAGCGGGCGTTGCTTCAGCACGGCGGTGCCGTCGAATCCATAGGGCAGAATGTCCTCAAGTTCGGTGAGGACATGCCCGGGGCCGAGAAGTTTGCGGAGGGCGTCAATCATGGTCGGGCTGTACGGGACGACGTTTCCAATAATTGGCGAGGATCGATCCGGAAATGTTCATCCACGGGCTGAAAATTGCGGCGGCGAGGCCGACGGTGGCGAGTTTCCCCATCGATCCGGCCAGCCCGGAGGCCATGCCGCCGTTTTGCAAACCCACCTCGAAGGCGATCGTGCGGCACGATGCCTTGTCGAGTCGGGCCAAGCGGCTGAGCCAGTAGCCGAAGAAATATCCGGCTCCATTGTGAACGACGGCGATCACGAAAAGCACGAGCCCCACCTGCATCAGGTTGTCGCGGCCGGCGGCGGTCGTGATCGTGGTGAAATAGATGATCCCGGCCATGGAAAACACCGGCATGATCCGGCCTAACGCAGGCCGGCGCGTCACCCACTCGTGATAGCCGAGACCGACGACGGCCGCCCCCGCGACGAATCCTGATAGTTCCCAGGCGATCGCCGCACCGGATCCCGGAGTGAAACTGTTATTTCCAGAAATCACCACGATCACCCAGAGCAAAGCGGCCCAACAGCCCAAGCGGATGCGACGCCGTGTGACAGGGGAGCTGATGACTAACCAGTCGTGCAACAGCGCCGCGCCGATTGGCACGAGGACGATTTTCACGATCTCCATCATCATTTTCGTGAACTCAATTTCCACCAGCGTGCCGGCGAGCAACTTCATCCAAAGCGGCGTCATGATGGGCGCCAGCATCGTCGTGATGGCGGTGGCGGTGATGGAGAGCGGCAGGTTTCCGCCTGCCAGATAGGTCATGACATTGGACGCGAGCCCGCTCGAACAACAGCCGATGAGGATCACGCCCGCCGCCATTTCCGGCGGCAGATCCGAGAACTGGACCAGGGCCCAACCCGTCAGCGGCATCACCAGAAACTGACAGCCGACGGCGACAACCACTCCCCAGGGCATCCGCGCGATGCCGGCGAAATCGGCGAGGCGCATCTGGGTTCCCATACCGAACATCACCAGTTGAACAACGATTAGAATCACCCACTTGTTCCGCAAGTCCAGCGGCCCCCACTTGGAAAACGCCGCCGGATAGAGCAGGCCCGCCGCCACGGCCGCGATGATCCAGACGGTGAAATTGTAGCCTTTGAGCGACCTGATGGAGCCGATCCCCAGCGCCAGCGCCACTGCCGACATGAGCAGCGCGGGTTGCCAAAGATCCGGCCGGGACATCGCCAGACCTATCAGGCAGGCGAGGAGGGCGATGCCGGAACCTATCAGGCTGAACTTCTTGAATCCGATCATGAGTTAGAGAAGGGTCGCGAGATGTTTGATGGCGATTGGCGGGCTCGCGAGGATCGGGACGGTGCGGTCGGCCTCTGACAGCGTGTCCACGACCCGTGCCATCGAGGCCTGGGCGAGCAGGATCACATCGACCTGCGGGACCAGTTCGCGCAGGGCGGCGGCGACCAGCAGATCGTGCCTGGCCGCGTCGCCGCCCATCAACGCCTCGAACGCGCCTTCGCAGACGACGGCGGTCACGGTCACATCTTTCCCGGCCGCCAAGGCGCGCCGCCGCACCAGATCGGTGGTAGGATTGAGGGTGGTGGGCAAAGTGGCGATCACGCCGATGCGCGCTCCGGTAGTGACTGCTAGATCCGCCATCGGTTGATCGACGCGAAGAACCGGGACGCCGATGAAAGGAGCCGATGCCTCGACCGCCGGACCGATGGACGAACAGGTGACCAGGATGTGGTCCGCCCCGCCTGCTTCGGCAGACTGCAAATACGCGCCGACGCGGCGGGCGATGTCCGCCGTGAGGCTGCCCTTGGCACCGATCGCGCGGACGAGGCCGTCATCGACGATGTTGAAAGTGTTCACGTCCGACAGGTGCTCCTTGCAAAGCTGCTGGAAGACCGGGACGAGGGTGGCGGACGTGTGGACGAGGGCGAGGGTTTTCATGATGAAGTGTTGGAGGCTGTGCCGGTCTCTAACCGGGAGAAGAGATCGGCCGCACCGACTTGGCCGCCTTTGAAGACTATCTCCCGGCCATCTGCTGGATGGCCTGACGCATGGACTTTGCATAGAGGTGCGCCAGCCGTGAAAACGGCATCCATTTCGATGGCCTCGATGCCCATCGCGCGCGCGGCGTGGCTGGACGAGTCGCCACCAGCAAGCATCAGGCGACGCAGCGGGGTGCTGGCGAACAATTGCCCGGCGATTTCTCCCAAAGCCCGTCCTAACATTTCCCCGGTGTGAGCGGAAGCTGCGGCTCCGGTTACCCCTTTCGCCGCAAGGTGGGCCAGCAACTCCGGATGACGCGGATCATCGGGTCCCCGGCTGGTGTGGAGGACGACGGACCGGCCGTTTTCCAGCATCGAGCGGGCAGCGGTTACTGCGTTTTCCACGCTGATGCTTTCGAGAAGGGAAACCGGATCGAGCGCCACCTCGCCAAAACCGTTAGCCAGCGCGTGGCCGATCTGTCCGCCGGTGACCGGTGAACAACTGCCGGAAATCACGATCACCGGACCGTTCGCGGGCGGCGTTTCCTGAGCGGGCAGGGGACTTGCCGCCGTTTCCTTTCGCCACTGGGTTGCGAGGGCCATCTCCACTCCCGAGGAACCAATGATGAACTGGGGCGAGCGACCATCTGCCAGTGCTTCGAGGATTGCACCGGCGGAACGGAGGTCGTCATCGTGCAGCGCATCTATCAAAATGGCGCGCGCACCGTCGGCTGCGGCTTTTTCCAGCGGCTCACGGGTCGGCCGCTGGAGTTGGAGAATGTCTATCAAGTCGCAGCGCCAATCCGTCTGGCGGGCGAGATGGAGCCGGAGGTCGCTTTCATCGGCCGGCGTGACCGGGTGCCTGGACATGGCCGGGTGGCGGTCGAGCCGGTGGATCGCACCCGCGGAACCGATGCCCATCCGTGCGAAGAGATTTCCAAAAACGCAGTGACGCCCGAGGGACGGAGCGGCGACGAGGATGGGAACCATCGGGGTGCCGAACACTTTCGCACCGGTTTCCAGGGCGCAGCCGATGCTGCCGATGGCGGGCGAGGAATCGAAGGTGGAGCACACCTTGTAATGCACGTGCCGCGGATTCAGGGCGCGCAGGGCGGTGAAAGCGGTCTCCAACACGGCGCGCATCGCCTCGGGCGGCAGCGAGCGGGTGAGTCCGGCGACTCCGATGGCTCCAAGACCGGGAAAGCGTGCCAACATCTCCGGAGCGGGCGGATCGAGAAACAACACGGTTCTAACGCCAGCCCGCGCCAACCATTCGAGCGCGTCGGTGGAGCCGGTGAAATCGTCGCCGTAGAACGCGAGAGCGAGAGGGTTCATGACTTGCCGAATTTTTTCACGGAAGCCGCCAGCTCCGGATAGGTCCTAACCGCGGCTTCGGCATCAAGTCCCTCCACGGCGGCCCGCCACCACGTTTGCAGCGAGCGGACGCCCGCGGCGGGGCCGGACGGGTGGGCCATGATGCCGCCGCCCGCCATGTAGAGGAAGTCGGTGGTGCCGGTGTGGCGGAAGGTTTCCGGTGCCTGGCCGCCCCATTGACCGGAGGAAACCACGGGCAGGACCGGCTTTCCGAGCGGCTCTGGTGAGAGGCAGGATTCGATCGAGGCGACGACCGAACCGTCGGGCTCCCAGAATTTGTTGGCGATGCCGTTCACATGCAACTGATCGACGCCGGCGAGCCGCCAGAGTTTCTGATAGGCGGCGAAACCGATTCCGAGAAACGGGTGGCGGTTGAGCATGCCCCAGCCATTGCGGTGGCCGTGGATGGCCAGCTCGCCGCGGTCGCAGAGTTTTTTCGTACCTGCCAGCCCCACGCTGTTGACGCTGATCATCGCGCAGGTGTTGCCGCTGGCGACGATCTTGTCGTAATGCCGCTGCATCGCATCCAATTCGTCGCTGATGTTGAAGGCATACATCACCCGCTTTCCCGTGCGGTCGGCGTGGGCGTTGAGCACGCGCATGATGGCATCGACACGGGTATCAAATGGCGAATGCGGCGGATCGGCTAACAACTCGTCGTCCTTGATGAAATCAATGCCCGCTTCGGCAAGTGTCCTGACGAGAGCCGCGGTGTCGTCCGGCGTGAGGCCGACGCTCGGCTTGATGATGGTGCCGATCAGCGGGCGATCCCTAACATCCGCAAGCGCCCGGCAACCGGCGACACCGAACGCGGGGCCGCGGAAGGCAGCGACGAAAGAAGGCGGGAAATCGATGTCGAGCAGCTTGAGGCCGGAAAACTGCGAAAGTTCGTAGAGGTTCCCTTGCAACGTGGAGACCAGTGCGGGCAGATTCCTGCCGAAATTCTCCATCGACCAGGAAATCCGCAGGTGTGCCCGGCGGAACGGACCCGGCCCGCGGTGACCGGGCAGCGCGGGCGTCGGCGATTCGTCGAGTTCGATGATTTCCTCGACCCGCGCGGCGAAGCGTTCCCTGAGATCGGCCGTCTCGCCGGGGATCGCGACGAAGGTGCCGGAGGATTGCTCGCCCGCCAAAGTAGCTGCGGCGCGGGCGAGGTCCAGGGAGGTTTCGACGAGATAAAGGGCGGTGACGCGTTCCATGGGTTTTGGAGTTGCAGGACTCTACGGGGAGATTCTGTGGAATGGCAAGAATCATGAAAAGATCCGAATATATTTGTCGTATTGGCCTGATTCCTCAAATTACCACCACCATTCGGTCGCTCATTAGCTAGCTTCCCAATCGAAAAAACCTGCTCGTGCTTACCCCCAATCCCATACGAAAATCCTGTGGTCTCTTGATGCTCACCTGCCTGTGGTCGGCGGTTACCTCGTCCGCGGCGGAAAATACGGCGATCCTTCCCGAGTCGTCGTTCGCGCGACATGTCGAAAAGTTCAACACGATGGAGCCGGAAACGGTGATCAACGCCATTCCGAACGCCGCCGCTGCGGAATGGCTGGGGAAAAACGTCCCGCGCTTCGCCTGCCCGGATCCGAAGGTCGAGGAAATTTACTGGTTCCGCTGGTGGGCGCTGCGCAAGCACCTCAAGCGAGACCCGGCCAGCGGTCACTGGACCTTCACCGAGTTTCTCACCAAGCCAAAACCGGTCAGCAGCGCACTCGGCCACCATCTGAAGGAAGCCCGCTGGTTGCGGGACCAGGCGTATGCCGATGAATACGTGCTTTACTGGCTGCGCGGCAACAACGGCGCGCCGCAGCCGCACCTGCAGAAGTATTCGCAATGGCTCGCCCACGCGCTCTGGTCGCGCTGGCTGGTCACCCAGGACACCGTGACGCTAACTGGTCTGCTGGACGAACTGGTCGCCGACTACCGGCTCTGGGAAAGCAAGCATGTCCGCCCCGACGGCCTGTTCTGGCAGGAGGACGTGTGGGACGCGATGGAGGAGTCGATCAGCGGCGGGCGGAAGTTGAAGAATGTCCGGCCGACGCTCAGCGCCTACATGTATGGAAATGCCGTCGCGCTCGCCAGGATTGCGAGCCTGGCCGGTCGCGAGGATCTGGCCAAGGAGTTTGAGACGAAAGCGGCCGGGCTGCGGAAGCTCGTGCAGGACACGTTGTGGGACGATGAAATGAAGTTCTTCGGCTCGGTGAACGAAAAGCTCGAAAAGATCAAAGTCCGCGAGGAGATCGGCTTCATTCCTTGGTATTTCAATCTACCAGATCCAAAGCGCGGCTTCGAAGTCGCGTGGCGGCAGTTCACCGACGAGCAGGGATTCAAGGCACCGTGGGGGATCACCACGGCGGAGCGTCGGCATCCGCAATTCCGCACGCACGGCACCGGCACTTGCGAATGGGATGGCGCGGTCTGGCCGTTCGCCACCTCGCAGACTCTAACCGCGCTCGGCAATGTCCTGCGCGATTATCCACAGGATTCCGTGACGAATCGCGATTGGTTCGAGTCGTTCCTCACCTACACCAAGAGCCACGTCTATGACGGCCTGCCTTACATCGGCGAATATCAGGACGAGAAAACCGGCGCGTGGTTGAAAGGCCGCGATCCCCGCAGTTTCTACTACAACCACTCCACCTACGCGGATCTTCTCATCAACAATCTCATCGGTCTCCGGCCACGGGCTGACGATACCGTCGAAGTTTTCCCACTGCTGCCGGAGGATGCGTGGCCATGGTTCTGCCTCGAAGGCGTCCGCTATCATGGCCACGATCTCACCATCATCTGGGACAAGGACGGCAGCCGCTTCAATCGTGGAAAAGGCCTGACCGTTCTCGCGGGTGACAAGATCATCGGCCACAGCGAAACCCTGAAACGCGTGACAGGCCGATTGCCGTGAACCAACTTCGATCAAACCCATGAAATTGCCCGTTCGCCCCGTGCTCTGCGCCATCCTTGCCTGCTCCGGCGCTTCGTTGCAGGCGCTGGAAGTCCCTTCCCCGGTCAAAGGGAACGACTCCGGAAAACTGGCGTATGAAACCGACCCGGCCGGCGACCGCGTGCCGGATTTCTCCCACGCCGGCTATGGCGGGGGAGGGGTGCCGTTGCCCGATGTTCCGGCCCGTTTGTTAGTCAAACCCTCCGCCGGCGATGCCGGTGCCCGCATTCAGGCGGCGATCCAACAAGTGGCCTCGCTCCCGCCGGACGCCGCCGGCTTGCGCGGAGCCGTGCTGCTAGGTGCCGGTCGATATGAAATTTCAGGACAATTGAAAATCACCGCCAGCGGCGTCGTCTTGCGCGGTTCGGGAAATGGCGAGAACGGCACCATTTTAGTTGCCACCGGCACCGGTCGCCGGGCGCTCATGGAGATCGCTGGTAACGATACCCGCCGCAATCTGGGCGAACCGATCAAAGTCGCCGACGAGCGGGTTCCTGTGGGCGCGATCCGCCTGAAACTCGCCAGCACCTCCGGCCTGAAAACGGGCACCACCATCACCATTGAGCGCCCGAGCACGGCCGAGTGGCTCAAGTTTGTCGGCATGGACACCTCTCCCGGCCGCCAGGGATTCCAGTGGAAACCCGGCACGGTCAATATCAGTTGGGACCGCGTGGTGACCTCCGTGGAGGGGGATTCCATCACGCTGGATGCCCCTCTAACCACCGCACTCGAAGCGCGCTTCGGCGGCGGAGTCGTCCAACCCCACGTGCAGGAAGGCTACCTCCGCCAAGCCGGCGTCGAAAACCTGCGCTGCGTTTCTAACTTTGATCCAGACAATCCCCATGACGAGCAACACGCGTGGAACGCCATCGATCTGCACGGCCTGCGTGACGGCTGGGTGGCGGACGTGACGGCGCTGCATTTCGCCGGTTCCGCCGTGCAGGTCGGCGCGAAGGTTTCCCGCGTCACCATTCAGGATTGCAAGTCGCTCATGCCGGTTTCGGAAATGGGCGGCTACCGGCGGTTGGCATTTCACACCCGCGGTCAGCAGGCGCTCTTCCTGCGGTGCTATTCGGAACAAGGTCGCAACGATTTCACAACCAGCTACACCACACCCGGCCCCACGGTTTTCCTTGATTGCGAGGCGCGCGAAAGCACCAGCTTCAGCGGTTCACTCGGCAGTTGGAGCTCGGGCCTGTTATTCGACGGTGTGAAAATCGACGGTGGCTCGCTGCGGTTGGATAATCTGGAAACCTTCAATCAGGGCGTCGGCTGGTCCGCGGTGAATTCGATGCTCTGGAACACCTCCGCCGCCGACATCGTCTGCCGCACCCCGCCCGGCGCGCGCAACTGGGCGGTCTCTGTCTGGGGCCGCTTCATCGGCGATGGTTCGTGGAGCGGAACCAACACCTTTGCCAAGCCGCAATCACTCTACCGGGCGCAGTTGCAAGACCGCGCCGGAACCCAGGTTTCCGCTCTCGATCCGCGGAAATACTCCGCCGCTCCCGCGGGCTTGAAGGAAGCCGCCACCCCGGCTGCTGCCGCCGCAGCACCGGCCGGCAAACCACTCACACTCGACAAAGGCATGCTGATGATCGGCGAGAAGCCTCTAGCAGGGCGGGAGGCGAATTTCGCCTGGTGGCGCGGTCGCCTCGAACCGGCGCGCGCCAAGGAGATCGGCCCGGCTCTAACGCGCTTCGCTCCCGGCCGGACGGGCACCGGTCTAACCGACGAGCCTCCCGCGCTGGCAGAGGCAATGGCGCGAGGAAACCGCTCGCTCGTCCGTCATCATTACGGCCTGTGGTATGATCGCCGCCGCGACGATCACCAGATGATCCGCAGACCCGACGCCGAGGTCTGGCCGCCGTTTTTCGAACAACCCTTCGCCCGCAGCGGCAAGGACAAGGCGTGGGATGGTCTCAGCCGCTATGATCTCACAAAATACAATCCGTGGTATTTCGACCGTCTGAAGTCATTCGCCAGCGAGGCCGAACGCCATGGCCTTGTGCTGGTCAACGAAATGTATTTCCAGCACAACATCATCGAGTCTGGTGCCCATTGGGTCGATTGCCCGTGGCGGCCGGTGAACAATCTCAACAACACCGGTTTCACCGAACCGCCTCCGTTCACAGGTGACACGATCAAGATGGCCGACGAGTTCTACGACATAAATCATCCGGTCCGCCGCGACCTTCACCGCGCCTACATCCGGCATCATCTTGATGTGTTAGGGGGTGAGTCCAACGTCATCCACACGCTCTCGGCGGAGAACACCGGCCCGTTGCATTTCATGCAATTCTGGGTGGATGTGATCGCCGGGTGGAAAAAGGAAACCGGCAGAAAGCCACTCATCGCCCTCAGCGCGACCAAGGACGTCCAGGACGCCATCCTCGCCGATCCGGCGCGCGCCGCAGTCATCGATGTCATCGACCTCACCTACTGGCACCGCACCGAAAGCAACGAGGAATACGCCCCGCCGGGAGGCGTTTCGCTTTCACCGCGCCAGCATCAGCGGAAAACCAAAGGCGGTCGCCCGTCCGCCAAATCAATCGCCGAAATGGCAAGCGATTACCGCAGGAAATTCCCCGGCAAGGCCGTGATCAGTGGACTGCCCGAAGCGGACAGTGTCCAACCGTAATACCCATTCTAAAACCCATGAAAATCATTCTAACGTTCATCATGCTGGGCATCCTCACGTTTGCACGAGGGGCCGGACCCAATCTATCAACCACCCTGTCACTCGACGGCCAGTGGAACTTCGCGCTGGCCAGCGATGAGTCCGCCGCACAGGCGCTGAGCGGGTTCAAGGCGGACGGCTTCGATGCCAGCGCCTTCCGGCCAATCCCGGTGCCGTCGAACTGGGTGATGCAAGGATTTGAGGAACCGCACTACGTCAACGGCACGAAATCCGAGGGCTTCTATCTGCACTCGTTCCCCGTCCCGGCGGAGTTGAAGGACAAGCGCACGCTGCTTCGCTTCGGCGGTGTCTGGCAGTCGGCCGAGGTCTGGCTGAACGGCGTGCTGCTAGGCCGTCACGACAGCGGGTTCACCGGATTCGCATTCAATGCGACTGATGCGCTCAAACCCGGCGAAACGAACCGGCTGGCCGTGCGCGTGCGCCAACAGACGCCGCTCTTCAAGCTGGATGCGAATGACGACTGGGCGCTTCCCGGCATTTATCGCGGCGTGTGGTTAGAGACATGCCCGAAAGAATGGAATCTCGAAAACGTCGAGGTGGTCACGGATTTCGATGACGATTTCCGCGACGCCACGCTGCGGCTGCGGGCCTTCGTCATGCGCCATGACAAGGAAAATTACCTCTCCATATCGCCACCCTTCGAGGTGCGTGCGGTCCTGAGCCGCGACGGTCGCGAAGTCGGACGTGCCAGCAGCACGGGCACGATCACCGGCGGACACAATGGCAGCGATGTGCCACTGGAGTTGAAAGTGTCCGCTCCGGCTGCGTGGACGGCGGAGTCTCCCGCGCTCTACGACCTGCGGGTGGAACTGATTCGTGGCGGCAACGTCGAGCACGCATGGGAAGACCGCATCGGTTTCCGCGAGGTGGACACAGATGGCGGCGTTTTCCGGATCAACGGGCAGCCGGTGAAATTGCGCGGCGTCGCCCGGCATGACCAGCATCCGGATGTGGGCCGGGCCACCCGCCGCGAGCATTGGCTGGAGGATATCCGGCTGATGAAAGCGGCTAACATCAACGCCGTCCGCACCGCCCACTATCCGCCGGCGGAGGGTTTTGTCAGATTGTGCGATGAAATGGGCCTCTACGTGATCGAAGAAGTTCCCTATGGATTCGGCGGCGAGCGGATGAACGACCCAAGTTATGCCGAGGGCGCTTTCCTGCGGGTTTACGAAACCGTCAATCGCGACCGCAACCGTCCGGCGGTCGTCGTCTGGAGCGTGGGCAACGAGGATCCGTTCACCGCCCTTCACCTCGCGACGCTGCGCGCGCTCAAGGGACTCGATCCGACCCGGCCGACGCTGATGCCTTTCCGCGCCGACGAGTCGCTGCCGCCGGAAGTCGATATTCTCGCGCCGCATTATTGGACGGCCGCGGATTACGACGCGTTCGCCGCCAAAGCACGCCGGCCGATCATCAGCACGGAATACTCACACGCGATGGGACCGGACGATTTCGGCGGCCTCGCCGATCGATGGAACTCGCTAACCAAACATCCCGCCGGTGCCGGAGCGATGATCTGGCTCTGGGCTGATCAAGGATTGCGGCGTCCGGTGAATGGCAGGCCGGTTCTCGATCCGATGAAGGACAAGGCGAAGTACACCCGCGAGGGCAGCGAACTGGTGCGCGAGTCGGATGCAGGCAAGAACGAAATTTACGACGCCCACGGAAATCTCGGGACCGACGGCATCGTCGATGCCGACCGGACGCCGCAGATCGACTATTGGGAAACGAAGGCGGTTTACTCGCCGGTTAGGGTGCTCGTGGATCGAGTCGATTTCAAACCCGGCCAGGCCGAGGTCGTGATCCCGCTGCGGAATGACTACGATTTCACCGATCTATCCACCGTTACCGCGCACTGGAAGCTTTTCTTCAACGCCGACCTTGTTGCCCAGGGGAAGACGAAACTGAAGGGAGCACCGCACCAGAAGACTGCTTTGAAATTGCCGACCGACGGGTTGTCCGAAGGGGCCTGTTATCTGCACCTCGCCTTCATCGATCAGAACCAGCATGAAATATCCCGCCACAGCGTGCGCCTCGGAGACAGCGCGAGTGCTGAAGCATCGGTCAAGCCGGAGGCCGGAGCCAAACCCACCGTGGAGGAAAAGGACGGACTGGTGCGGGTAATGGCAGGCAAGTCGGCTTACACCTTTGATCCCAAACGCGGAATGATTTCCTCGGTGGAAATCGATGGCAAGCCCTTTGCTAACGGATCGGACCTGCTGGTCTGGCGGGACGCGACTTACTGCGAGCGCCAGTTCCTGGACAAGCGCAAGCCCACTTACGATTGGGAAACCTATCTGCAAGGACTTCCCGCAACAGCTTCGGCATGGAATGTGGCTGAGAGTGCCGATGGTGTGACATTGACCTCCACCGTAACTTTCCAGGCGGACGAAAAAAGCCGAGTGGAGGCCGATTTCACCCACCGAATCTCAGCGAATGGCGCGTTGTCCATCGACTACGTCGTCCGACCGTCGGTGGATGTCGATTGGTTGTTGGACTTGGGGATCGGCTTGAAACTCGTCGATCAACCGATGACCGCCGAGTGGCTCGGCTGGGGTCCGGGGCATTCGCTGGAAAACCGCCATGAATCCGCGCTTTTCGGGCAGTGGACGATCCCGGTCTTCAGCGCCGAGGCGAGAAAAACCCGCTCCGGGGTGGAGTGGCTCAAAGTCAATCTACCCGAAGGCCGGGCCATGCTGGTGAAGGGGCTAACCGCATTCCGCTTCGATGGCGGAACCAAGGAGGAACCCGGCGGCATGTTGCGGATGCTCAACAAGACCGCCGGAGCCTCGGTCAAGGGCGGCATTCCCGAGCGTGAGGAATGGCGGATCAGTCTGACGGAAGGCAAGGGAGAGTTTCGTGGTGCGTTAGAATTGCTTCCGCTCACTGATGCCGCCCCCGCCGTTCCGGCTCATCCGGCGGTTGTCTCCACGGCGATCATCAACGAGAACGCTCCCTATCCGGAATCGCATGCTTCCACCATCGTCGAAATCGCCCCGGGCCAGCTGGCAGCCTCCTGGTTCGGCGGCACCAAGGAGCGCAACCCGGACGTGGTGATCTGGTTCGCCCGTCAGGAAAACGGCAAATGGCAGCCCGCCATCCAGGTCGCCGACGGCATCCAGGCTGACGGCAGTCCACGGCTGCCGACGTGGAACCCGGTGCTTTTCGCGCCGAAAGACGCGCCGCTTCAGTTGTTTTATAAAATTGGCCCCCATCCATCGACTTGGTGGGGAATGCTCATCACCTCCACGGATGGCGGCAAGACTTGGTCCGAGCCGATGCGCTTGCCCGACAAACTCCTCGGCCCTATCAAAAACAAGCCAGTAATGTTAGATGACGGTTCGTGGTTGTCGCCATCGAGCACCGAAGGCACCCCGGACGGTTGGGTGGCGCACTTCGAGATTTCCAAAGACCAGGGGCGGACCTGGGATTTTATCGGCCCGGTGGCGAAGGGTGGCGGCTTCGGTCTCGAGATGATCCAACCGAGCGTCCTGTTCCATCCCGGAGGAAAGCTTCAGGCGCTCGGCCGCACCCGCGACGGCGTGACCGCCTCGACCTGGTCCACGGATCAAGGTCGCAGCTGGTCGCTGCTGACCAGACTCGCCGTGCCTAACACGAACTCCGGCACCGATGCCGTAACCCTGGCGGACGGCAGGCACTTGCTGGTCTTCAACGACACCGCACCGCCACCCGAGCGCAAGAACAAGGGGGTGCGCTATCCGGTGAACGTCGCGATTTCGAATGACGGGATCACCTGGTCCACCGTCCTCACGCTCGACCATGCGCCGTGCGCCGCCGGCTATGCCTACCCCGCGGTCATCCAGGCGGCGGACGGGATGATCCACATCACCTATACGTCTAACCGGCAAGTGATCAAACACGTGGTGCTGGACCCCGTGAAGCTATGAGCATTCGGCTGATAGTGGCCCTGATACTGGTCGGCGTCACTTGCGTCGCTGCGGCGGAATACGCCGCTGTCCGGGCCGAGTGCGAACTCGCGGCCGATCCGCTCGGCGTGGATGTCGCGCACCCGCGGCTTTCGTGGCAGGTGAAATCGGATGAACGCGGGCAGCGCCAGACCGCCTGGCAGGTGTTGGTGGCCTCGACGTCCGAAATTCTTGCCGCTGACCGGGGTGACCTCTGGGACAGCGGGAGAATCGACGGCGACCGGACGACACAAATTTCCTATGCGGGCAAGGCGCTCGCATCCAGCCAGCAGGTTTTCTGGAAAGTCCGGAGCTGGGATCGAGACGGAAAGCCCTCCGACTGGAGCGAACCCTCCTCGTGGACGATGGGCTTGCTAACAGCGGGGGACTGGAAGGCGAAATGGATCACCTCGGCGGAGCGCGTGGAGAACCTGCTTGCCCGGCGCGAGTTCGCCGTGAAACCCGGCCTGCGCCGCGCGCTCGTCCATGTGACCGGGTTGGGGCAATACGAGCTTTTCCTGAACGGCGAAAAGTCCGGCACCGACCTCCTCTCACCCGGTTGGACCGATTACAAGGACACGGTTCTCTACGACACCCGGGACGTCACCTCGCAACTCCGCGAAGGTGCCAATGCGGCGGGACTTTCCCTTGGCAACGGCATGTTTCACGTGGTGAGGCCGCCGGGACGCTTCGCGAAAATCGTCGGGTCCTTCGGCCAACAGCGCGCGATTCTCCAGTTGCAGTTGGAATATGCCGATGGCTCCGTGGAAATGCTCGGCACCGACGAAAGCTGGAAGACCCACACCGGCCCGATCACGTTTTCAAGCATCTACGGCGGTGAGGATTTCGACGCGCGGTTGGTGCAAAGCGGCTGGAAGCAACCGGGCTTCAAGGATGCCGGCTGGGCTCCGGCCATTAGTTATACCGGTGAGTCCGGCACACTTCGTGGTCAAAGTCATGCGGCCGAACCGTTGGCTCCGATCGAGACCCGCGGGGTGAAGGAAACGCGCGAATTGTCACCCGGGATCGTGCTCTACGATTTCGGCCAGAACGCGCCCTTCATTCCGCGCCTCCGCATCAGCGGCCCGGCCGGATCCGTGGTGAAACTAACCGCCGGCGAGGTCGTCAACGAGGATGGCACGATTGACCGCGCGACGATGGGCGGCGCGCACCGTGGCAGCGCTTGGTGGCAATACACCAAGGCGACCGACGGTGAGGAGGACTGGTTTCCACAGTTTTATTTCCTTGGCTCGCGCTACCTTTACACCGAGCTGATGCCAGCGAATGAAGGCACCGAGCGCCCGAAAGTGGAGTCGGTGGAAATGGTCATGGTTCATTCCACCGCAAAGCCCGCCGGCCATTTCGCCACCTCGGATCCCACGCTGAACCGGATCCGCGACCTGGTCCGCTGGGCGCAGCGCTCGAACATGTCGTCCATCCTGATGGACTGCCCGCATCGCGAGAAACTCGGCTGGCTGGAACAAAACCACACCAACGGTCCGGCATTGCGCTACGAGTGGGACCTCGATCGTTTGGCGGCGAAGAACATGCATGACATGGCGGAGGCTCAGTTGGAGGACGGTCTGATTACCAACATCGCGCCCGAGTACACCGTTTTCAAAGGCACCTACCGCGCCGCCGCCGAGTGGGGCGCGTCGTTCATCATGGTGCCCTGGCAGCAATACCTTTTCACCGGCGACGACTCGCTGCTGCGCGCCCACTACGACGCCATGAAACGGTATTTCGCCTATCTCGAAAAGCGTGCCAACGGCGGACTGCTCGATGAGGGTCTTGGCGACTGGTACGACGTGACCCTCGACAAACCGGGCAGGGCGAACCTGACCCCGCCGCCGATCACCGCCACCGCGCACTTCTATCAGGACGCCGTGGTCCTCGCGAAAATCGCTGGTGTGTTAGGACGCACCGGTGACGTTGAGAAATTCACCAAAACCGCTGAGAACATCAAAACCATCTACAATCGAGAGTTCTTCAAACCTGGCTCCCCCGAACTCTACGGCAGCGGCTCCCAGGCATCGCTGGCCATCCCGCTGGCAATGGGACTTGCGCCACCCGATCAGCGCGACGCGGTGCACGCCGCAATGCTCAAGGAGATCGTCACCCGCGGCCATTTCAGCACCGGAGCAATTGGAACGGGCTATCTGTTCCAGGTGTTGAACGACACAGGACACCAGGACCTGATTTATAAACTCATCACCAATCCGGGAATCCCCGGTTACGCCTGGCAGTTGAAGCAGGGCAATACGTCGCTCGCCGAATCCTGGACCGCATGGCGCGGAGCCTCACAGAACCATTTTTTTCTCGGACAGATCGTCGAGTGGTTCTATCAGGATCTGGCGGGCATCGCCCCCGATGAAGCGGCTCCGGGTTTTAAAAACATCCTCATCAAGCCCCAGCCGGTGGACGGCTTGGAATGGGTGGAAGCCCGCCATGAGTCCGTGCATGGGCCAATCCAGGTGCGATGGGACCGAAAGGATGGAAACTTCGTGATGAGGGTTTCGATTCCGGCAAACACCACAGCCACAGTCCACCTGCCCGCGATCGATCCTGCGAAAGTCACCGAAAGTGGCCGCGCGCTGGGCGACAGTCCCGGCATCCAGCGGCTCGGGCAGGAAGCCAACCGTCTGCTGCTCCGATTGGAGTCCGGCAGCTACGAATTTCAATCTACCTGGTGACCCGTCATCCATCCAAGCAATCCTATGAAAAATCCCATCGATCAAATTCTCGCCGCCGTTCTGGCAGGCATGGCAACAGTTCCCTGCCTCGCCGCTGACGAGCCGGCACCCGGCCAGGTCCCGCCGCATCCCGTCCGCATGGATCGGAAGATCCCCGCGTTTCCCGGTGCTTGGGGCGGCGGCATGTTCACCGGCGGCGGCCGCGGTGGCCGCGCGATCGCCGTCACCAATCTCGAAGACAGCGGCCCCGGCAGCCTGCGTTCCGCGATTGAGACCGAAGGTCCGCGCACCGTTATTTTCCGCGTCGCGGGAATCATCCCGCTGAAGTCTGACCTCGATATCACCGCTCCCGACATCACCATCGCCGGCCAGAGTGCACCCGGCGATGGCATTTGCATCAGGAACCATTCGGTCAACATCAACACCCGCAACGTCATCATCCGTCACCTCCGTGTCCGCCGCGGCGACCCGATCGGCGGCCAGGGCTCGGACAACATCGGCGGCAATCCCGAGCGCGACATCATCGTCGACCACTGTTCTGTTAGCTGGGGGCGCGACGAAGGAATTTCGCTCTATCGGTACATGAAACCCACGCCGGGCGGCGGACAGATCAAATACCCCGTGAGAAATCTATCCATCCAGTGGGTGATGTCCAGCGAGGCGCTCGGCCCGTCCCATGCCTTCGGCGGCACCTGGGGAGGAGAGGACTCGACGTTCCATCACAATCTGCTTGCCTGCAACACCGGCCGGAATCCCTCCATCGGCATGTCCGGGCGCTTCGACTATCGAAACAACGTGATCTATAACTGGGGCCACCGCTCGATGGACGGCGGCGACGAGACTTCCGAGATCAATGTCATCAACAACTACTACAAACCCGGTCCCGCCACCAGGAAGGATATGGTAGCGATGATCGCACGCATCGGTCCCGGCGTGCGGAAGATGTATTCGCCAGGCAGCGAGTGGGCCGCCGGCGGATGGTATCCGGAAACGCCTGCACGGCCCGGGAAATGGTATGCCGCCGGAAACATCGTCGAGGGCCAGCCAGAGGTCACGGCGGACAACTGGATGGGACTCGGTGCGAACGGCGGCATGAAAGAACTCGCGCGGGTCAACACGCCATTCACCGGCTGGCCCGTACGGCAGGAAACCGCCCTCCAGGCGTATGAGTCGGTGCTGGCAAAGGTAGGCGCCACGTTGCCGCGCCGCGATCCCGTCGATGCGCGCGTGATCGAAATCGTCCGGACCAACAAGGTCGGCCAGCGCGGCGGAATTGTCCATCATCCCGACGAGGTCGGCGGCTATCCGAAATACACGTTCGATCCCGCGGAGGTCCCCGCCGACACCGATGGCGACGGCATGCCGGATGCATGGGAGACCACCCACAATCTCAATCCCTCCGACCCCGCCGACGCGGCGGCCGATGCCGATGGCGACGGCTACACCAACCTCGAGGAGTTTCTCAACCGCACCTCGCCGCGCGAGAAGTTGGACTACCTGAATCTCGGCAACAACGTGGATTCCGCCAGTTGAATCATGATCGGCAAGTGGCTCATCGTTCTGTGTCTTGCATGGATCTCAATCGGAGTGGCCGTGGCCGAACCGCGGCACCGGGTCCTCGTATCCACCGACATCGGCGGAACCGATCCGGATGATTTCCAGTCGATGGTCCATCTGCTGGTGTACGCGGACAGCCTCGATCTCGAAGGACTCGTCTCCTCGCCCTACGGACCGGGGCGCAAGGAGCACATTCTTCAGGTGATTGATATCTATCAGCGTGACTACGAAAACCTGAGAACTCATTCCAATCTCTATCCGACACCCGACGACCTGCGTTCGATCTCCAAACAGGGCGAGACCGAACCCGCACCGTATGCAGGAGTGCGCAAGGCGACGGAGGGGTCTCAGTGGATCATCGGCTGCGCGCGACGGGACGATCCGCGACCGCTGCATGTATTGGTCTGGGGCGGCATCGAGGATCTGGCGCAGGCTTTGCACGACGCGCCGGACATCCTGCCGAAGCTCCGCGTCCATTACATCGGCGGACCTAACAAAAAATGGGGGCCCGACGCCTATCAGTATATTGCCGCGAATCACCGGGCTCTGTGGATTATTGAGGCGAACTCCACTTACCGTGGCTGGTTCACCGGCGGCAACCAGGCGGGCGAGTGGGGCAATGACACGTTCGTGACGACGCACGTGGCTGGGACGGGCGCACTCGGCGGGTTTTTCGCCACGCAGCTTGGCGGAACGATCAAGATGGGGGATACGCCTTCCGTGGGCTGGTTGCTCAAAGGCACGCCGTCGGATCCATCGCAGCCCGGGTGGGGTGGAAGTTTCGTAAGGGCAGGGGACCGGCCCTATTCGAAGTTCGAACGGCTCCCTCACCAAGAAGACCGGATGGAAGCGTTCGGAATTCTCGAACTGGTACTGCCGCTCGGCGATGGCGCGCCGGAGAGCCCCGAAGCCCGGCTGATCGTGGAGAATCAATCGCTGGTCGGTCACGTGACCGACGGCAACATCCGCTTCCGCTTTTCCCCCAAGGATGCGAAGACCTACAGCTTTGAGATCCGCGGCAATGTGCCGGCCCTCGAAGGCAGGACCGGTGGCATCACCGCCATCGCTCCGGCGCAACGCCCTTCGGGAAAACTTCCCAACTGGTGGACGGATGATCCCGCTATGGAACTTGCCGAGGGAGTTCATCAGGGCGCCCGGACGGTGAGCCGGTGGCGCGAGGAGTTTCTCCGGGACTTCGCCGCGCGGATGCTCCGCTGCGCAAGACCGGTCGCGCCCCCAGCCAACTAAGTCCGCCGGGATCCGACAGGGGCAGTTTGTTGGAAAAATCAGACATGAAAGATAA
Organism: Akkermansiaceae bacterium; assembly: GCA_041739215.1. Lineage (GTDB taxonomy): Bacteria > Verrucomicrobiota > Verrucomicrobiia > Verrucomicrobiales > Akkermansiaceae > Luteolibacter. The sequence goes on from JBGSOI010000109.1 coordinate 19,350, forward strand.
CCGCCTCTATGACCCCTGAAACTTATGCGCTGGAATTCTGAATCCGCCCCGGGAGTTACCTCATCAATCAGAATCGCTTTTGGACGAGTTCAGGTTTTCGTTTCCATCGGATGATCAGACTCAATCCCCCAGAAAAACAAACTCCTCCGCGACCCGGTTCAGCGAGCGACGGGCGGCGGGCATCGCTTCGGCCAGCGCCCCATACAGCTGGCGCGAGGCTTTGCCGGGTCCCAGCCGATTGTCCGCAGCCCCCCGGAACGATTGCTGGGCGAAGGATTCGTAGAACTCCAGATCCGGCGCGCCGCGGTTTTCGCAGCGGCGCTTGAGGAACGTCGGATAAAGACCGGTGAGCACCAGAAACTGGTTTCCCGCCGCCACTTGGAGGTGGAAACGCATCCGGCCCGGCGCGTTGGTGATGATCGCGATGAAGTCCGAGGCGTGAGTGAACCCACGGGCGATGTCCTGTAGCGGATCCTCAGGCGACGGGGAAATCCGCTTGGTCATCACCCCGGCCACGTAATCCGCCAGCTCGGGGTCGCTTAGGTCGGCTTGAAGGAACGCATGACGCACCAGCACGTAGAAATAGAACCCCGGGGAAACCTGGATCGCGGATGGTGAGTCGAGAAGCCCACGCAGGACCTCCTTCAAATCGAGCATTTCGCGGAGCGCATCCGGGTCGCTCCACAGCTTTTCGAGGTGCAGCCGCTGCTCGTCCGGGGCCAGCACGGCCGCGAGAAAATCCAGATCCGCCCCGGTGAACCGGTTCCGACTCGAGGGTATTCTTTGTTCAAGCATCACCCTCAGCTATCAACAACCGTGCCAAAGTGGCCAGAAAAAATATTTAATTTTCCCTGACTACTTCCCGGGAAATCCCCGTTCCCGTGGGGATTTAGTGCGGTTTTGGGCCCGCCAATTTTGTCTTGCATCCTTATTTCGAGTCCCTTATGCGGAGCCCGCCCCAAAGGGGACTCAACACGATGAACATGACCCGGAACCTAAAATCCGTGGCCCTGGCAATCGCCGGCGTCATCCTTATTCCCAGTTGCGCGTCAACCGGGAATGCAAACACCAAACATCAAACCAATACCGATCCACAGTTCGCGGTGAAATCCGTGCAAACGGGCAAAGCCTCCTGGTACTCCGTGAAGACCAATTACGGCACCCGGACCGCCAGCGGCCAACGTCTGTCAAACGACGCCGCGACCGCCGCCCACAAGACCCTGCCCATGGGCACCAAGGTGCGCGTGATCAATGAATCGAACGGCAAGTCCGAAGTGGTCACCATCAACGACCGTGGTCCCTACATCAAGGGCCGCATCATTGACGTGACCATCGGTGCCGCCGAACGCCTCGGATTCGCCAAGCGCGGCGTCGCCACCGTGCGCGTCGAAGTGCTGGGAAAAATCAAAACCGAAGCCGAGTAAACCGCCCGCCCGAATGGATCTGCCTTGCCCGCCGTTGACCGGCGCGCGGGGCTTTTTCATTTCAGGAAATCTCAGTCCACCAGCCGGCGCTCGATGTCCGTCAGCACGCGGTTCGAGTTGAGCATCAGCGGATGCAGGAGCACCGGATATTCGAGATTCTCCGCGCGGTCCCAGACCGAACTGGCCGGTGGCAGGATGACGAGATCCATCGGCGTTCGATAGGACGTGACCTGGATATTCCCGAGGCGATCCTGCGTGCGCTGGAGTTCCGCCAGGAACGGGCTGCCGGGGCGCATGTCCTCGGCTCCCAGCGACGGATAGAGAAAGGCGGCTTTGGTGCCGTGGTGGGGCGAGGAGATGGTGATGAGGTTCTCGCAGCGCGCCGCTCCGCCGAGATTCTGCAAATACTGGCGGCTCACCAGTCCGCCCATGCTGAAGGCGACAATGCTGATCGGCTGCTTCGGCCCGAATTTCTCATCGATATCGAGCTTGAGATGGAGCGCGAGCTTTTCCAAACCGCCGCGGCCGTCTGTATGCCGCAAGCGCGGCACGAAGACCTCGCAGCCACGCTTTTCCAAACGCCTCTGGAGCATCTTGAAGGTCATGCCGTTTTCCATGAAGCCATGCACCAGCACCACCCGCTCGCCGCGTGGCGGCGCGGCCGGCGGACTCGCGGCGCATGAGGGACCGGCCAGCAACAAGGCGGCGAGGAAGCGGGGAATTCTGAGTTTCATGAAGTGAGTTCTAACCGGGTGGCCACTTGAGCTGCCTGCCGCCCAGCAAATGGACATGCAGGTGCGGCACCGCCTCGCCGCCGTCGGGACCGTTGTTGATCACCAGCCGGTAGCCACTGTCCGCGATCCCCTCGCTCCGCGCGACCTTGGCGGCGGTCAGTAACAGATGGCCGAGCAAGGCCTCGTCCTCCGCGGCCGCCATTCCCACCCGTGGAATCGCCTTGCGGGGAATGATCAGGATGTGCAGCGGAGCCTGCGGTGAAATATCGCGGAACGCCACGCAGCGGTCATCCTCATGGATGATCGTCGCGGGGATCTCCCGGTCACAGATTTTTTCGAACAGCGTCTTCCCGGCCATGCGGGAGGAGGATGGCAGGGCCGCGCGGGCTTGCAAGCGGGATGTGATTCCCGCTAGCGTCCCGTCATGGAACTCGCCGAAGTCACCTGCCCGACCTGCTTTGAAGTCTTTGAAGTTGCCGTTCCTCACCCGGACGAAATGCCGGCGGAAGTGGACTACGACTGCGAAATCTGCTGCCGCCCGATGATCATCGTGTTCACGGAAAACGAAGTTTATGCCAAGGGGCTGGGTGAGTGAAAAGGGGATGTCCCGTCACCGCGCAGCGCCCCCCCGAATGTGGCGTGGCGAAGGTTCGACCCGACGTGCTGGAATCCGGTCTCGTGGAACTTGCGACTTTCCCCCGGCGAGTTGCGTTTGCCAAACGGCTTCCCGGGCGGATTGCTCCAACAGAAGCGGGAGTGACTGGGTTTCGGGAAATATGAAAAATCCATCGAACCAGCGACGCTCTTCGCTGTCTGCCCATCCCGACTGAGATCCGTATATGAGATTCCGCCAAATTACCCTGATCCTTGCCAGCCTTGCCCTTGCCGGAGTGATGGTACGGATCAGTCGCGAGAGCCCCACCCTACCGGTGGAGCCGACAGCTCCCCAAAAATCCCCGCCGCAGCTAACCGAGGCCGCTTCTCCGGTCCCGACACTTGCCGCCGCCGACCCCGAGTCTTCTCCCAAGACCCTGGCCGGCAAAACCCTCAATGATTGGGTGGAAGACCTGACGGCAAAAATCAATACATCCAACACGTCAGTCGGAGTGGTCATGCCCGATGGGAAAAATTTCCAGCTGACAATCATGCCCGCAAGTGCGGCCAATGGCATCCAAGGCGAGGTCATCAAACCCTCGCCCGGCCGTTTCACCTTCGTCAAAAACCCGGTGACCGGCGCGGTTTCGTTCGGTGTCGTGATCGCGAACGATGGTTCATATGCCTATCGCACGTCACGTCGGGACAATGGCGAGGTCGTGCTGGAAGCCTCGACCTTGGGCGAAGTCGTTTGCTCCACGGACGATGGCAAGGGCATGCCGCACCCGCCCGCCCAGACCATCCAGGAAATTCCGGTCATCGAGGATCATCCCGACACCTCGTTAAACATCCCGGATTATCAGAACGGCATCATTTCACTGCAGAGCAATCCCGGCGCCCCCGCTGTGGTCTATCTGGACTTCGACGGCCAGTCGGGGCCCCACAACGGTTGGGGCGATTTCGAAGCCGCGCATTCCGGATTGAACAACGCGCAGATCAAGGAAGTCTGGCAATGGGTCGCCGAGGCTTTCATCACATTTTCAATCAACGTGACGACAGACCAGGCGGTCTTTGACGCGGCCACGAACAAGCAGCGCTGCATCATCACGCCGACGAAAAACGCGATCGGCACCGCGGGTGGCATCGCTTATATCAACTCGTTTGACTCCGGCGGTGCGACTCCGTGCTGGGCTCTCCCTTACACTGGCGAGGGTGGAGGCATGATCGTCACCCATGAAGTCGGGCACACGCTCGGCCTCGGCCACGACGGCCTCGGCACCGCGGACTACCACGGCGGTATCGGCAATGGTGCCGAGTCCTGGGGGCCATACATGGGTGCGCCCTACGGGAAGATGATGAAGCATTGGTCGCCCGGCGACTATGCGAATGCCACGAATACGCAGAATGACGTCGCGGTCATCGATGGTTGGAGTTCCATCAGCTATCGATCCGATGAGATCGGCAACACCACCGCCACCGCCGTGGCTCTGCGGGTTTATGCCAACGGCACAGTTGATGAAAGCCAGATCATCGAATCGCGCACGGATAAGGATTTCTATCATTTCCGTACCAACGGAGGGGCGGTTACGCTGAACTGCACCCCGGGAGCCGTCGGTGGCGTGGTCAACATCGAAGCCACATTGTATAACTCCGCGGGCACGGTCATTACCACGGTCAACAATCCCAACCAACCGGGCGCCACCATCGCCACCAACCTCGCGGCGGGCGACTATTTTGTCTCCATCGACGGCGTCGCCCGCACCGGCACGGACCCGTTCAGTGACTACGGCTGCATCGGCGGATACAACATCACCGGCACGATCGCCAACGTCGTGGCTCCGCAGCGGTTCTCTGTCAATGAAGGCACGGTGCCTGGCTCTTTGGTAGGTACGACCGTTGCCTGGCAGGATCACGCAGCCGCCACGAAAACTTTCAGCATCGTGAGCGGCAACGCCGCCAACCTGTTTGTCATCAGCCCGGCGACGGGCGCGATCAGCGTCGCTCCCGGAGCGGTGATCGATTACGAAACGCTGGCCGCGAGCTGGCGCACGCCGCCGGAGTATCTGCTGCGCGTCCAGATCGCGAGCACGACCACCACGGAAGTCCGCACGGTCTTCGTGCCGGTGCAGAACGTCAACGAACCACCCGCGCTGGTCTCGACCTTCTCGGCGGAGTTGCTCAATCTAACGAAGCCTGGCGCGGCCATGGGCAATATCGTCACCGCCGACCCGGATCTGCTCACGACGATGTCCTATCAGATCACCGCCGGCGATCCCGGCGGCGGGAATCCGTTCTTCACCGTCGATGCCAAGGGCGTGGTCCGCACGGCGCGGCAGACCCAGCTGGCCACCGCTACCGTGGTCAATCTGAGCATCACGGCCACCGACAACGGCACGCCGGCCTTGAGCGTCAACACCACGGCGACTCTCACTGTTAGGGCGAATCCCGGCAGTCATGCCGTGGGCTTCATCAAGCAACGCACCTACAAGGGCATCGGCGGCGACACGCTGGCCGCGTTGTATGCGGCACCAGCGTATCCGGGATTTCCTGACACCATCGATCTGAGGGACCGGGCGGATTTGTTGGGTTATTCCACCAACACCAGCAACTACGGCACCGTGATGAGCGGGCAGTTCATCGCGCCATCCTCGGGCACCCACCAGTTCTGGATCTCGGGAGATGACCAGAGCGATTTTCACCTGAGCACTGATGGGAACCCGGGCAACATGCAACTGCGCGCTTCAGTCCCTACCTACACCGCCTATCAGAGCTTCGACGGTGTCCCGGGACAAGCCACCGGGCTCGTTTCCATGGTTGCCGGGCAGCCGTATTATTTCGAGGCGCGGATGAAGCAAGGCGGGTATGGCAACCATCTATCAGTCGCCTGGCAGGAACCCGGAAAACCCCGGATCATCCTGCCCGCGCGGTTTGTCGCGCAACCGGTTGAAAGCGTCGAGGCGCGCTACGATTTCGACGGAAATACCCAGGACGCGCTGGGCACGGCGCACGCCATTACCACCGGCGGCCCCGTGTATGTCGCGGGGAAAAGCGCGCAGGCGATCGATCTGGACGGCACCGATGACTTCGTGACGGCACCTTACAATGTAGGGAATTCCACCGACATAACCGTCGCGGCATGGATCAACTGGGACGGCGGCGACAACTGGCAGCGCGTCTTCGACTTCGGCAACAGCAACTCCCAGAACCTGATGCTTACTCCCAGGTCTTCCAGCAATACGATGCGCTTTGTCATCGTCAACGGCGGGGCCGAACAACAGTTGAACACGGCGGTACCCGCAACCAATACATGGGTCCATGTGGCCGTCACCTTGAGCGGCAACACCGGCAGGCTTTACGTCAATGGTGCGGTTGCCAATACGAACACCGGCATCACGATCAATCCGTCGGATTTCTCGCCCACGAAAAACTACATCGGCAAAAGCCATTGGCCGGACCCGCTGTTCAACGGCCGGATCGAGGACTTCCGCGTTTATAACAGGGCGCTCTCCAATGCCGAGATTCTCGCGCTGCAAACGGTGAATCAACCGCCTGTGTTCACCGCGAACCCGATTGTCAGGACCGCCGCCGTCCGGGGCCAATCCTACAGTGGCACGCTGGCGGGCAGCGGCACGGATCCCGACGATTCCGCGGCGACGCTGGTGTTCGCGAAAACGGCGGGCCCGGCCTGGCTGAAGGTCGCCGCCAACGGACAGCTAACAGGCACTCCCGGCGAAGGCGACGTGGGCACGGACAGTTTCACCGTGACGGTGAAGGATCCGGATCTATCCACCACCACCGCGACGCTCAAGGTGCCGGTCACCGGCGCGGGGATGGTCGCCCACTATGAGTTCAGCGACAACGTGGCTGATAGGACCGGCGCGTTCAACGGCTCGGCGGTTGGCACTCCGGCCTATGCCGCGGGACAGATCGGGCGGGCGATCACCCTCGATGCGGTCGATGATGCGGTGACTCTGCCAACAGGTGTGGCGAACTCCGCGGACATCACCATCGTCTCGCGCTTCATGTGGGACGGCGGCGGGCAGTGGCAGCGGGTGTTTGATTTCGGCAAGGGAAACACCACGCAGTATTTTTTTCTAACACCCCGATCCGGCGGCGAGACCATGCGCTTCGGCATCGTCAACGGCGGTGGCGAGCAAATGCTCAACACCACCGTCCCGGGGACCGGCAAATGGGTGCATGTTGTGGTGACATTGATCGGCAATACAGGCAGAATGTATGTGGACGGCGCGCTGGCGAATACAGCTGCCATCACCCTCAATCCCTCCGCGTTCAACCCGACGGTGAACTACATCGGCGACAGCCAATACGCCTCCGATCCGCTGTTTGATGGCCGGATGGACGAGATCCGGGTCTATCATCGCGGCCTGTCGGCGTTCGAGGTCGCAACCCTGGCCAACCCCGCCACCGACTCGGATGGTGACGGTTTCTCCGACGGCGCGGAAACCAATGCCGACGCCGATGGTGATGAAGTCGCCAACCACCTTGATACCGACAGCGATAATGACGGTGTGAACGACAGCGCCGAGCTGTTTGTTGACTCCGACTTCGACGGTATCATGAACATCCACGATCCTGATAGCGACAACGACCGCGCGCCGGACGGTTGGGAGGTGGCCAACGGTTTCAACCCGCTCAACGCCGCCGACGGGGCTCTCGATCTGGACGGCGACGGCCAGACCAACGCTGCGGAGTATGTCGCCGGCACGAATCCCGGTGCCGGTATTAGCTCGCTGAAAGTGATCTCATCCACGCGGACCTCCACGACTTTCGTCTTGACCGCGGATGGCATCGCGGGCCGGACCTACAAGTTGCAACGCCGCTCCAGCCTGACTTCCGGCACGTGGGACACCATCGCCACCCAAGGGCCGCTCGCGTCGAACAATGTGGTGACTATCACCGACACATCGCCGCCAGCGGGGCAGGGGTTTTATCGGATACTGGTGAATTATCCGTAACGTCCGCGCCCCCGCTGCGGATTTCCCCTCGCGGTGCCTAACGGATTTCAATATCGGAATGCTGGCGATCCGCACCTACGAGACGCCGGTGTTTTACGGGGTGAAGCCGGGTGCATCGGGCTCCTTTGAGATCGATCACCCGAAGAAAGGCACTCGCATGACGGTCACCGTTCGTGACGTCAAGTGATCCGGGCGGGGTCGCATGTCACTTCGCGCTGACGGATTTGGCGTCCCTCACCTCGACCTGATAGTCGCCGATAGCCCATTGGATTCCCGCAAGATAGTGGCTGAGGACTTTGGGCTCCCAAAAGATCTCGTGGTTGTGTCCGAGTGAGCAATAGAACATCCGGCCTTTTTCCCAAGGCCTCGCCCAAGCGACGCCGAAGTCGCCATCGGTGCGTTTGATACCGCGGACATTCATGTCGGATCTTTCGGTGTCGAGGCGGAGCAGCATGTGGACGGCCTTGGAATCGTAGGGGGACTTGAATTGATAGATCTCCTCCTTGAACTCGATGTTTTCGCCATTGAACATCGCGACGAGCGGATGCTTTTCCTGACCGGGCTCCACTTTGATGCTGACCTTCGTGCCCGCTCCCCACGGATGGCCGTCGAAGCAGCCGTTGATCATCCTGTTATATTCGGGCCACTCGTAGAAGGTGTCCGTCGCGGCATGGATCCCGACAAATCCACGGCCGGATTTGATGAACTTCATCAGGTTGTCTTTCAGCCGGGCGTCGCGTTCCGCCGCGGTCGCCTTGTCACTATCGGACATTTTTTCCAGCTCTTTGGCCGTGGGTGAGAAAACGTTGAGGGTGGTGCTGAGGAAGCAGACGGCATCGAAGCCTTTCAAGGCATCCACTTCGAAATTCGCAAGGTCGTCGCTGATGACGGCTTCGAACGCGCCGGTTTTCTTTCCCATCTCGGCAAGGGCGATCTTGCCGGTGGCGATCGATTCGTGGCGGAAGCCGTTGGTTCTCGAAAAAACCAGCACTTTGCGAGGTTTCGTCGCTTTCGCGAAGGCCTTGTCGGGCAGGGCCTCGGTGATTTTTTCGAGGGCTCCGGCTGGTGCCTCTTGGGCTGGGAGTTGTTGGATGAGGGCTAAAAGAACTAGGGCGCTTGCCAGTCCGGCGGGGATGAGGGTTTTCATAGGGTATTTGGGTCGGGCGGGAGTCTGGAGGAAAAACAGTTACTTGGCCATCCGGATGTTCCAACAAAATCACATTCGCCTCCGGTCGCCGCGATTCAGGGTTGAGTCCGCCGCCGGATTCCGCGAAAACCCCTGCGGATGAGAATTTTGGTCGTTGGCAAAGGTGGGCGCGAACATGCGCTGGTGCGGGCCCTGGCGGAATCGCCGGGCAAACCCGAGGTGTTCTGTTTTCCCGGCAGTGACGCGATTTTCGAGCTGGCGAAACCGGTCGAGGCCGATGGCTTGGAAACGCTGGTCGCGTGGATGAAGGTGAATGCCATCGACCTCTGCGTGGCGGGCGAGGAGAGCTATCTGGTGAAAGGCGAGGGACTGGCCAATCTTTGCGAGCGACACGGGATTCCCTGCTGGGGCCCGCCGAAAGAGTCGGCGCAGTTGGAGGCGAGCAAGGAGTTTGCGAAGGAATTCTTGCTGCGGAACGGGATCCCAACCGCCCGCGCGACGGCCACCGACACCTTGGAGGAAGCCGTGGCGGCGATCGCTGGCGAATATCCAACGGTGTTGAAATTCGACGGGCTCGCCGCGGGCAAGGGTGTGGCGGTTTGTCCGGATGAAGCGTCGGCCATGGATTTCCTCGATGAGGTTTTCGCCCAGCGTCGGTTCGGATCCGGGCGGGTGCTGGTCGAACAATGTCTAACCGGCCCCGAGGTTTCGATATTCGCCGCGATCATTGACGACCACTATCTGATATTCACCCCGGCCCGCGACTACAAGCGCGCCCTCGACGGCGACCTCGGCCCTAACACCGGCGGCATGGGGGCCGTCGCCAGCCGCCGGCTTGTCACGCCGGAATTGCTCGCGCAGATCGAGAAGGAGATTGTCCAACCGACGGTCAATGGTCTGCGCGGCGAAGGACTGCCCTACCGGGGATTTCTTTACTTCGGGCTGATGCTCACGCCGACCGGGCCGCAGGTGATCGAATACAACTGCCGCTTCGGCGACCCCGAGTGCCAGGCGGTGATGCCGCTGGTCGAGGGCGATCTGGCAGCATTCTGCCTGGCAGGCGCACGTGGCGAACTCCGCGAAGATCTGGTCCGCTTCAGCGACGGCTGGAGCGTTTGTGTCATTCTGGCATCCGCCGGTTATCCGGAAACCTCGCGCAACGGAGACCGCATATCCGGGCTCGATGAAATCACCGGTGCCCGCGTCTATCACTCCGGCACCCGGCGGACGTCCTCCGGCGATTGGGAAACCAATGGCGGGCGCGTGCTCGCCGTTGTCGCCGGCGGCACAACCCGGGAAGATGCGGTTGGATTGGCTCATGCCGCCGCCGACCGGGTCGCATTCGATGGCTTGCAACGCCGCCGCGACATCGGCATCCTCAATTTTTGACCCATGGAAAAGATCCTCAACGCAGACGACATCGCCGCCGGAGTGGAACGCCTTGCCACGGCGATCCGCGAGAAACACCGCGGGCATCCCATCGGACTCGTCGGTATCCGCAGCCGCGGCGATGAAGTCGCGGAGCGGGTGCTAACGATTCTTTCCGCGGAAGATCACTGGGAGCTCTCGTTCGGCGTGCTCGACATTTCGCTCTATCGGGACGACTTCGAGCACTTGCATGAAAACCCGCTGCTTCAGGAAAGCGACATCGGTTTCCCGGTTGAGGGCGCCCACATCATCCTCGTGGATGACGTGCTGTTCACCGGCCGCACGATCCGCGCGGCGCTTGACGCGCTCTCTGACTACGGTCGCCCGGGCAAGGTCGAGTTGGCGGTCCTGATCGACCGCGGCCACCGCGAAATGCCGATCCAGCCGGACTATGTCGGCATCGCCCTCGATACCCGCCGCCTCGACCATGTATTGGTTTCGTTGGAAGGGACCGACGGGAAAGACCAGATCCAGATCGTCGAAAAAGAAAATCCATGAGTCTCCTGCCGCAGCAAAAAAAATCCGCCGATGAGATCGCGAAACTCCGCGAGTCCTTCGGCATGGTCGGCCCGCCCCCGGCGACTGGGGAATTGCCGGTGGAAATTCCGGTAATGACCGCTGCGTCAGCGCCCGCCCCGGTCGTGACTGCCCCGGAGATCTTGGAATCGCCGGTACCGGTGAAGCTGGCGGATCTTTCCGTTGCGGCACCGGCGGCTCCCTTGCCGGTCGAGGAGACCCCACCCGTTAGGCAGGTGCGGTCGCTCCGACGGTCCGAGCGCTTCCCGGTATTGCCGGTCGAGGAAAGTGGTCCGCCGCAACAACATCATCATCCGCACGCGCCGGAAGGTCCGGCGATCCAGATCCCGGCTTCGCTTCCGGCTCCGCACAGCCAGAAAGCCGTTCGCTCGCTGCGCAAATCCGAACAAATCCCGCTCGCACCCGTGCATCCACCCGCGCCGGATTCCAAGCTGCCGATCCATCGCCACAGCGACAAGGAGCTCAACGAAATCCGCCGCCACGACGCGCTTGCGGCAATCAATCCCGCCGCCCAGCCGCCATCTCTAACCGCCCACCCGGTCCTGATCGTTCCCGGTTACCTGTTCGCCATCGCCGGTGCGGTTTGTTTCCACTTCTACGACCTCGAGCGTCAGGAACTGCGGATCACCGTGGCTTGCGCGGCCATCGCCTTGCTGATCGCCGGCTTCATTCTTTTCAAAAAGCCGCTGTCGCGTCACCACGCCGCTTTCATCGGCGTCATCACGCTTTTCGTCATCATCTTCGGCGCACTCCATTATTTCCCCCAACTCCGGTATGGCACGTAAAGATCTACTCGACATTTCGACCCTCGACCGGGAGGAAATCGAACTCCTCCTCGATCAATCCATCCCGTTCAAGGAACTCTTCACCCGCTCGGTGAAAAAAGTCCCCGCCCTCAAAGGCAAGTCGGTGCTCATGCTTTTCTACGAGCCAAGCACCCGCACTCATTCCTCGTTTGAAGTCGCCGCGAAACGCCTGTCTGCCGATGTGACGAACTTCGATGTCGCCCACTCCTCCATCACCAAGGGTGAGTCCGTTAGAGAAACCGTCGAGACGCTGCAGGCCATGCGTACCGACTACATCATCGTCCGCCACGGCCGCTCCGGCCTGCCAGGGATGATTGCCCGCCAAACCAAAGCTTCGGTCATCAGCGCCGGCGATGGCGCTCACGCCCATCCCACGCAGGGTCTGTTGGACGCCTTTACCATCAAGGAAAAGTTCCCCGATCCCACCGGCAAGAAGGTTCTCATCATCGGCGACATCCTGCATTCCCGCGTGGCCCGCTCGACCAGCACCATCTTGAAGAAGCTCGGTGTGGAAGTCGCCTACCTCGGCCCCGGCTCGCTGGTTCCGCGCACCGGTCCGGAGAACATCCGCCGCTTCACCGACTATCAGGAAGCCATGGCCTGGTCGCCGGACTTCGTCTATCTGCTGCGCGTCCAGATGGAACGCCAGGACGTCCAGTATTTCCCCAGCCTGCGCGAATACCACCGCCTCTACGGCATCACCGACGCCCGGTTGGACGAAATCCGCAAGCGTGGCCTCTACCTCATGCACCCCGGCCCCGTGAACCGCGGCGTCGAACTCTGCGACGCTGTCATGGACTACGAACGCAGCCTCATCAACGACCAGGTGGAGAACGGCATCGCAGTTAGAATGGCAGTCCTCTACTGGCTCAAACCGGGCGGGGAAGGTTGACAATAGTCAGTTAGGCCTCAGCCACTCCACACCACGCCATGACAGACACATTCGAGCGCGACCTTCGAGAGACACTTGGGCGTGCCTGCCAAGCGCAGAACACGGCAGTTATCACACAAGGTCGTCGCGAGATTCTGGCGCTGCCGCGAGATGCCGTCTTGCAAAGCATTGAGCGTGTTGCGGCGGATTCTCTGCCTCTGGATGATGAGTGGGAGTTTCGCAGACTTCTTGAGATTTACGAACAGCTTGACCGAGGACTTTTGCACCGGCTTGTTGAGACAGGTCTTGTGAGCAGCAATTCAGAGATCAAGGAAGCCTCTGAAGATTACAGAGGCGATTATGACCACGACACCTGACTGGACGCTGCACCAAACCCGGCCATCGCACTGCGGTTGCAGTCCCTGCGCCCCTTGCACCGGGTCGTTGAGTTTGCGGCGCGCCTTGTTGTCGTTAGCCGTCTTCCACCCGTATGCCTGAAATCACGAACACCCGCTTTGTCATCGCGGTGCCGGACTTACGGAAGTCGGCGGCGTTTTATCGCGACGTGCTCCGCTTCGAGATCCAGCCGATCGCGGATCCCGGTTGGCATTTCTACCGCTGTGGCAACTGCACGATCATGGCGGGGGAGTGCCCGGATGCGATTCCTCCTGCCGAGCTCGGGGATCATCGCTACTTTGCCTATCTCCAGTTCGAGGATGTGGATTCGTTGTACGAGTCGGTTTGCTCCGCGGGTGCCGGGATTTGCAAATCCCTGCGCGACGAACCGTGGGGGATGCGGGAGTTTGGCGTCGTCACCGCGGACGGTCACCGGATGATGTTTGGCGCGCCAACATCGGATGCTTCCTCCGTCGCCTGATCCTCGATATAGGGTGGTTGGTGCTGGGGCGCCAGGGTGACAAACGGCTTGATCGTCACATTCTTCCCGCTAACCTGAAGCCATGACAGCCATCGCGGAACAACTTTTTGAAACGGCCATGGCTCTTGGTGACGAGGAACGAATTGCCTTGGCGGAGAGACTGATTGGGAGTGTTCATGATTCTCCTGAAATCTTCGCCGAGCATCTTGAGATTGCCAAACGACGCGTCGCCGAAATTGAATCAGGCAAGGTGAAAGCGATTCCCGGCGATGAGGTTTTCCGGATGGTTCGTGAAGCCCTATCTGAAAAAAGACGCGGCGCATGAGCTTCCGATTCCATCCCGAAGCCTACGACGAATTTTTTCTGGCGGCCTCTTGGTATGAAGATCAGGAAGCAGGGTTGGGAGACGATTTCATTTCCGAAATCAACCGTGCGATTGCAACCATCGTCTCGGACCCACTGCGATTTCCAATGATTGAAGGAGCGAATCGGGTATTCCGTGTGAAGCGATTTCCTTACTCGATCTTCTATCGCTGCGATCCTCTAACTGATTCAGTTTTGATTTCCACTGTCTTTCATCAAAGCCGTCGTCCGGGAATTTGGAAATCCCGGCGCTTTGGTTTCAACGATCCCGTTTAAACTCATGCTCCTCATCACCAACGCCCGTATCGCCTCCGAAAACTCCCCGGATCTTACCTTTGGCGATGTCCTCATCTCCGACGGCAAAATCCAACAGATCGGTCAAAATCTCTCCGCTCCCGAAGGCACTCGCATCACCGACGCCCGCAATCGCATCCTCGCCCCCGGCATGTTCGACGCCCACGTCCATTTCCGCGAGCCGGGCTTCGAGGCCAAGGAAACCATCGCCAGCGGCACCGAAGCGGCGATCAACGGTGGCATCACCGGCGTCGTCATGATGCCTAACACCAGCCCGGCCATCGACTCCGCCACCGTCGTTGCCAATGTCTTGGACATCGCCAAGCGCACCGCCCGCATTCCGGTTTACACCTCCGGTTGTGTCACCAAAGACCGCCACGGCAAGGAAATGGCCGGCATCGACGGCATGCGCGCGCTCGGCGTGAAAATGCTAACCGACGATGGCGACACCACCGGCGATCCTGCGATCCTGCTGCGCGCGATGCAATACGCCACCGAGTTCGGGATGTTCTTCGCCAGCCATTGCGAGGTGCCCGAACTGGCCGGTCCGCGTGCGCTCAACGAAGGCCTTGTTAGTTACCGCCTCGGGATCAAGGGCTCGCCCGCCTGCGCGGAGGAAATCATCATCGATCGCGACATCCGCCTTGCCCACGCCGCCGGCGCGCACATCCACATCCAGCACGTTTCCAGCAAGCTCGGCATGGAAACCATCCGCTGGTGGAAACAACGCGGCGATGTGAAAGTCACCGCCGAGGTTTCGCCGCACCATCTGTTATTCACCGACGAACACATCGGCGACTTCGACACCAACTACAAGATGAACCCGCCGCTGCGCACCAGGTCGGACAACGAAGGGCTGCTGGAAGGCCTCATCGAAGGCGTCTTCGACCTGATCGCCACCGACCACGCGCCGCACACGCCATTCGAGAAATCCCAGGATTTCATCAGCGCGCCCAACGGCATCACGGGCATGGATACCGCGCTGGTGTCACTCTATCACCACTTCGTCGCCACCGGCAAATTCGGTTGGGATCTCATCGTGAAACGCTACAGCGCCGAGCCCCGCCGCCTGATGGGCCTGCCTGCCGCTGCCATCGAAGTCGGCCAGCCCGCCGACCTCATTCTCTTCGACACGGAAGGTGAAACAACCTTCACCAAGGAGTTCATGAAGTCGAAATCGCAGAACACGCCGTTCATCGATCAGACGCTCAAGGGCAGTGTGGATCTGGTGGCGTTAGGCGATGAGATCCTGCTGGAACGGTAACATCGGCGCAAAAAAGCATTTCTGAAGAATTGATCACGGCAGCGACAGATCCACGCAGACGAGTTCCACCTGGCTGCGCATGACGAGGCGGCCCTTGGACAGCGCGAGCGGTGCCCACAATTCGCGGCCCGGGGGCTTGCTGAAAACCTTGGCACTGGCGAGCTCCTTGTAGGCCGGGCCGGGCTCGATCAGGCGGAGCGTTCCGTCCGCGCCGTCCTGGCTGATGATGATCCCTCCGGCAGAAATGATGCTGCCTTCGCTGAGATCGGGCCGGGTGCCGGAGTTCCAGAGGATTTTCCCGTCGAGATCCATGCAGACGAGGCCCCCCGGAAGGGCAGGCGCGGCAGGGGCAGAAGTGTCTTCAGGAGCATTGCGGCCTCGCCGGCCGCCACCGCCGGCTTGGCCGGAGCTGAGGTAGGCTTGATCGCCGATCCGCAGGACGGGGTGAATGGTGGCTCCGGGGGTGATGGAGTTGAGCTTGGTGACTTCGATGGCATCGCCGGTCTTCGCGAATTTGAGGACCTGGGTGCCTTGGCCGTAGCCGCCGGTCAGGAAAGCCTTGTCACCGCCGATGACGGTTAGATTGGGGATCGAGTTGTGGCGGCCACGGGTGAGAGGTTCGGAAAATTGGAAAATCTGACTGCCGTCCTTGGGATCGAAGCCTGTGAGCAACAGCTTGCCGTCGCGCGAGCCGGGCATGACGAGCATTTCGCGGCCTAGCAGCTTGACGAGGATGGGCGACGAATGGCTTTCGCCGACGGGTTTCGATTTCCAGACGACTTCGCCGTTCTTGGTATCGAGCGCGGCGAGCCCCACCTCATCACCGGTGGGCGCGATGATGCAGCGGTCGCCGATGATGACCGGATGGATGGAATAACCGAATCGCGGCGGCTGGACGTTGAAAGTCTTGATGGCATCGACGATCCAGCGGGGTTGGTGGGTTTTCCGGTCGATGCAATAAACATGACCGAAGCCGCTGGTGGCATAGACGACGTCTGCGGCGACGGTCGGGACTCCGCGGGACCCGGGATGGGAAATACGGCCGGGAACCTTGTGCTCCCATTGCCACCGGACTTTTCCGTCATCGAGCCCGAGGCAGAGGAGGACGTCCTTTTCCTGATTCACGCGGTCCACGAGGAAGACTTCGTCGCCGGAAATGGCGGCACCGCCGTAGCCTTCGCTCATGTCGCGGGACCACAATTTCTTGGGGCCGGACTCGGGGAACGAGCGGACGGTGCGGGCGTCGGGGACGGAGTTGTCGCCATTGGGACCGCGAAAATTCGGCCAGTCGGCGAGGAGTGATGGGGCGAGAAGGAGGGAGAAAATTGCGGGAAGTTTCATGGTGAAGGAGAGGAACCGAATGAAACGGGAAAGGTTGCGGGGTTCCGGACCTGCTTGAATCCACGGGCGATCAAAAGATCGATCTCACCTGGCCACCTCGATCAGCGGCGGCTCGCCCGATAACACGCCGGCCAACAGCGCGGCGATGCTTTCGGTGTGGCCGGGCAGAACCAGCCCGGGCCGGATTTCCGCCAGCGGCTGGAGGACGAAGCGTCTTTCGCCGATGCGGGGATGCGGGAGCACGAGCGCTTCGGTGTCGATGATTTCATCGCCGAAATAGAGCAAATCGACATCGATGATCCGCGGGGCGTTGCGTTCGGGGGCGGCGGTGCGGCCCAACTGTCTTTCGATGGACTGCGTCAGTTCCAGCAGTTCGAACACATTGCCCGCGAAGTCGATCTCGACAACCGAGTTATGGAAATACGGCGAGCCGGGCGGGCACAGCAGCGGCTCGGTTTGATAGGTCGGGGCTAGCAGGAAGGGTTCGCCGGGTGTCGCAATTTTCCGGAGGCAGTCGCGGGCGGCCTGCAGGTTGGCGCGGCGGTCTCCAAGATTGGAGCCGAGGGCGATGCCGGTGCGGGGCATGTCAGTCCGCGAGGTTTTCCAGGCGGGTGATGCCATTGTCCTGCATCCGCTTGTTGGCATCGGCGACCCTGGCGGATGGAATGATGACCGGGCGCCCTGCATCGAAGAGTTCGATGACGAAAAACTCGGGTGCCTCCTTCGGATAGAGCAGCACGTGGGCGTGGGCAAGGTCGCGGACCTCAACGCCGTTGATCTTGTCCACCGCGAAGCCGGCGAAATCGGCAAGCTGGCTGGTCACGGGGTCGCTCTCCACGCGTGTCAGGACGACGATGTCCCGGTGCTTTTCAAACAGCCCTTTCGGCACGTAGTCGGTGTAGAGGCGGCGCAAGGTGACGTCGTCGAACTTGGAGGCGGCAAACAGGTTGGTGTCCAACGGTTGGAAAACGAGTCCGGCGAAGACGAGGTAGCGCGGCTTCTTTTCATACTGGACGGCATACATCCGCGACCAGTTGAGCGGCTTGAGGGTGATGTCCACGTCGTTGATCGCGCCCTCACGGAGGAAACGCACGGCCACCTTGTCACCGGCGAATTTGCGTTCGATGATTTCGTTGAGATTCACGTCCTCGCCATCCATGGTAATCATGCCGGCACTGTCCACGGGCTTGCCATCGAGCGACATGAGGATGTCACCGGACTTGAGGATGCCGTCGCTGGAACTGGAGGGAACCACATTGCTGACAAGCACGCCATTGCCGTCGTTAGGCAGGCCGAGTGCCTTGCGCATCGCGGGATTGTGGAGCGGGAAATCGCTGATGCCGAGGTCCGCATAATTGTCGTATTGGCCATCTTCGACGTCCTTGAGGAAGCGCCGGATCACCGGTGTGGGAATGATGTAGCCGGTGTTGTCCGCCTGGCGGAGGCCTTGGAAGGCGACACCCACGACCTTGCCGTCCTGGACACAGGGGCCGCCGGAGTTGCCGGGGTTGATGGCGGCATCGATCTGGACCACCAGGTGCGAGTCGGCGCGGGAGTGAGAGTAGGGTTGGAAGTCAATGCGGGAAACCACGCCGCGGGTAACTGATAGACGCTCGCCACCGACAGGATAACCGATCACCCGGACCTGGGATTCGAGGCTCGGGACATTGCCGAACTCGAATGCGGGAAACGACTCGAAGTCCTTGAAGTCCTCGACGGAGAGCAGGGCGAGATCGCAATCGTGGGCGATGAACTCGATCTTGGCTGGATACTTTTTCGGGCTGCCATAAACGGTGACCAGGATCCGGCGACCGTTGGAAACGACGTGGGCGTTGGTGAGAATCTTGTTTTTTCCGATCAGGAAACCGGTGCCGATGCCACCGCTGAAACGGCCGGAATTCCACGGTGTCTGATAGTCGGGCACCTGCGTGGCGACCTCGATGCGCAGCACGGACTTGTAAACATCGGATGGCAGCGACGCGGTCTGGGCGAAGAGCGTCGGGACGGCCAGCACCAGCAGGAGAAGTGAGAAAAGCGGACGGATCATGGACTTGCCGGGAAGCTTAGGGGATGACGGAGGAGGGGCAAACGAAATTTGCCGGGGCTGCGGGGATGGTCCACCTGCTACAAACAACCCGCCGTTTTCCAGCCCGGATTCTCTTGCCATCCTAACGCCAAAGCACCCATCGTCCGGACCGTGAAGGAACTATGGGAACAGGCGATACAGCCTTACAATCTGCCGCTCACCATTCTGCTAGGATTGGTGGTCGTGTTCTGGATTCTGACTCTCCTCGGGGCGCTCGGCACGGACGTGGATCTGGATACGGACGTATCCACCAGCGATCTGGGGGATGTCCCTGCCGCCATGCTGCGGGCGGTCAATGTCGGATTTGTCCCGCTGACCATCGTTCTGTCAGTTCTCGTCCTGATGATGTGGATCGCTTCGATCCTGCTGAATTATTTTTTCAATCCCGGCGGCAGTATCCTGATCGCGGTCGGATTTTTCCTGGCTGCCTTCGTGCTTGGCGTTATTGCCACCAAGGCGGTCACCCAGCCGTTGGTCCCGTTCATGCGCAAGCTCAAAGAGGCCGAGAACGCCCCGCCGGTGATTGGCGAGGTTGGAGTCGTCCGCTCGATCCAGCTCGATTCGAGCTACGGGCAGGTCGAGGTCCAGCGTCCCGACGGAGCTCCGGCGCTTTTGAATGCCCGGCTAGGCGCCGACTCCGAGCCGGTCTCCCGCGGCACTGCCGTCGCCATCATTTCCCTCGACGAAGCATCCGGAATCTATCTGGTCCGGGCGCTGCCCCCCACCCCGCCCATTGACTGACACCATCACCCGCTAACATCATGACCACAAACCTGCCAGCATCCTTCCCGCCCATCGGGGATCTCCAGCCGCTCGCCCAGATCTTCACCGGTCTCGGCATCGTCAGCGTGCTTTTTTTCGGCCTCCTCGGGGTGGCGTTCATTTATCTGCTGCTCACTTGTTACCGGAGGGTCGAAAAGGGCCGCGCACTGGTTAGAACCGGTGGCAGCAAGGCGAAGGTCATGCTGAACGGTGGATTCGTCCTTCCCATCGTCCATCGCGCGGAGCTGATCGATATCTCCGTGAAACGGATCGAAATCGACCGCACGGGGAAGAATGGTTTGATCTGTTTGGATAACATGCGCGCGGACATCAAGGTGGTGTTCTTCGTCCGCATCAACAACGTCGAGGCAGACATCATCAAGGTGGCGGACTCCATCGGCTGCGCGCGCGCCTCCAGCGAACCGGAGATCCGCAATCTGTTTGATGCGAAGTTCTCGGAAGCGCTCAAGACCGTCGGCAAGCGTTTCATGTTCATCCAGCTCTACGAGGACCGCGACAAGTTCCGCGAGGCGATTCTCAAGGTCATCGGCACCGATCTCAACGGCTACGTTCTCGAGGACGCCGCCATCGACTATCTCGAACAGACGCCGATCGAAATGCTCGATCCCGACAACATCCTTGACGCCGAGGGCATCAAGAAGATCACCGAGCTCACCGCCGAACAAGCGAAGCTTTCTAACAAAATTCAGCGTGACAAGGAGAAGATCATCAAGCAGCAGGACGTGGAGGCCCGCGAGGCGATCCTCGAACTGGAGCGGCAGTTGAAGGAAACCGAGGCCCGCCAGCAGCGCGAGGTCGAAACGGTCCGTTCCCGCGAGGAGGCGGAGACCGCCAAGGTCGCTGAGGAAGAGCGCCGCAAATCGAACATCGCCCGCATCGCCGCCGACGAGGAAATTGCCATCGCCGATGAGAACAAACAACGCCAGGTGCTCGTCGCCCAGCGCAACAAGGAACGCACCGACGGCGTGGAGTTGGAGCGAGTCGAGCGCGAGCGGATGATCGAACAGATCGAACGCGAGCGGGTGACGCAACTCAAGCAGATCGAGTCGGAAAAGGCCGTCGAGCAGCAGCGCAAGGAGATCCAGGAAGTGATCCGCGAACGCGTCATGGTGGAGAACCTTGTGGTTGAGGAACAACAACGGATGAAGGACACCGAAGCCTTTGCCACCGCCGAGCGCGCCAAGAAGGTTTCCATCACCAATGCGGAAGCCTTTGCCCAGGAAAACCTGATCCAACAGATCAAGGAGGCCGAGGCGCACAAGCAGGCCGCCCAGTTCAAGGCGGACGAGGATGCCTACACCGTCACCACCCATGCCGAGGCGTCACGCCAGGCGGCCAAGCTGGGAGCCGAGGAAAAGCTCATCATGGCCGAGGCCTATCAGGCGGCGTCCGAGAAGGAGGCTGCCGGGAAAATCCTTCTTGCCGAAGCCATCACCAAGGACTCCGCCGCCGTTGGAATGGGCGAGGCCGAGGTGATCCGTGCCAAGGGAGTCGCCGACGCGGAGTCCATCCGCGTGAAGGCGGACGCGATGAAACTCTTCGAAGAAGCCGGTCAGGATCACGAGGAGTTCAAGCTGGAACTCGAAAAAGACAAGACCATCGAGCTTGCCCAGATCGACGTCCAACGCCAGATCGCAGAGCAGCAGGCCATCGTCATCGGCGAGGCGCTCAAGCATTCGAAGATCGACATCGTCGGCGGTGAGACCGAGTTCTTCGACCGCATCACCCGCGCCATCACCACCGGCAAGGTCGTGGACCGCACGATCGGCAACAGCCAGGTGCTCGGCGATGTGAAAGACACCTTCTTCAACGGCGATCCCGAGTATTTCAAAGCCCAGGTCGGCACCTGGATCCAGGACTTCGGAATCGACACGGAGGATCTCAAAAACCTCAGTGTCTCCGCCTTGTTAGGAAAACTAGTCGGCTCCGCGGATGGCGAGAAGCGCCAGCGGCTGATCGGGATGCTGGGCGCGGCGGAGCGCTTCGGTCTGTCCGACGTGAAGGCGGCTTCTTTGCTCAAATAAGAGGGGGGAACCACGGAATATACGGAACACACGGAAAGGAAGAAAGATGGCACTGATTTTTGAAGCGGAGACTCATGAGATTCTTGGCGCCTGTTTCGAGGTGTATCGCGAAAAGGGCTGCGGATTTCTGGAGGATGTCTACCAGGAATGTCTGGAGATTGAATTTGAAATCCGCGGACTGCCCTTCATCGTCAAACCACCGCTGGAGTTGGAATACAAGGGCCGAAAACTCAGAAAGCGGTATGAGCCTGACTTTTTCTGCTATGGCAATGTCATCCTTGAGATCAAATCCGCAAAGACTATCGACGACAGTCATCGAGCCCAGCTCATGAACTATCTCCGGGCCACGGGAACCCGGGTAGGCCTGCTGGTCAATTTCGGGCACTATCCAAAAGCCCAACACGAAAGATTCATTTTTTGAGTATTACTCTTCCTTCCGTGTGTTCCGTGTATTCCGTGGTTCACCTCTTCATTCACCATTCCGCATGAGCGACTCACCCCAACAGCTTGAAGGCGGAACCTACGAGGTCATCCGTGGCCGGCTGGACCAGCACGCCGCCACGCTGCGCGAACGGGTGGATGCGCTAAACGCCGCGCGGCACGAGGTGTTCGGCTCGATCCCGACGGAGCTGCTGGCCACCGGTCATGTCGCCACCCCGCACAACTGCGTGCCGCGCGACCTGGTGGCGCTGGGCGACGAACGCTATCTGCTAGGATACAACATCCAGTTCGGGCTCAAGCAGACCACCGACCTAACCGACGTTTTCGCGGTATACCGCCTGGACGAACAACGGAATTTCCATCCGTTGGCCTTGGAGGAGGTGCTGGGGAACCCGGCATTCAACGAGGATTTCCAGTCGTTGTTCCGTTACTATCGGAACACGGTCTTCGTGAAGTTCATGCTGCTCGGCCCGCACCTCCACATGAAGATGCGGATCGGGAAATCGGACGATGATTTCAAGACCTTCAAGTGGCTCGTCAAAGGCGACGGCACGCTTGAATACCTGGGCAATCGCTCCGAGCACGAGTGCCGCTATCCGGAGCAGGTCGAGTTCCAATGGAAGCGCGCCCACCGCGACATGCACCGGGCGGGCGAGCATCCGCATATTTCGGTGGATGACCGGGTGTTCGTGGAAACCATCGGCGGCGACCTGACGATCAAGATCGAGGACAACACCGCGAGCGGGCAGGGCATTTACTCGGAGCCGGTCGAGGATCCCGACCAGACCCTGGATGACGCGGAGATCCTTTATGCCATACTCGGGTCGCTGATCATCCTGCGGATCCTGCCGTACCGGGAGACGGCGCACCGGCACTTGGTTTACAATGAGAAGACCGGCGAGGTCCACCGTCTCGATGGGATCGGCCAGTCCTGCGTGTTGCTGCCCGGCGACCAGGGGATCCTGTTTGCCAACGGCTACATGCTAGCCACCGGCGCGGTGAAAACCTATGAGACCGGCCAGTCCGGCCTGCGCTTCGAGCGGCGGATCGCGGCGGGGAACGGCGAGGACACGTTGTTTGTTTTCTATCAGCGAACCACCGGCCACTACGTTCTTTTCTCCTACAATGTCATCGCGCAGAGCGTCGAGACGCCGGTCGTGTGCAACGGCTTTGCGGTCGATCCGGACGGGCGCATGGTGTTGTTCCAAGCTCCGGAGCAACCGCAGAAGCACCACGCGCTGCAGGTTTGGCGCACGCCTTTCGTCGCCGACTCCACCACCGCGGTGCCGACTGAGAAGCGCGAGTCGCTGTTGTTCAAGATCGGCAACTCCGCGCTCGTCCGCGGGATGGCGGAGGTGCGCGAGATCCTGATATTGTTAGGCAAGGGCGACACCTACGCGGACGTCTATCTGGAACTCGTGCGCCGCAGCCGCGAGGTGCTCGACGCTTATTTCTGGCTCAAGGAAAAGGCCGCCTGCCAGTTGGCCGAGCCGCTGGAAGCGATTCATGCCGCCGCGAATGCCGCGATCGATGAGTTCGACAAGGTTGTGAAGTTGCGCCAGGCGACGGCCGCGCGCACCGAGGAGGTGCGGACCGCCACCGAGGCGCTGCTCAAGGCCGTGCGTCTCGGCGCGCCCGACGACATCCGCGGGTTTGTCCAGCATCTGGCGGACCTCCGCCTGCGCCGGGGTGAAATCATCGGGTTGCGCGAGTTGAGATATGCCGACAGCGTTCTGATAGACGAACTGGACCAGCGGGTGGCCACGGCAGCGGACGAGGTTTCCGCTCGGACGGTGGAGTTCCTGCTGCGCGAGGGCGCGCTCGATCCTTACCGCAAGGCCATCGAATCGCAGCGGGCCTCGCTTGCTGACATTTCAAAGACCGCCGAGGCCGACGCCACCGCGAAGGGACTCGATCAGGCCGGTGCCGAGCTTGAGCTGCTCATCGACATCGTCAGCAATCTCCGGATCGACGACGCGACCCAGACAACCGCGATCATCGAGAGCATTTCCGCGCTCTACGCCACGCTCAACGGCATCCGGGCGGAGTTGAAATCAAAACGCCGCGAGCTTGCCCGTGTCGAGGGCGTCGCGCAGTTCAGTGCGCAGATCAAGCTGCTAGGGCAGGCGGTAGTCAACTTCCTAGACCTCTGCGACACCCCCGACAAGTGTGGCGAATACCTGACAAAGGTGATGGTGCAGGTGGAGGAACTCGAAGGCCGGTTCGCCGAATTTGATGAATACATCGAGGAACTTTCCCGCAAGCGCGAGGAGATCTACGAAGCCTTCGAAGGCCGCAAGCAGGCGCTCGTCGAGCAGCGGAACCGTCGCGCGGGAAATCTGCTCAAATCCGCGGAACGGATACTGGCAGGACTCGGCCACCGCGCCGCCTCGCTCGATGACATCAACGCGATCAACGGTTATTTCGCCGGGGATCTGATGGTCTCGAAACTCCGCGACATCATTCGCGAACTCCGGGACATCGGCGACACGGTCAAGTCGGACGATCTCCAGACGCGGCTCAAAACCTTGCAGGATGACGCCGTCCGCCAGCTCAAGGACCGCAAGGAGCTATTCTCCGACGGCGGGAATTCCCTGAAATTCGGCCGCCACAGTTTCTCGGTCAATACCCAGGAGCTGGAACTATCCATCGTCTCCCACGAAGGCACGCCGTGCTTCCATCTATCAGGCACGGCGTTTTTCGAGCCGGTCGAGAACGAGGAGTTCCTTGCCACCCGCGATGTGTGGGACCAGCAGGTGATCAGTGAGAACAGCCGCGTCTATCGGGCGGAGTGGCTCGCCTGGCAGATGCTGGAGCAAGGGGTGATCCAAAGCGAGCCGACACTGGCGGATGTCCACGAATTCATGGCTCCGCGCTATGCCGAGGGCTATACCAAGGGCGTGCACGACGAGGACGCGCTGCGGATTCTCAGCGCGGTCCTGCCGGTGCACCGCGCGCTTGGCTTGCTGCGCGCCGGGCCGCGTGTGCGGTCGCTGGCATTGTTGTTTTGGGAAACCTATCGGAACACCGTCGAGGGGGCGGGCATGGCTCCGTTAGTTTCAGCCCACGGCTCGATGCGGCGCTATTTCAGCGCGCCGTCCACGGAGATTCATCCGCTGCGGTCCGCGCTGGAGCGGGCGCTGTTGGAGTTTGTCCAGCGCTCCCACGCCGCGGCGCTGCTGGTCGCGATGAGCGACTCGAAACCCGAAGCCATGGCCGGTGACGCCGCGGCTTATCTCTTCGAACAACTCGCAGCCGGCGGGCCGATATCAGCCTCCGCCGAGGCGGCCGCATGGACGGCCGATTTCAAACTGGCGTTGAGCACACGCGGTGCCACCGGGGAGTTCGCGAAGTCGATCGAGCCGCTGGCAAATGACCCGGAACAACGGTTCCTCGTCATTTTCGATTGGATGAGCGGTCATTTGCGTGCAGCAGATCCGGTGCTCGCCATTCCGCATCGCACACCGGTGCTTGCCTGGCTCGCGGAAGCGACCGCCCACTGGCTGCGTGGCGGCATCGAACAGTTAGGGGTGATTGAAACGTCCAGCTCCATCCGTGTCGAAGGCTTGCGCGGCCAACATTCCGTCATCGCCGACGGCGGCATTTACGAAACCGACTATCAGGCGATCCGCAACCGCCTCTCGCGCTTCGCCCGCCACGACGTGCCGGCGTTCGAGGCCAGCGCGCGGCTCAAACAGCGCTTGGTCGAGAGCCGCCGCGCCGCGATCCGGTTGGACGAGTTCAAGGCCAAGGTCATGAGCGCGTTCGTCCGCAACCGGTTGATCAACGATGTCTATCTGCCGATCATCGGCGAGAATTTGGCGAAGCAGATCGGTACGGTCGGCAGTGACACGCGCACCGACCGCTCGGGGTTGTTGCTGCTCGTTTCACCTCCCGGTTATGGCAAGACCACGATCATGGAATACGTGGCCAACCGCCTCGGCCTGACGTTCATGAAGATCAACGGGCCCGCGCTCGGGCACGGCGTGGTTTCTCTGGATCCCACCGAAGCGCCGAATCTATCAGCCCGCGAGGAGGTGGACAAACTGAATCTCGCGCTGGAAATGGGCGACAACGTGATGATCTACGTGGACGACATCCAGCACACGAATGCGGAGTTCCTCCAGCGCTTCATCAGCCTGTGCGACGCCCAGCGGAAAATGGAAGGCGTCTGGCGCGGAAAGGCGCGGACCTATGACCTGCGGGGGAAAAAGGTCGCCGTGGTCATGGCGGGTAACCCCTACACCGAGGGCGGCACGAAATTCAAAATCCCCGACATGCTGGCGAACCGCGCCGACACCTACAACCTCGGCGAAATCCTCGGCGGCCATCTCGATGCGTTCAAGGCGAGCTACATTGAAAACTGTCTAACCGCGAATCCCGTGCTCTCGCGGCTGGCGAGCAAGCATCAGGAAGATGTTTACGCGGTGATGCGCATCGCCGAAACGGGAAGCCACGAGGGAGTGGATTTCGTGGGCAATCATGCCTCGGCGGAGATCGATGAAATGGTCGCTGTCGTCCGTCACCTGTTCGAAGTTCGCGACACGATCCTGCGGGTGAACCAGGAATACATCCGCAGCGCGGCGCAGGAGGACGCCTATCGGACCGAGCCGCCGTTCAGGCTGCAAGGCTCCTATCGGAACATGAGCCGCATCGCCGTGAAAGTGTTGCCGCTGATGACCCGCGAGGAAATCCGCGGGCTGATCCTCGACCACTATCAGAACGAATCGCAGACGCTCACCCAGGGTGCCGAGGCGAATTTGCTCAAGTTCAAGGAATTCGAAGGCATTGCCGACGAGAAGGAGAAATCGCGCTGGGCGGACATCAAGAAGGAGTTCATGAAGCGGCGGCTGCTAGGTGGCTCCGGCGATGAGGATCCGGTCGGTCGCGTGGTCGCGCAGCTCTCCGGATTCCAAGACGGTCTGGATGCCATCAAGTCGATCATCGCGGACACCGGCCGCGAGCACGCCAAGCCGCAGACTCTATCGGAAACGACCGTGGCCCAGCTGCGGGAGATCATCCAGGGCCTGCGCGCGGTGCCGGTCGAAGTGGATATCAAAGTCGTGCCTGTGCAGGATGATCGCGGCTCCATCCAAAAGATGGACCATAGCCAGGCACCGCCACTTGAGTTCAAACCCGAGGTCCGCCAGGGGATGCCGGAGGAGTGAGCGTGTGGAGCACGTGGCCCAAGGCTTCGACGATCCGCTCGGTCGGGCAATCGCCGGCGAGCGGAAGGTGAATGAAGCCCGCCGGACAAACCATGCCGTGGCTGCCGATGAATTCGAGTGCCTGATAGAACACCTGGTTGCACAGATAGCGGCCCGGGTTTTTTGATAGAGCGACCTCATGACCGTGGCTTTCCAAGCGGCGGCGGATTTGTTTCAGCGGCAGTGTCGAGCGGTGGATGGGAGGCGAACCCGGGAAAATCGCGCGGGGCGCGGGCTGGCGGCCGGCGATGTCGAGAATCTTGAAATCCAGTTCGTTCCACGCGGTCGTTTCCAGCCGGATGGTTTTGCTGCCGGCCGCTTCGCCTAGCAGGATCAACGCGTCCGGGCGGATCAAACGCAGCGCTTGCTTGAGCCGCGCGGGCGCGATCACCGAGTCCACCGGCAGGACGCGGGTGCGGATTTCCGGAAAGACCCGTTTCAGCTCGGTTAGGGCGAGCGACGAGGCGTTTTCAGAACGACCGGCAAACGGGCCGAAGGCGGTGATGAGGATCTTCATGGACCGCGGAATTTATTCCGCCCGGGTCGAATTGGAAAGCATGCGAACTAAATTTTCGCGGTCCGTTTCATCAATCGAACAGTCCTTCCCGGAACAGGGGCCGGTTGTTTTTCGTATCCCAGTAACCGAAGGTAGCCTTCCAATCCCACAGCGCCCACGGGATGCCGCGCGCCTCCGCCAGCACCCTGACATCCCGGGAGTAGCGCGAGCGGCTGGCCTGGTCGATGTTCTTATGGCTGCCGAATTCCCCCAGATGCACGGGCCTGCCGAAATTCACGGACCACTCGCGGGCGAGATCGAACAAATCTCTAACAATGATTGAGGAGGACGGGTTCCGGTCGACGGGCAGGGTGTTGTAGCCCTCGACGAAGGCGCGGAGTCCGACGTTTTCCATGAGAGAGTCGGGGATGGTGAATGGCGTCGCCGGCGGGCCCGAATAGGTCAATCCGCGCAGTGCGCGGAGCTTCACCCAGTGGGCGGTCTGGTGGGTGAAATAAAACGGTTCGTAACAGTGGACGGTGACGACGATCCGGTCATCGCCGTCCGGCAGGCGGAGCTTGTCGAGCTCGCGGATGTCGCCCCAGTTGCCGGGGCTGACGAAGAGGATGCGCTCCGGATCGATCCGGTGGATGGCGGCGATGGCATCCGAGTGGATGGGATTGGAAACCTCGGTGGTGAGGGCGTCGCGCGGTTCGTTGAGGAGTTCGAGAAACAGTTCTGGCGGCCATGATTTGAAATGACGTGCGATGGTTTCCCACGAGGCTACGAAGCGAGCCCGGTTCCCCTGCGGATCATCGGTTAGGTCGTCGAAGTGGTGCCAGTCCAGCAGGACGTGCAGGCCCTTTTCAAGCGCGCGGCGGAGCACCGGCTCAAGGTCTGCTAGAAGCGCGGGATCGATTTCGAGACCGCTCGTGCCAGCCTTCAGATGATGTGTCCAGGCCACCGGCACGCGGATGTGGTCGAAGCCTTCCGCGGCAATGCGGTCGATGTCCTCAGGCGTGTAGCGGACGCCCCACGAGTATGGCGGGGGTGCATCCCAGCAGTTGCCAAGGTTCATGCCACGCTTGATTTTAGCCAGCGCGCGATGGGCGGGAGTGTCCTGGCCGAGCCGCTTGGGCGCGACGAAACCGGGCAGCGTGGCGGCCTTGGCGTGGAGCTTGAGGGTGACCTTTTCACCGGCCTTCAGCTCCAGCGTCTGGGAGAGCGGGCGGTTCTGCCAAGTGGCTGCTAGAAATTTCCCGTGGAGCGGCTCGGCCCCGGCGAGAGGCCAGGCATCGGCAGTCAGGTAGTCGCGGAACACGGGCTTCCAGGCTTCCGGCTTGCCGTTCGTTTGAGACTCGAAGCTGCCATTATCCAGCTTCGTTCCGGTCGCGGAAAGATTGTCCCAGAGCACTTCCTTGCGGAACATGGTGCCCGGCTTTTCCTCTTCCCACGGACCGTTAAGAACCAGATCCACGCTACCGTCCTCGGCCGGGGTGAAGCTGAGGGTGAGCTCGCGCCAATCCCACCAGCGGACGGGGAAAATCACATCGGTGTGGCGCTCTCGGACGGCGGGATCTTTTTCCCACGGGGCGGGCGTGGCGTTGCCGCTTGAAACCTGGATGTCACGCAACGGGGCTTGTCCGGCAGGGACTTTCAGCCACAGCCGGGCCACGCTGGTTTGCCTGGCTGTCTCTTGGGCGACGAGCGAAGCGGTTAGGGCGAGCGACAGCAGAAGGGTGCGCGTCATGGCGTGAATTTTCGGTGGGATCCGGGCTTGACGTCGGCGGCTTCGGACCCTATGCCCTTACGGCATGGACCATCACGTTTATTTCTGGCTGAAGGAAGAATATCAAAATGACCTGGACCGCGCGATCTTCGAGCAAGGGCTCGCGGCCCTGTTCGAAATCAAGCTGGTGGCCGGTGGCCGCTGGGCGGTCCCGGCAAAGGTGGTGGTCCGGCCGGTGATCGACCAGTCATGGGACTACGCGCTGACGATGCAGTTCAAAAACATCGGGGACCACGACGCTTATCAGGTAGATCCGGATCACCATGTCTTCATCAACACCTTCAAGGATTGGTGGGCCCAGGTGCAGGTCAGGGACCTGGCATGATGATGGTCGGACCCGTGAACTGACCAAGGGTGAATTTCAAATCTTCGGGCCATTCGAGGGTGTCGAGCGTCGAGGGATCAGCCCATGCGGGATCGATCCGGAGCAAGTCCTGGAAATACACCGCGGCGTCATCGAAAGCGCCGGTTTGGGCGGCGGCGATAGTGAGCAGGGCGGTGGCGTTCTCGAGTTTCTCCGGGGGGTAACCGATTCGCTGGCCCTCGCGCAGGAAGCGGTAGGCGCGCTCCGAGTTGCCTGTTAGCAGGGCGACCCAACCGGCGCGCAGCGCGAAGTTCCCGTCCTGCGGGAACCGGTGCATGCCGGTGGTTAGAATTTCCATCGCCTGCTGCGGATCGGAGTTCTCAAACGCGGTGTAAGCGGCCTCGGCATAATCACCCGGCAGGGTGGTCGCGACCGGATGTTCGGTGATGAGCTGGATCCAGCGGGGATGGGCGTTCTCGTAATCGCCCAGGGCCGTTAGAGCGAGGGCTTCGGCCCGCAGGCATGGCTCGGGGGCCACGCCCAGGTCGCGGGCGAGATTGGCGAGCTGGAAAGTCGCTTCCGCCTCCTCTTTGTGGGTGGCGAACGCGAGCGCCGCCTGCAGGCAGGCTTCGGCGAACCGCCGTTTGCCCACGGCGACGACGGTGGCGGGATCGGCGAGGCGCGCGGCGACGGCTTTCCGCTGTTCCGGGGTCGAGCTTTCGGGGACCTGGATCGCGTCGAGCTCGCCCCGGACGCATTGGCGGAGGTCTTCGAGCGCGGGTTTGAAATCCGCCTGCTCCCAGCCATCCCAGTCCTCGCGGAGGCGAACTTCCGCCAGATCGGGGAAAATTTCCGGCCAGCTTGCGAGGGCGTCCGCCTTGCGACCCTCGAGCCAGGCGATGCGGGACTGCGCGATGTGGCGCAGCAGTGGCGGCAGATCCTGCGCGGAAGTCAGACACGCTGCGACCCACTCGGGACGCTCGGACTTCAACGCAAGCGCGAGCGCCGTGGCGGCTGCGGGGCCCTTGCCGCCGGCGGATTCGATCGCAGTTAGAATGGCGGCGGAATCGTTGGTCCGGAATGCTTCCTCAATGGCCAATGAGTCAGGATTGGCTTTCGCGGAGGCGCGGGCCAAGCGGTCAGAGAGAGGTTCGAATGCCTTGGGATCCACTGATCGTTGGCGGATGGATTTGAATTCCGCGCTGAGGAGGGTGAAGTCGAGATCGGGAAATTGAGAGGAGATCGTGCCGAAGTTGCAAGCGTCGAACTCGAGGACCCGCGCTTCCGTCGGGATCCGGGTGAAGGTCCGCGTTTGTTCGTCATAGCGCGTGCCGGACAAGGCCCCGCTGAGAAGTTGCAGGTCGGTTAGGAATCCCTGGTCGGCAGGGCCCGGTTTCAGGTCGCCGCTGTTAGTGACGGGCAATGGCAGCAACCGGTGGACCGTCAATTTGCCGCCGGCCTCGCCGGTGATCACGGTGTTTCCGTCGAACGCCACGGCGGACGCCGGCGATGCGAGTTCCACGGGCGCGTGCGGACTCGTTAGGATTCGGATAGTATTTCCCACGATCAGGAACGGCGCGCGCTCCGGGTCGTTCATGAGCCAGCTCCAGATGTTAGGTTGGCGGCTCCATGGAAAGCGGCTGGCCAGCGAGTGGCTTTCCAGCGATCCATCGTCCTCGTCGCGGTAGGCAATGACGGACTGCACCGGCGGCAAGTGGGGGCGTTCTTCCTGAAGGACCAGCGCGGAATTTCCGTCCGCGGAGAATTGTGCCTGCAGAAGGTTCACCGATTCCGGCAACGGCGTCCTGCGGATTTCCTCGACGGGGGAAACCGGCATTTCCAGCAGGCTGCCGTCGGCATGGAGCACCCGCAACTGCGTTCGATCCAACGATGCGGCGAGCGGTCGCGGTTCTGTGAGAGCAAAAGGCCCGGACGAGCGGATGAGTTCCCCGCTGGCCGCGTCCCGCAGATGCCAGACCAGCGACCGGTCCTTTTCCGACACAAATCCCGGATGCGCCATCAGGAGGCCATCCGGGGAAAAGACGATGACCGCTGAAGGCGTTAGAAAATCCGGCAGCGGGCCGAGGTCGCGGATCGGCTTCAGCGTTCGCGCATCGCACAGCAAGGTCACCGGTCCGCGCTCGACGACCACCGAGCGATGCCCCGGATCAAACACCAGGCTCCGGGTCTCGCAGTCGGCGGCGGGAAACAGGATGCTCTCGATCTGCAAGGTCTCGAGATCCCATCTAACGGTCGTGTTGGAGCTGCCGCCATGGCTCACCCACAACGCCGACGGTCCGGCGCTGGCGAGTTGGGCGATCGGCAACGGGAGATCCAGCGTGAGCTCCGGCAGATTCCATACGGTTTCCCGCAGGATCTTCGCTGTGAGGTCGCGGGCTTCCTGCGAGGCGGGATCGGCTTTGAGCGCGGAAACGAGCAAGGCCAGCGCCTCGTCCGGCCGCTTTAGATCGAGCTTGGCCTTGGCGGCATCGATCCGGGCATCCGCGAGTTGTGAAACGAGCACGGGCTCGACCGAGGTCACCGGTGTGGCGGGCATCTCCACCTGCTTCGTCGGTGGCTTGCAACCGGAGACGACCATTGCCATAGCCAGCATCACGGCAAGACGAATCCTGCGGTTGCGACTACGCGCCGTGAATGATCGGGAGTTCGGGCTGGGCATGTTCCACGGTTTCAACGCCGCGGGCGCACGTTCGTGTCTGTAACCCGGGCGATCAACGGCAATCTGCCCCGCTCAAAGCCCGCTTTTCTGGATCAAATCGCGAAGCTGGACTTGGAACTCCTTGATGTCTTCCGGCGTAGGCCGGTAGCCCTCGGTGTCCGGATCCAAGCCAGGGCGGCCGGTCTGATCGAGCATCCAAACGCCCGTTTCTCCATCGCTGAAAGTGACTTTGCCGCTGACCAACGCGCCGGGCAGGGTCAGCGAATCCATGGTGGTGGTGACCTTGCCGGTCGGGATGAGCACCGGCTTTTCCGCCTTTTTTTCCTCGGGTTTGGGCGTCTCGACCAGCTCGATGCCGAGGTCGAGAATCAGGAAACGGGTGTCCATGTAAGTGAGGGTGTGGCCGAAATCGTCCTTCAGGTGGCGCTGGAGGTCGGACATGGTGGCTCCCTCGGAGGCCCACTGCTTGAGCGAATCTTTTTGTTCCGGGGTGAGATTGCTGGCGCTGAACATGCCTTGTTTTCGACTGCCACCACACGCTTGCCAAGCTTCAAGAGCGGGAAAAGGCAGGCGCTTCCCACTTGCCTCGGCTTCGGGGAAACGAAAACCTCGCCCCGTGCTACCCACCCTCCGCGCCCACTTCGGCCACGATGCCTTTCGCGATGGCCAGGAACCGGTGATCCGCGCCCTGCTCGAAGGCCGCTCCGCCCTCGCCGTTTTCCCCACCGGCGGAGGGAAATCTTTGTGCTATCAGCTTCCCGCGCTGTTGCTCGATGGCCTCACGCTCGTCGTTTCACCGCTCATCGCGCTCATGCGCGATCAGGTGGACGCCCTAACTGCCAAAGGCATTTCCGCCGCACGGCTCGATTCCACGCTCGATGCCGGGCAACTCGCCGACGTTTACTCCCGACTCGATGCCGGCACCCTGAAGCTCCTCTACGTCGCCCCTGAGCGCTTCGCCAATGAAGCTTTCCGCCAGCGGCTCAAGGGTCTGCCCATCCAGCTCGCCGCCATTGATGAAGCCCACTGCATCTCCGAGTGGGGTCACAATTTCCGGCCGGACTACCTCAAGCTCGCGAAAATCCTCCGCCGCTTGAAAATCCCGCGGGTCCTCTGCCTGACCGCCACCGCCACGCCCAAGGTGGCCCGCGACATTCGCAAGGCTTTCCGGATCGCCGCTGCCGATCACGTGCAGCTGAGCTTCCACCGCGCGAACCTCGATCTCCGGGTCACGCCTTGCAATGTGGCTGATCGGAAATCGCTACTGTTGGAAAAACTCACCGCTGTCGATGGTCCTGCCGTCGTTTACGTCACCCGCCAGGAGACCGCCGAGGAGGTCGCCACCTTTCTTGCTAGGAACGGCCTCTCCGTCCGCGCCTATCACGCCGGCCTGCCCGCAGAATTCCGTGCCGATGCGCAGAGCTCGTTCATGGCCGGCGACACCCGCATCATCGTCGCCACCATTGCCTTCGGCATGGGCATCGACAAATCCAACATCCGCGCCGTATTCCACTACAATCTCCCGAAGAGTCTCGAAAACCACACCCAGGAGATCGGCCGAGCCGGTCGCGACGGACTTCCTGCGATCTGCGAGATGCTAGCTTGTGGCGACGATCTCACCGTCCTTGAGAACTTCATCCACTCCGACGCCCCGTCGCCGCGCGCGTTGGGGAATCTCATCGACCGCGTGCTCCGCCTCGGCCCGGTGTTCGACGTCTCACCTTACGAACTCTCCACCATCTGCGACATCCGTCCCGGCGTGGTCGCCACCGTGATGACCTATCTGGAAATCGACGGCATCATCGAGGCCACCGGCACCTTCTACGCCACCTACCGCGCCAAGCTGCTGAACAAGGAAGAGCGGATTCTCGCAGGTCGCCCGGCCGCCGAGCGGAAATTCATCAAACAGATCCTCGATTCCGGCGAAATGAAACGCTGGTGGCTCTATTTCCAGCCGACTTTGCTCGCAGAGAAATTCAACTGCCCGCGCGAGAAAATCGTCACAGCCCTCAACGGCCTCCAATCTGCCGGCGACATCATCCTCAGCGTCTGGGGCGTCCGGCAAGGTTACAAAATCAAGAAAGATCCCGGCGATCTCAAGGTTCTGACCGCCGCACTCGTCGAAAAATTCCAGTCCCGCGAGCAAGCCGATCTCGCCCGGCTCCGCCAAGTCCTCGGTCTGTCCGCCCACCGCGGCTGCCTCACCGGCTACCTAACCAAACACTTCGGCGAGATTCTTAAGGAGCCCTGCGGCCATTGCGACCGTTGCCGCGGCGTCCCCGCGAAAACCATCCAGCGTCCCAAATTGCGCCGTGTCACCGACGATGAGATCGCCTCGGTTAGAAAACTCGTCGATGAGAAACACGCCGCGCTCAACACCCCGCGGCAGTTAGCCCGGTTTCTTTGTGGCATGGCCAGCCCTGCATCGACCCGGGGGAGGCTCACGCGGAACAACGCGTTCGGGATGTTAGCGGATCTGCCGTTCGCGGAGGTGTTGGTCATTGCGGAGGCGGCTTGAGGAACCACGACATTTTTGTCGTGGGGCCAACGAGTGTCCATCCTTCCTAACGACGTCGTCTCACTTGGCGAAACTCATCTTGTCGTCGGTCTCGAGATAGTCGAAGAGCGTGCTGGTGACAGGGTCGATTTTGACTTCTTCACAAACACCGATGAACCAATCCTTCATCTCCGGGTTATCGTAGGGGCGGGCGGCCTCGCTGGTATCAGACCAGGCATTCTTTTCGTCCTCGGACTTCGGCTCGCCATTGGCATCGAGCCACGCGGCGATTTCCTCGTCGGATTTGCCATCTTGGAGAAGCTTTTTCACCTCGGCACCAGTCACGCCTTTGAAGCCGAACAGATAGTTGTCCAGCGGGCAGTCGAAGTGGAAATCACCGACGGTTCCGGCGATTTCGGCGCGGCCCTTGTCGGCCATGCGGGCGAGGATGGCGTAGCCGCCGGTGCGGATGCGCGGGCTGGTGGGGGCTTCCTTGGAGAGATCTTTGGCGGTGCTCATGATGGTGGTGTGTTAGTTCGCGGGCGTTTTGCTTCGCGGTCCGCCAGCAAACGCTCGGCTGGCAGGTTGTCAAATGACGAATCCATGCGATGGGACAGGAATGTCCCATCCCCTTATCGAAGCAGCCAGTCCCGGAAGACTGCCTTGTCTGCCGGGAGCAGGGTGGCGACCTTTTCGCGCTCGGCGAGGATAGCGAGGCGCTCGGGAATTTCGACGCAGTCAGGGCCGAGCTCGGCTTCCATCACGTCCAGGAACTTGGCGGGGTGGGCGGTTTCGAGGGTGACGGTGGCGCTGCCCGGGTGCGTGGCACGCCATTTCTGGGCGGCGAGCCACCCGACGGCGCCGTGCGGGTCGATCTCGTAATCGTAGAGCGCCTTGACGGTGCGGATGGCGGCGCGCGTTTGGTCGTCTGAGAAAGTCATCCCGGCGATGCGGGTTTGCATGGCTTCCCACGAGCCGCCGAAGAGCGCCTGCATGCGGACGAAGTTGGAGGGCGCGCCGACATCCATGGCGTTGGAGATGGTCGGGACGCTGGGGCGCGGCGCATATTGGCCCGAGCGGAGGAATTCCGGGACGACGTCATTGCGGTTGGTGGCGGCGACGAAGTGATCGACGGGAAGTCCGAGCTGCATGGCGAGCAGCCCCGCGGTTAAATTGCCGAAGTTTCCGGACGGAATGACGAAGGTGGGCTTGATACCTTCGGGCAACTGGCGGGCGGCGTGGATGTAGTAGAAACTCTGCGGGACGAGGCGCGCGAGATTGATGGAGTTGGCGGACGTTAGATTGAGGCGCTCCGAGAGCTCGCGGTCAAGGAAGGCTGATTTGACGAGCGTCTGGCAATCGTCGAACGAGCCTTGGATCTCCAGCGCGGTGATGTTGCCGCCGAGGGCGGTGAGTTGTTTTTCCTGAAGCCCGGAGACCTTGCCCTGCGGATAGAGAATGATCACTCGGGTCCCGGGGACGTTGTGGAAGGCGGAGGCGACCGCGCCGCCGGTGTCGCCGGAGGTGGCAACGAGCACAGTGAGTTCGCGGTCGTCGCCGCGGGTGAGCCACGCCATCAGGCGGGCCATGAAGCGCGCGCCGAAGTCCTTGAAGGCGAGGGTGGGGCCGTGGAAAAGTTCGAGGATGTGATCGCCGGGGCCGAGGGTGACGAGTGGCGCGTCGAAGGTGACGGTGCCTTCGACGATATCGACCAACGCCTGCGGCGGGACATCCTCGCCGAAGAACGCATCGGCCACAGCGATGCCGATTTCCGAAAAGCTGAGTTCATGCCAGATTTCCCAGAACGCCTCGTCGAGCACGGGCAGGGTGTCCGGCATGTAGAGACCATTGTCCGGCGGCAGCGAGCGCAGGATGGCTTCCTTGAGATCGACCTGGTGGGAGGGGGTGGTGGTGGAATGATAGAGCACGGCGGGCGGAAGGATTGGATTCCAAAGCGGAAATGCCAAGCTTCGGTTGTTCCGGAAAATTCCGCCGGGCGGCGGCACGAAAAAGCACCTGCGGCGGACCGCAGGTGCCGGGTTGGTTTTACGACCGGTGGATTATTTATCCAACGGGGAGAAGTCTTCCATCGACTTCGGAATCATGACCGTTCCGATCGAGTGCATCACGCCGTTGTTGGCCATGACGTCGGTGCTGAAGACCTTGGCATCGCCGATTTCGACTTTGTCGTCGTCGGTCTCTATTTTGGCTTTCTCGCCGTTCATGGTTTTGACTTCGCCGGATTTCAGATCCACCGCGAGCATTTGGCCAGGGACGACGTGATAGAGCAGCAGCGAGCGCAGCTTTTCCTTGTTTTCCGGAAGCATCAGCTTGCCGAGGGTGCCGGCGGGCAGTTTGTCGAATGCTTCATCGGTCGGTGCGAAAAGGGTGAAAACGCCTTTTTGGCCAAGTGTCACGTCCAGTTCCGCTGCTTTCAGAGCAGCCTTCAAGGTGGTGAAGGTGACGCTGTCCGCGACGAAATCCGCCAATGAGCCCTGCTTGACCACAGGAGCGCCGGGAGCGACGAGGACTTTTTCTTCAACGACTGCTGGCGCTGTGGCAGGTGGCGGCACCGCGGAGTCTGCCGTTGGTGACTTCCGCTCCGGAGTGGTTTTGTCCGCTGGCTTTTGGGCGAGAACGAGCGGGCTGGCTGCCAGGGAGATAAGCAGCGCGAGTTGGGGCAGGTTTCGGTTTTTCATGATTTGATGGGTTGTTGGTTTGGTCCAATTGGCGACGGGAAAAATCGCGGCTCGCAATGGCAAGCCGTGAGTGTCGCGGTTACAGCAACCCTTTCGCAGGTGACGTGCCGGGATCTGTTTGCCGCCATTAAAGCACTGAAAGTCAAATGCTTGTAAGAATTCACGCGTCGCTTGAATCGTCCTGCCTTGATGCAAAAGCGGTCGATTCAACGCATCATGCAACGCTCATTGCCCGGACATCAATCATTGGAACGGCTCTAACACCCTTTGGGCTGGAGAGCGAAGCCAAAGCGGCAAGCAAGGTGCTGTGGGATCCCGGTAGCTAACCAATTCCGGGGGGCCTGATTCGCCGTGGGCTAGGTGTTGTGGTTGATGGAATAGAGGCGATTCCCTTCAAGGTCTACTATGAACAGGTCTATGTTTCCCGGATAGTCTCCGTGACTGGAATAGAAAAATGCGTAGTAGGCTCCGTCACCCGTCAATGCCTTCCGGATCAAACGAAAATGCTCTGAAAGTCCATCCGCCTGATCGGAATCATAACTGCTCAAGGCAAACTCCAGATACTTGTTGAACTTCTCGTCGAAAGGGGAGCGCCGCCAGCGTTCGAAGCTCCAGTGATCTCGGTAGCTCGGATGCCTCGGGAACTCCGAGATCAACCTCTCGTCAGCGGATTCGAAGCGGGCTCGAATCGTGGCCGGCAACTCATACACCGAGATGGAGTATCCATCTCCGTTGAAGGATCTCTCCGAGTCGTATTCAAAGATTGGATCGGGAAGATGCACCTTTGTGTCGTACAGCCCTTCAAGATACCGTTCGTAGGCGCCAGCGTTCACGATCGAAGAAATCCCCGTCAGCAGGAGAAATGCCACCATGGGGATAGCGCCTTGGAGAACTAACCGCTTCCACCGCTTTTTGACGGCGGTGTAGATCATCAAAATGCCATAGGGGATAAAACCAATCAGCGTGATCAGGAAGGCTATGCCCCAAACGGCGGTCATGACGTCACTCATTTTCTGGCTAGCAGCGGTTATCCGCCGGGTGGGTATTGTGGTTCCGGCGAGGTGGTCTGGTTGGTTCCGTGGTGATCCAAACAGTCGATTCTTTGATTGTCAAAGAAACCTGCTGGAAGAGTGGTGGTCCGATGGGCGGTGTTTTGGCAAAGAGTTGCCGGAATTCCGGAACTCCGAGGCAGAATGGGTCGCGGGCGGGGGAGTGCCGCTCCCCTGTAAGCCGGATTCTGTCCACCCTTTGCGAGGCTGGACGGCCATTTCTCTCACTCCGCCGAGGCGGAGCGCCCTGCTTGCGCAGGGTGCGACTAATACCCGGGAATGAACGGGCGGGCAGCCCTTTCCCTGTTCTGTCTTGCACCACGCGAGGTTTGCCGTGCCGTCCGGTTGCCCGGATTCGCGGTGGGCTCTTACTCCACCATTTCACCCTTGCCTGTGTCCTTGCGGACCATCGGCGGTATCTTTCTGCTGCACTGTCTGTCCGGGTTCCTCTCGTCGCCCGTCCCTCACTTTCATGAGGCGCGTTGCCCTGTGGTGTCCGGACTTTCCTCACCTCCCGCTTGCGCGGAAACTGCGACCGTCCGGGGAGCGGCGGGGGGAAACTGTCCTGCGCCGGACTATTGTCCAAGCAAAAACACATCCAGGAAAAACCAGCCGATCATCAGCACGCCGACGACGATCTTGAAGCCCATTCCCGCGAGCGTGCCGACGACAGAACCGACACCGGAAATGGCCGCGGGCCGCGTGTCTTTTTTCGCAAAGGCGATCTCACCCACAAACGCGCCGATCAACGGCCCCAGCAGCAATCCGAACGGCAGGAAAAATAACCCGACGAGGGTGCCGACCAGCGCCCCGGCCGCCCCCCAGCGGGTGCCGCCGAACCATTTCGAGCCGGCCGCCCCGCTGAGCATTTCGAAGGTTTGGGAAATCGCCATCAGCAGGATCAGGATGGCGAAGCTCCACCAGCGCAGGCCGGAATCCGGGCCCAACATCATTCGGTGGGCGACGGCCGCGATGAGGATGATCAAATGCCCCGGCAGGATCGGCAGCACGCAGCCGACCGCTCCGGCGAACAGCAGGGAAATCGTGACCATCCACGCCGCACCCGTTCCCGCGCTTTGCCACGCTTCGCTTGAGAGAAATGATAGCCACACGCGGCGTTATCTACACGGCTTCGGGGCCGGGCGCAATGGGATCTCATGGTTGGCAGGACTGAGAGGCTGTCTGAAAAAAGGCAGGGACCGAGTTGCCATTTGCATGGCCGAAGGCAACTCGATCCCTGCCTTCACGGCGTCCACACCGGCAGGTCGGCGAGCGTGCCGTCGATGAACGTGTGATGCCAGAGCTGGGTGGCGACCACCGCGGCGAGGCCCATTTCCATGGAGAGCCGTGGCACGGAGCCGACCCGCAACTGCCGGAAGGCCTTGCGCCAGTGCTGCACCGCCTCGACATCGAAATAACCGGTCTTCCGTAGCGATTCCTCACTCAACAACTCGTCGACGAACTTTGGAGCCGGATCGATGTGAAAGCTGTCCAGCGGCGCACGGAAGATGACCTTGCTACGTTGCGCGATCTCTTTCGGCAACCAGCGCTCGGCGACCAACCGCAGCAGGTGCTTGTCGCGGAAGCCCTTCAATTTCCAACTTGGATGCAGCTTCGCGGTGAAATCGAAAACGTCCTCATCGAGAAACGGATAGCGCGCCTCGACTGAAGAGTGCATCGCCACGCGGTCTCCTTTGGCTTGAAGCAAATGCCCGGCCAGCGTCACCCGCGCGCCGACCCACAGGCTGCGATTGAGCGGTGCCCAGTGTTTCGCGCGATCCAGGTCGATCCCGAGACTCGCCCACGGGCGCGCTCCCTCGCGGACTTTCAGCATGTCGCTGGAGTAGAGGCGGAGTTTCGAAAGCCCGAGCACGCCGTAGGAGTCGATCCATGCGTTCGGCCCACCGACGGAGCGTTCGAGGTCCTCCCGAAAGTCGCGCGAGTATTGGGGAACCTTGTTGAGTCGCAGGAATCCGCGCCGAGCGATGCTGCTGAGGGGGAAGCCGGGAATGCTGTCGAGGGCATTCATGATTTTCGCGATCTTGTACCACGGATAGCCCGCCAGCCATTCGTCCGCGCCTTCGCCGGTTAGAACGACCTTCTGGCCGTTTGAATGAACCCGTTTGGCCAGCATCAGCAAGGCCGCGCACGACGTGTCGATCACCGGAGCCTCGGCCGCCTGGATGAGCTGCGGATACATATCCAGCGCGTGGTCCGGGCGGAAATCCTGCACGATGGGCGGCTTGGTGCCGATGTGTTTGGCGGATTGGTTCGCCCCGCTGAGTTCGTCGAGCGCGGGATCGTCCACGCGGACGGTGTAGGTGTTGATGGCCGGGCCTTTGAGTTTGCAGGCCATCGCCACGATCATGCTGGAGTCGAGTCCGCCTGATAGATACGCGCCCACCGGCACATCGGCCCGCAGCCGCCGGTCCACCGCCTTGAGCAGGAGATCCTCCAACTCGTCAGCGAGCTTGCGCGGGTCGGTTTCCGGGTTTTCGTCACCTTGGTTCGGGAAGTCCATCTTCCAGTAGGTGCGGTCGCTGATGACCGCCTCGGACGTGCCTTCGTTCGTTGGGGAAATCTGCAGGTAGTGCCCCTTTGTCAGCAGTTTCACTCCCTCGAAACACGTCACCGGTCCCGGCATCGCGGCGAACGAGAAAATCTGGTCGATTCCCAGCAGGTCTGCTTTGGGCGTCACCATGCCGGAAGCGAGCAGGCCTTTGATTTCCGAGGCGAAGAGCAGCCAGTCGCCCTGCCGCGTCCAATAAAGCGGGCTGATCCCGAAGCGGTCGCGGCCAAGCGTGAGCTGGTGCCGTTTCTCATCATACAAGGCGATGGCGAACTGCCCGCGCAGCCGCTCGAACATACCTTCCTGGAATTCCTCCCACATGTGCGGAATGATTTCCGTGTCGCAATGCGTGTGCAGCCGATGCCCCCGTGCCGCAAGCTCCACGCGTTTCTCGGGATGATCAAACAGCTCGCCGTTGAAAACTGTAAATACGTTTTCGTCCTCGTTGCACATCGGCTGCTGGCCGTCTTCCAGCCCGACAATGCTCAGCCGCCGCGAGGCGAGTGCAATTCCCGGACGACGCAGAAAGCCCTCCTCATCCGGTCCTCGGTGGATCAACGCCCGGGACATCCGTTCCACCACGCCCTCGGGCGCCGCCCGTCTCCCGGCCAAATCCATCAATCCTGCAATACCACACATGCGGATGTTAAGTAGTTCAGGCAGGCGGTTTGGCAATCGCTATCTCGATTTATTCCACCCACCTCGGAAAGCCGTGAAAGCAAGGAGTTTTTCAGCTCATGGCAATCGCCGGAAGTTACTCTGCAAGTCATCCAAAGTTCCAAAATTCTTGGCATGAATCGAGCGGGATGCACTGCCTGAGTTTCCGAGAAAGTTTTTGACTTCACCAGTTCGACCGCCGAAAACGACGGCACCGATGGGACCGGGTCAGCAATCCTACCCGGGAAGCTGCCTGACGAAGCGAATCCGCTTCAACCGGTTCGATCCTGCCGCCTCGCCATCCACTTAGAATCCGACCATCGATCATGTCCCGTCTTCAGCTCCCGACTTCCTCGCCCTCAGCGATTTCCGACGACACCAAGAAAGAAACCGGCAGGGAGGACATTGCCATCATCGGGATCGGCTGCCGCTTTCCCGGTGGAGTGAATGACGCCGAAACGTTCTGGAAATTGCTCGAAGAAGGGCGCGATGCCGTGTCCGAAGTCCCTGCTGACCGATGGAACGTGGAGCGCTTTTACGACTCGGAGCCCGGCTTGGCCGGCAAGTCCATCGCCAAGCGTGGTGGCTTTCTTGACCAGATCGATCTTTTCGACCCGCAGTTCTTCGGAATCTCGCCGCGCGAGGCTCCTTACATCGACCCGCAGCAACGGCTGTTGCTGGAGACCGCGTGGGAGGCTATTGAAGACGCCGGACAGGTCTTGGATTTTGAAAAAGGCACGGACATCGGCGTGTTCATGGGCGTTTCCCACAACGACTATCAGAACATCCAGGGCGGTGGCTCGGACCGCAAGGGCATCAGCGCCCACTCGCCGACCGGCAGCGCGCACAGCATCGCGGCCAACCGGATTTCCTACTGCTTCAATCTATCGGGTCCAAGCTTGTCGATGGACACCGCCTGTTCGTCCGCGCTGACCGCCGTGCACCTTGCCTGCGAATCGCTGCGAGCCGGCCGTTGCAAAATGGCAATGGCAGGCGGCGTGACGGTGATCATCACTCCGGACGGCTTCATCGGCTTTTCCCAAGCGGGCATGCTCTCGCCGGACGGCAAGTGCAAGGCGTTCGCCGCCGAGGCCAACGGCTTTGTCCGCGGCGAAGGCGCGGGAATCGTCCTGCTGAAACCGCTTTCACAAGCCATCGCCGACGGCGATCCCATCCAAGGTGTGATTCTCGGCTCGGCGCTGAATCAGGACGGCCATACTAACGGAATTTCCCTCCCCAGCACCGAAGCCCAGACTCAACTGGTGCGAGACGCCTGTGCTGATGCGGGCATCGCTCCGGCGGATGTGGATTTCGTGGAAGCTCACGGCACGGGCACTGCGGTGGGTGATCCTATCGAGGCCATCGCTCTAGCAGATGCGCTCTGCGGCGAGCGTGAAAAGGCGCTGCCGATCGGTTCGGTGAAAACCAACCTCGGTCACTTGGAAACCGCGGCCGGTGTCGTCGGTCTGATCAAGGGCATGCTTGTCCTGAAGCGCGGCCAGATTCCACCAAGCCTCCATTTCGAAAACCCGAGCCCGCACATCGACATGCCGGGCTTGAAGCTGCGTGTGCCGACGACGTTGGAGAATTTCTCCGGA
This sequence comes from Akkermansiaceae bacterium, assembly GCA_041739215.1. Classification (GTDB taxonomy): domain Bacteria; phylum Verrucomicrobiota; class Verrucomicrobiia; order Verrucomicrobiales; family Akkermansiaceae; genus Luteolibacter. Next base: position 62,885 of record JBGSOI010000109.1, read on the forward strand.
TCCACCGGCCGCCGAATTGCTGGAGTAAACTCGTTCGGCTTCGGCGGTGCGAACGCGCACGTGATTCTGGCCGAGCCGCCTGCCGCAACTCCCAAGGCTGCCGAAAATTTCCCCATGAACCGCTCGTGGCCGGTGGTGATTTCCGCCCGCTCCGAGGAGGCGCTCAAGGCCACCGCCGCGCGCCTGGGCGATTGGATCGAGTCGCATGAACTGGGAAATGGAACTTCTCCGGTCCTGCCGAAACTCACTTACACGCTTGGCGCGCGCCGAAACCATCACGCGCACCGCCTAACAGTCGTGGCGAGTTCGTCCACCGAGCTAACCGAAGAGCTGCGCGAGTTCGCCGCCGGATCGACGGTGGGCAAGGGCCGTGCGTCTTTCACCCCGCGGCCTGAATTCGCGCCGCGGATCGGTTTCGTCATGAGCGGCCAAGGTCCGCAGTGGTGGGGGATGAGCCGCGAGCTGATGCGCAACGAGCCGGTGTTCCGCGAGGTGATGGAAGCCTGCGAAGCGGCGATGCGTCCGTATGCGAGCTTCTCGCTGCTAGAGGAACTCAATCGCGAGGAAGCGGATTCGAAAATTCAGCAGACCGAGATCGCCCAACCTGCTATTTTTGCGATGCAGCTCGCCCTCGTGGCACTTTGGAAATCGCTCGGTGTCGAGCCGGCCGCCGTCGTGGGCCACAGCGTCGGCGAAGTGGCTGCCGCCTGCGTCGCAGGAATTTTGCCGTTGGAAGAAGCCGCCCGGGTCATCGTCCTGCGCGCGCGTTTCATGCATGAATGCGCCCGCGGCGAAGGGACGATGCTGGCGGTTAGCCTGTCGGAAGAAGAGGCGGAATCGCTGATTGCCCGCCACGACACGACGGTGAGCATCGCGGCGTTCAACGGCCCGCGCTCGCTGACTCTGGCAGGAGTGAAATCCTCGCTTGAAGCGATCCGCGCCGAATTGGAGCCGCAGAATGTTTTCGCCCGCTTCGTGAAGGTGGATCATCCCTATCACCACGCGATGATGCAGCCGGCTGCGGATCGCCTGAACCAGGATCTATCGGATATTTCGCCGCAGGAGGAGACGCTGCCGTTCTTCAGCACCGTGACCGGCGAGCGCTGCTCCGGTAAAGACTGCGTCGCCGCGCACTGGGGCAGGGGAATCCGCCAGTCGGTCCAGTTCGTCAAAGCGATAAATGCGGTGGCGGATTTCGGCGTCGATGTCTGGTTGGAAATCAGCTCGCACCCGGCGCTTTCGATGTCGATCACCGAGTGTCTAACCGCCCGCGGCCTCAAGGGCCAGGTGACGGCCTCCGCCCGCCGCGATCGCGAGCACGAATCCTATCTGGAAGCCGCCCTGGAACTTCACCGGGGTGGGGTGGTGCTTGATTTTTCCGCGATGACTCCGGCGTGTGAAATCCTCACGCTGCCGGCCTATCCGTTTGACCGGGCCCGCTGGTGGCATGAATGCAGCGAACTCCGCGAAGCGCGCCTTGGATCCGGTGGCAAGGGTCTGCTAGACTCCCGCCAGCCACGTGCCACGCCGACATGGACGACGCGTCTCGATGGCCGCCACATGGCTTTCCTCAAGGATCACAAGGTGGACACGCACATCATCTTTCCGGCCGCTGGCTTTGTTGAGATGGCGCTTGAAGCCGGCTTGCAGTTGTTCGAAGGACGGCCGTTCGCGATCGAGGATTTCGAAATCCGCCGCCCGCTCATTCTGCCGGAGCCTGCATCGGCTTTGATGATGGAACTCACATACGAGCCTGCCGAGCGCACGTTCACCATTCAAAGCAAGTTCGACCAGGCCGCGTCCTGGTCGGTGCATGTCATCGGCTCGATGCGCAGCGAGCGGACGGAATCGACGTTCGGAAATACTTCGTTAGAAGCGCCGGATGCCGACTTGGAATCGGAAGGTGTCGGCGCGTTTTACGGCCACATGAGCGATCTCGGACTCCGCTACGGCGACGAGTTCAAGCCGATCCGCGAGCTGGCTGCCGGTGGCGGGAAATCCGCAGGCAGGGTGTCGCTATCAGAAGCGATTGAATCCCGCGCACCGGAATACGCTCTGCATCCAGTGCTGCTAGACGGTGCGTTGCAGGTGTTTTCCGCCGGGGCCAAGACGGTCGAGGACCGCAAGGCGAAGATGAAACTGCCGGTGCGTTTCGCGAGGATTCTGTTCCTGCGTTCGCCGGGAGCGTCGACCCAGGTTCGCGCCAAAGTTCTGCATTTCAACGAGGAGTTGATCGAAGGCCGCATCGGTCTTTACGACGAGTCCGGCCGCCCTTGCGTGCTGGTGGATGGCTTCCGCGCCGTCAGCATGTCCAACGTGCGCCGCGCTGGAGCCTCCGGTGGCAGTCGCGATTTGGTTTACAATGTCGATTGGGAGCGCACCGCGCCGACCGTCGCGGCATCTGAGCAAACGCCAATTCCGTTGGCGCAGATCCGGGACGTCGCGAGCAAGGCGCTTGAGGAAGTAATCGCCCTGCGCGGTCGCGCCGAACTCGAATCCGTGATGGCTTCCGAGGACACCCTGGCCGCCGCGCTCATCGCTAGCGGACTTCGTGAAATGGGCGTCAGCGGCGAATTCTCCGCCAGCTCGTTGGGAGTTGCCTCTCCGATGCTAACGGTTTTCGGCCGCCTGATGGACAAGCTCGCCAAGCGCGGCCTTCTCACGGTTAGCGGTGACACGTACACACCGACGGCGGCTTTCGCCAAGTTGGCGGATGCGTCTCAGGAAAACCTGCATGATTTCCTAACCGGGCATCCCGGACATTTGCCGGAAGCGCTGCTCTGCGCGTCCAGTTGCGGGGAATTCGGCGCGATCATCCGCGGCGAAAAAGACGCTGTGCAGGTCCTATTCGGCGGAACCAATGCGGATCTGTTGGATCATTTCTACGGCGACGGACTGTTCTCCAGCCACTGGATGGCGAGCATCGGCTGCGCGGTGCAGGAAGCTGCTAGATGCCTGCCAGAGGGTCGCGGACTGCGGATTCTTGAAGTAGGTGCCGGAACCGCCGGCTTGGCTGCACAAGTCCTGCCGCTTTTGGATCGCGGCATCCACAGCTACACCTTCACCGACGTTTCCGCCGGATTCTTCTCCGCGGCGAACCAGAAGCTCGCGGCGTTCCCCGAGGTGGAATACAAGGTGCTCGACCTCGAAAAGCCTTGGGCCGATCAGGATTTCGAGGCTGGCAGCTATGATTTCATCGTCGGCACCAATGTCATTCACGCCGTCGCCGATGTCCGTTTTACTCTGAAAACGCTCCACGAGCTGCTGGTTCCCGGAGGCACGCTGATGTTCATGGATGTGGCAACGCCGCAGCTTTGGACCGAGTCGGTTTTCGGTCTGACACAAGGCTGGTGGCATCTAACTGACCACGATTTGCGGCCGGACCAACCGCTGATGCAGCGCGACCAGTGGGAATCCGCGATGAAGCAGGCCGGCTTCGCCGAAACGATCTCCATGCCCGGACTCCAAGGACCCGAAGGTGAAGGGCAAGTCGGACTTCTCGGCCGGAAAGCTGGCCAAGCTGTTACGGAACCTCCCTTGCCGGATCTCCCGATCGAGGCGTCGTGGGTCATTTTCGCGGACGAATCAGGACTCGGAAATGAAATCGCGACACGAGCCACCGCCGCCGGTTCGAAATGCCGGATCGTGCGCCGTGGCGAGAAATTCTCAGCTGCTGGCACCGACCATTTCACGGTCCGCGATGACGAACCGGAAGATTGGAAGCAACTTTTCGCTGCTTTGTTGAAGGATGCTCCACCGGAACGCATCGTCTGGCTGTGGACACTCGATGAAAAAACCGACGACGCGCTGATGGGCATCGACTCGCTGCTTCATCTGACTCACGCGTTGGAAGAAACCATGGCCGTCGCCAAACTGCGGATCGATCTCGTCACTCGCGGCGCACAGCCTGCGGGGATCGGAATGGGAGCCACCGCCGTTGCCCAAGCGCCTTCTATCGGAATTTTCCGGGTCATCCTCGGCGAGCATCCGAATTTCGCTTGCCGTGGGATTGACCTGCCGAGCGAAGCATCTTCTAACGATCGTGGTCTGCTGTGGAGCGAACTGCTCCATGCCGACACCGAGCGCGAAGTCGCCCTGCGTGGCGAGGCCCGCTACGTGCAGCGCATCACCCGCGGATTTGAAAACCACGAACAACGTCTTGATGCTTCCGTGCCGCTGCGTCTCGAATCCCGAGAGCGCGGACTGCTGGACAGCCTGCGCTTCACCCCGTTCGAACTGCCCGCCTGCGCACCCGGCGAAGTGTTGATCCACGTGAAAGCCGCGGGTATGAACTTCCGCGACGTGCTCAAGGCTCTCGCGCTTTACCCCGCCGAAACCGCCGACGCGCGGATCTTCGGCGATGAAGTGGCGGGCGAGGTGATCGCGGTCGGCGAAGGTGTCACCCATTTAACTGTCGGCGACAAGGCATTCGGTCTCGCGGTTTTCGGCCTGGCGACCCACTCGCTGGCCCGCGCCGCCGATGTTCGGAAAATGCCGGACAATCTTTCCTACGAGGAAGCGGCGACGCTGCCGGTCGTCTTCATGACGGCCTGGTATGCACTGAACAACGTCGCCAGGATGAAAGCCGGTGAGAGCATTCTCGTCCACGCCGGTGCCGGTGGTGTCGGGATGGCGGCCATCCAAATCGCCCATCATCTGGGTGCCGATGTCATCGCCTCCGCCGGAAGTCCGACCAAGCGGGCCTTGCTCAAAACGCTTGGCGTCAAACATGTCATCGACTCGCGCCGCGGCGATTTCGCGGAGTCCGTCATGGAACTAACAAACGGCCGTGGCGTGGACGTTGTCCTCAACGCGCTCGCAGCGGAAGCGATCCCGATGGGTCTTTCCTGCCTCGCCGAATCCGGTCGATTCCTCGAAATCGGCAAGCGCGACATTTACATGAACTCCCGCATCCCGCTGTGGGGCCTGCGCCGAAATTCGTCTTTCCACGTCATAGCGATGGATGCGATTTTCGCAGGCGACGAGCAGCAAACGCGCGACCTGATGGCGGAGATCGCAGGGCTGGTGGAAAATGGCGCGCTTACTCCGCTGCCATTCCGTTCGTTCCCCGCGAGCCGGATCGACGCCGCCTTCCGCCTGATGGCCGGCGGCAAGCACACTGGCAAAGTCGTCGTCGGATTCGCCGAATCGTTCATGCTTCGCAAAGGCGAACCACCGTTGCCCGCGTTCTCTATCAAACCGGAAGGTGCCTACCTCATCACCGGCGGTCTCGGCGGATTCGGCCGGGTTCTCGCCGAGTGGCTCGTCGAATGCGGCGCACGCAATCTCGTTCTCAGCAGCCGCAACGGCGCTTCCACTCCGGAAGCCGTGGAATTTGTGGCGAAACTGGAAGCCCAAGGCATATCGGTCACCGTTGCCAAGGCCGACATCGGCTCGCCGGATGACGTCAAGCGCCTCATTTCCGAAATCCCCGTGCTCAAGGGGGTTTTCCACCTCGCGATGGTCATCGACGACGCTCCGCTTTCCGCTCTAACCACCGAGCGGTTGCGGGTGGTGATGGCTCCCAAGGCGCACGGAGCATGGCTGCTGCATGAAAACACCAAGGGCTTGGACCTCGACTGCTTCGTGATGTTCTCCTCCGTTTCGAGCATCTTCGGCAATCCCGCTCAAGGCAACTACGCGGCGGCGAATGCCTTCCTCGATTCGCTCGCCCACCATCGCCGGGCGCTGGGACTTCCCGCGCTGGCGATCAACTGGGGCGTGTTAGGCGGCGAAGGTTATGTTGCTAGAAACGAGCGGGTCGCCGAGTTCCTCGCCCGCCAGGGCACCGGAGCTCTAACGCCTGCCGAAGTCACTTCGCTGATGGAATCGTTCCTCATTGGTCACTCCACCCAGATGTCCGCGATCCGCGTGGACTGGGCGAAATGGCGGCAATCGTTCCGCGGCATGCAGGACAATCCGCTGGTCGAGCGCATTTTCGCTGCAGGCGTGGAAACGCAGGAATCCGGCGGTGGCGGCAACGACTGGCGCGCCAGGATTCAGGCCGCTTCGGCCGAGGATCGCAATGGCGTCATCGGCGAAGCCGTGCGTGACGTCGTCGGTTCCGTGCTGCGGGTCAAACCGGACAGCCTCCGCGAAGACCAGCCTCTAACCGACCTTGGCCTCGACTCGCTGATGGGCGTGGAAATCGAGACGATGTTGGAAAGCTCCATCGGAGTCGCCCTGCCACCGACCAGCCTGATGCGGGCGCGGACGATCGGCCAGATCGCCACCTTGATCGCCGAGCAAATGGGCACCGAGGCCGACGGTCCTGCCAAACCGGTGGTCGCCGAAGCCGCCACCAGCAGCGAGGAAATCGACCTCGACTCGATTTCCGACGAGGATCTCGACCTTCTGCTAGGAGGCACCTCGGAGTCCGATGATGCGGCCGGAAGAAACCTCGTTCACTGATGCCGGAGGACCCGAGAGCACAATTCAAGCGCTGGCTGGAAAGCGGGGAAGCCCGCCTCCAGCCGGTCACCCTGCCGCAGCGGGAATTGTGGGAAAATTCACCGGTCCCCGTCGCCGATCCCGCCAACCACATCTGCGGCGTGATCGAGATCAAGGGACCGATCACCCACAAACAATGCGAAGCCGCGCTTCAACGCGTCATTGATCGACACGAGGCACTACGGACTTCGTTTCTACCGGGCAAGGAGCGGCCGTTGCAGATGATCCGCACGACGGTCGCGGCGGTGTTAGGATACCGCGAGATGTCGGCGGGCGATGACCTTGAAGCGGTGATGCAGGAAACCTATCGACTGCCTTTCGATCTGCTCCAAGGCCCGGTCCACCGCGTGGATATGATCCGGCGCGGTGCGAACGACCATGTGCTGGCGTTTTCCTTCCACCACGCGATCGCTGACGGATGGTCGCTCGGTATCTTTGTGCAGGATCTCTGCACGGCCTATGTCATGGGTTTAACCGGCCTGAAAAAGTCCGTCGCCGTCGGAATGATGGGGCTGAAAAACTCGCTGCCGCCGGTCGCTCAGACTTACAGCGAATGGGCAGCCGCCGAGCGGGCATTCTGGCAACCCGCCGAGCTCGAAAATCGCGCGACATTCTGGAAATCCCACCTGACTGGATCGATCCGCGTGTGGGACAGGGAGAAAACAGCGGAGCCATTGGAGCGCTGGGTTTCCACCATTCCGGCGGATCTGGTTCAGGGAGCCAAGGCGCTCGCTGTTAGCCACGGGACCACGCTTTTCAGCACGTTGCTGGCGGTGTTCCAGCTCATGCTTTGGAAAGCGACGGGCAAGCAGGACATTCTCGTCGGCACACCAGTCGCGAACCGCAACAAGGATTCCGTCCGTGAAACGATGGGCTACTTCGCCGGAGTCGTTCCCATCCGTGGGCACGTCGATCCTTCACGGAATTTCTCCGATCATCTCAAAGAGGTTTCGGAAACCACGCTCGATTGCTTCGCCAACGCCATGCCTTTCGCCGAACTCGCCGCTGCCATCGGCGAAGAGCGCGTCGCGGGAAAACATTCGATTTTCGACGTTCGCTTCGCCCTCCAGAACCATCCGGTGCCGGACGTCGTGCTGCCGCGCATTTCCAGCAAGCTGCGGATGCGCTCGACCGGCACCGCCCGCTTCGACCTTGGCTGCGAGATCACCGCGGATGGCGAGAAGCTGGAAGTCGTCTGGTTGTTCCGCCGCGGGCTTTTGTCCCTTGCGGAGATCAAGGACCTCGACAACCTCTATCAAGCCACTCTCGCCGGTGCCTGCCTTTCTTCACCAACCTCCAACCTCATGACCGCCACGCGATGAAAACTCTACCAGCAGATGTCGGCGACGAGCCCCACTGGGTGAGTCGTCAGGCTTTCCAAATCGTGATCATCATGGCGCTCTTGGCCGAGATCACGATGTTTCTGATCCTGTGGAACGGACTCTCACTGTGGTATGCGGTGCCGGTGATGCTGGTGATCAGCCATCTCATGCATGGTGCGGCGGTCGGATTTCACGAGGCGTCCCATGGGCTGCTGCGGCGCAACCGGACTTTCAACGAGTTCGACGGCGTGCTGATAGGTGTGTTGAGTTTCATGAGCTTCAGTCTCTATCGGGCGTCGCACCAGTCGCACCACGCGCACTTCACCACGGAGAGGGATGAGGAACTCTGGCCCTTCGTCTTCACGTCGTCGCCGCGGTGGTTCCGCGTTGTCATCGCAATCGTGGAGCTCACCTGCGGCCTGTTTTTCGTGCCGTTCCTGTTCCTGCGCACCTTCCTCCGCAAGGGTTCGCCGATCCGTAGCAAGAAAGTCAGGAAACGCATCTGGCAGGAACTCGCACTGATGGTGTTTGTGTGGATCACCATGGTTTCCACGGTCTGGTATTTCAACATCTGGACGTATTTCCTGTGGATGTTTTTCATCCCTTCCTTTGTCGCGGCGAACCTTCAGAGCTGGCGAAAATACATCGAACATGTCGGACTGACGGGCAGCACGATCAACAGCGGCACCCGCAGCATCGTGGCGAACACGTGGACAGGGAAACTGGTGGCCTTCACCTTGTTGCATGAACCCTATCATGGTCTGCATCACATGCACGTCGGCCTGCCGCACGCCGAGCTGCCGCGTCTGGCACCAGAGCTTGAACCCAAGCATCCCGATGAAATCCATCCATTCCCCAGCTACCGCCATGCGATGCTTCATCTGATCCGCTCGCTGGCCGATCCTCGCGTGGGAGCACAGTGGAACCGGATGTCCAACCCGCAATCATGAGTTCCACCCCAGCAGCCGGTTCGTGCGTCTATGAGCTGATAGGTTTGAAAAAGGAATACGACGAAGGCAGCGTGCAGGCGCTCCGCGGCGTGGACCTGCGGATCTTTCAGGGCGAGTTTGTCGCCATCACCGGTCCCAGCGGCTGCGGGAAATCCACCCTGCTCCAGATGCTCGGCGCGCTCGACGAACCCAGCAGTGGATCAATCCACTACCGTGGCAAACCGCTCCCCGGCCACGCGGAAGCCGCGACTTACCGGGCAAGGGAAATCGGCATCATTTTCCAAGCATTCCATCTGCTCCCGACCTTCACCGCTGTGGAGAATGTGCAATTGCCGATGTTCGAGGCCGGGCGTTCTGCGGCTGAACGAAAAAGTCGCGCGATGGAACTGTTGGAGGCTGTCGGCTTGGACAAACGCATCCATCATTTCCCTGCGAAACTGTCCGGCGGCGAACGCCAGCGCGTGGCCATCGCCCGCAGCCTGGGCAATCACCCTTCCGTCCTGTTAGCCGACGAGCCGACTGGCAATCTCGACAGCGAGAACGCGCATCACATTCTCGATCTCATCGTCCGCCTGCATCAGGAGCACCAGATGACGATGGTCCTGATCACCCACGACCCGACCATCGCAGCCCGCGCTTCCCGCATCATCCACATGATGGATGGCCGCGTCGTTTCCGATAGCAACCCGCCATCATGACTTTCTTCACCATCATCTCGCGCGGCCTTCTCCGGCGGCCGGTGCGCACCGGGCTGACGCTGGTCGGCATCTCAATCGGCATCGCGGCGGTGGTCGCGCTGGTAGGGATCTCGCGAGGCTTCGAACAAAGCTGGGCGAAGGGCATGCAGGCGCGTGGCACGGACATCGTCGTCAGCACCATGGGCAGCGGCCTCGCGCCGAAACCGTTCGATGATTCGGTCCGTGATCAGGTCGCGGCAGTCCCGGGAGTGGCCGCCGTTTGTCCGCTTTTCGTCGATCTGACCAGCATCGAGTCCTCATCGATGATGATCGTTTCCTCCCGCGAGTGGGGTGGTTTCTCATGGCAGAATCTCAAGGTTCTATCCGGCAGGCTGCCGAACGACGCGATGGAACCCGCCGTGGTGCTGGGTCAGAATGCGGCCGAGGTGCTGGAGAAAAAGGTCGGCGATCCGATCCAGATCGAGACCCGGGAGCTGACGGTCGTCGGCATCGTCGATGGCGGGGCGCTGGTGGAGAACGGATCCGTGATCATCTCCCTCCCGCTCTATCAGGAGATCACCGGTAATGAGGGCAAAATCAATGTCATCGATGTCCGTGCCGCTCCCGGCACCAGCGAGGAAGACTTGAAGAGCCTGTGTGGGGAAATCAACAAGGTGGCCGGGGAAGCGAAGGCGTTGCCCGCCGGAGAAAACATCGGCAACAGCCAGGCCTACAAATTCATCAGCGCGATGAGCTGGGGGACTTCGCTGTTGGCTGTGATCGTCGGCGTGCTCGGGGTGATGAACACGATGCTGATGACCGTCTTCGAGCGGAAACAGGAAATCTGCATTCTGCTCGCCATCGGTTGGAAGCGCGGGCGGATCATCCGCATGATCCTGCTGGAATCCGCGCTGCTCGGGCTGTTGGGCGGGATTTTCGGGGTGCTGCTCGGCACCGCCGGAGTGAAGGTGATCGAGCGGTTGCCGGCCATCCACGGGTTGTTGGAGCCGGATTTGAGTCTCAAGCTGATGTTGGTTTCCGTTGCAATCGCAGTGATCGTGGGCGTCATTAGCGGACTGTACCCCGCCTGGCGCAGTTCGCGGCTCAAGCCGAGTCTCGCGATGCAGGGCTAAGAACCCGTCTCCATCATGAAAACCCTGCTCTGCCTATTTTCCTGCGCCATCGTTGCCCATGCCGCCGAAGCAACATCCGAATGGTCGGCCAAAGACCTCGCCGCCAGGCTAAGCTCCTTGCAACAAGACGGCTCGTCCCTGGTCCGCCTGAAGATGGAGGTCAAGCCGCCCGCCGGAACCCCGAAGTTCGCCCTGCAGCTCCAAATCAAACAGCGCCGCTCCGCCAAGTCCACCGAAGTTGTCTATCAGGTCCTGTGGCCCAAGGAGCGGATGGGCGAGGCGGTGCTCCTCAAACAATCCGCGGGCGGAGCCGCCAGCGGGACTTTGTTCACTCCGCCCGGCACGGTCCGCGCGCTCAGCGGCCCGCAAATGAAGGAGGCTTTGTTCGGCAGCGATCTTTCCTACGCCGATGTCCTGGAGAACTTCTTCGCCTGGGACAACCAAGCCATCGTCGGCAGCGAAGTCGTGGACCGCGTGAACTGCCAGATCCTCGAATCCAAGCCCGGCAAAGGCGACTCCAGCTATGCCGCCGTCCGCACCTGGGTGGACACCCGCCGCATGGTGCCGTTGCGAATCGAGAAATACCTGCCCTCCGGCGCGGTCGCCCGCCGCATCGACACCCGCGACGTCGCGAAGGATGACACCGGGCGTTTTGTTCCCGCCAACCTCACGGTGGGCAGCCCTCAGGGAGGTTCATCGACCAACCTTGAAGGCTCCAAGCTCCGCCACGACGTGACCTTCACCGACCGCGATTTCACACCCGAGGGAATCAAGGAGTTGGGCACCCCAAAATAGGACCAAGGCGTCGTCCTTCTGGTGGGCGTGCGATTTTGCCTGATAGTTTTGGGTGAGTCCGATCATTCTCTCCAGCTTGTCCGAAAAAGCTGTCGTTCGTAACAGTCAAGGCCGTCACGCCATAATTGCTTTGCTATGCGGCCGCGAGAGGTTTCAGATGAGCTTCGTTACACTTTACCGCAATACGATTTTATCTCCGCTGCGGTTCACTCACCCATGAAAATATGCCCCTACTGCGCGGAGGAAATCCAAGACGCGGCGATCAAGTGCAAGCACTGCCACGAGTTTTTGGATGAATCGCGCCGTCCGCCGCCGCTTCCTCCGGTCGGGAGCCAGCTGCCGTGGTATCTCAGAACTTCGTTCATTGTGCTGATGTTCGTGACGATGCCGCCGTTCGCCCTGCCATCGGTCTGGCTCCACCCGAAACTGCACGTCGCATGGAAACTGGTGATTACCCTGGCTATTGCCGGATTTTGCTGGATCGCCTATGTTGCGCTCCAAGGTCTCATGAGCTATCTCAATGAAGCGACGAAGATGCTGAATGATATGAAGATTTAGGCAGGCTCCTTGCGTCGGACAAGCATGGGAGCGAGGACGAAGAGAGTGAGTACCGCGGACAGCGCGGAGGCGGCGGGGAGATTGCGGTCTGCGAAATTGCGCTGGGCGATCTTGTTGCCGATCATCTGGCCGTCGGTCCCGCCGACGAGATCGGGGATGACGTAGGAGCCGAGCATCGGGATGAAGATGATGAGCAGCGCGGTCGTCAGGCCCTTGCGGATGCCGGGGAGAAACACCGAACAGAACGCTCGGAAGGGCCCGGCCCCGAGGTCGCGGGCAGCATCCAGCAGGGAGAAGTCGAATTTCTCCGCCGCCGCGTACAATGGCAGGATTGCGAAGGGGAGATAGGTGTAAACACTGACGAGCAGGACGGCTCCGGAATTGAACAGCAGCGACCCGTTTTCTCCTAGCAGATGCAGCGCGCGGAAGAATTTCGCGAGCGGGCCTTCCGAGTGCAGGATCTGGTTCCAGGCAAAGACGCGGATCAGGAAATTCGTCCAGAACGGGACGATGACTAACAATAACAGCCGCGGCCGCCAGACGGGGCTGGTTCGCGCTATGAACCAGGCGACGGGCAGGGCGAGGACGATGCAGATTGCGGTGGTTAGAGCGCCGAGCCATAGCGTGCGCCACAGCAACAGGAGCGTGCTCTTCTCGCCGAAGACCCGGAACTGATCGAGGGTCCAGCCCGCGCCGATGCCGCCGGCGGGATCGGTGGAGCGGAAGGCGATCGCAAGGACGAGAACGGTCGGAGCGAGCACGAACAACCCCAGCCAGGCGAAGCTGGGGAGGGTTGCCAGAATTTCTGCGCGGGCTTTCTTCATGGAGAATCCGCGCGGAATGAATTCCGCGCTCCAGTTTTGCGAAATGAATTTCGCGGTCTGTTAGACTTTCAGCGACGGGACGCGGACGTTCGGATCGGTGTCGGCGGCGTAGTCGACGCCGGTCAGGCCGAAGCCGAAGAGCCGGAGGAAACTCGACTGATAGCCTGCGAAATCGCCGAGTTCCGCGAGGTTGTCGGTGTTGACGATTTCCCAGCGCTGGCCGACGAGTTGTTGGACCTTGTCAGCCATTTCCCAATCGTCCACACGGATGCGGCCGGCTGAGTCGGGCTGGGGATTGTTGTTATAAATGCGGTCGCGGAGGAGGCGGTCCATCTGTTCGATGGTGTCCTCGTGGGTGCCGTCGGCTTTCATCACTTGATAGAGCAGCGAGATGTAGAGCGGAACGACGGGGATGGCGGAACTGGCCTGGGTGACGAGCGCCTTGTTGACGGAAACCCAGGCCTTGCCCTTCAGCGGGGCGAGTTTTCCATCGAGGTCGCGTTGGGCGCGTTCGAGATCTTCCTTGGCCTTGCCGATGGTGCCGTTTTTATAGATCGGCCAGGTAACGGAAGGCCCGATGTAGGAATAGGCGATGGTTTTCACGCCTTCCGCGAGGACTCCGGCTTCCAGCAGCGCGTCGGTCCACAGTTCCCAATCCTCACCGCCCATGACGGCGATGGTTTGCGGGATGTCATTGCCCTCGGCGGGTTCGATGGTGACTTCGTTGACGACGCCGCTGGTGGTGTTGAGGTTCTTGGCGGTGTAGCTCTCGCCGACTGGCTTGAGCACCGATTTGTAAACTTCGCCGGTTTTCGGATCGGTGCGGCGTGGGGAAGCAAGGCTGTAGATGACCAGATCGATCTGGCCGAGGTCGGCTTTGATCGCCGCGATGACCTGCTTTTTCATGTCGTCGGAAAACGCGTCGCCATTGAACGAGCGGGCGTAGAGACCGGCGGCCGCGGCTTCCTTTTCAAACGCGGCGGAGTTGTACCAACCGGCGGTGCCGCATTTGTCGGCTTCGGCGGGTTTTTCGAAAAACACCCCGATCGTCGCGGCATTGGAACCGAAGGCGGCGGCGATCCGCGAGGACATGCCGTAGCCGGTGGACGAACCGATCACCAGCACCCGCTTCGGGCCATTCTCTATCAGGCCGCGGCTTTGGACGACGGCGATTTGTTCCGCGACATGCTTGGCGCAACCTTCCGGGTGCGCGGTGGTGCAGATGAATCCTCGGATCTTCGGTGCAATGATCATCCCGGGAAGGGTATCGCCGGCAGGCAGGGTGGCAACTGTTTTTGCGCCAGCGGACGGCGGTGCGATATTTTCCGCGACGATGGAGAGGTTTCATCGGCTTTGGCTGTCGGACGCACGCTGCTTGGATCCTGCCCGGGCCCGCTGCATGAGACAAGCCGGGATTGGGCCTCGCTGCGGATTTCCGAAAGTTAGATTGCGAACCATCACGGCTTTGAATATTCACCTGATCCTACCCCGGTCCCCCATGAATACCTTCCATCTCCTCAGGCGGGCGATTGCCTGCACATGGTTTGCATTGATGTCACTCCCCCTTGCCTGCCACGCGGCTGAGCTATCAGGCAGGATCACCGCAGCCGATGGCATCACACCGCTGCAAGGCATCGAAGTGCAGGCCCGCTTCGAGGAGAATGCATGGTATGGGGATTTCACGGACAGCAATGGCGAATATCAATTTTCGAATCTACCTGCAGGGTCCTACCGGATTCGCATCGAGGACAACAACCTCAACACCTATCTTCCGGAGTGGTATGACAACGTCATGGACTACGCCAGCGCGACGCCGATCGTTCTGGCGGAACCGGATGTTGAAATCGGAGTGAACGCGTCCCTTGTCGAGGGCGGTCGCTTGATCGGAACCGTAACCGCTGACATTGGCGGGGCACCACTCCCCAACATTCGTGTCGCAGCATTCCGTTATATTGCTGATCCTACCTATTCCTATTGGCAGGAAGTCAAATCAAGGGTCTCTCTCGGCGATGGCAGCTACAACCTCGGCGGCCTCGGGGATGGAACATATCGTCTGCGTTTTTCTGACGATGCGGGAAATTACGCGCCTGAACATCACGATAACGCAATCGAATTTGATAATGCCAGCAGTATCAGCGTCACCGCTGGCGGCACGGTATCTACCAATGCTTCACTCGCCAGCGCTTCCAGAATCCAAGGCACGGTGACCGATGAGGGCGGATCAAACCAATTGGAGGGAGTGTATGTCTATGCATACCGCAACAATGGATCCGGCTCGTGGAATTACGTGAATTTAACCACTACACTGGCTGATGGTTCTTACGACCTCAAAGGCTTGACGGCCGGAGACCACCGCTTGGAATTTTATGATCCAACAGGATTACATCAGCGGGAATACTATGATGATAAGACAGATTTCAATTCAGCCAACGCCATATCTATCGCTACAGGAGTGACACTGACTGGCTACGATGCATCGTTGGCAGGTGCGGGCCGAATCGAAGGAACAATCACGGATGGGTCTGGAACGGGAATCCCGAACGTTGATGTCGCAGCCTACCGCTACAACACGACGTTTTTCTATTGGGAATCCGTTGGTTACGGCTACACGGATGGAAGTGGAAACTACTCGGTAGGTGGTCTCGCGTCTGGAACCTACCGGGTCGGGGCCTACGACAACTCTGGCACTTACGAGGAAAAATTCCATGCTGATAGCCCGGCGGTCGATAGCGCGGATGACGTGCCGGTCACGGAGGGATCAACAACTTCCGGTATTGATATCATGATGGAGGAATTTATCTCCGGTTCAATCTCGGGAACCATCACGGATTCAGGCGGCAATCTGCTGATTGGTATTGAGGTTACGCTTTTCCGGTACAACACGATTGAAGAATATTGGGAAGAACTTGGGAACACCACCACCGATGGATCTGGAAATTATCGATACGAAAATGCCGAGGTCGGCACATACAGGCTGCGGTTCCTGGATCCCACCGAGGCCTACGCCGGCGAATATCACTCGAACGCATACACGGTGGAGCGCGCGCTCGATGTGGTAGTCACCGATGGCAACGAGACGGTGGTGAATGAGGTTCTAGCCGATGCGGCAGGCATCTCAGGCACGGTGACAAACAGCTTTGCCGCGGCCATTCCCGGAATCTGGGTGAATCTCTACCGACTCGATAGCAGCACAGCGGAATGGGATTATCTGTTGTCTCAGATCACCGTATCAGATGGCACTTATTCATTCGGAGGACTACCGGATGGCACGTTTATCGTGGAATTTGCCGACTACAACCCGTCAGTCACCTACGCCCGGGAATACTACAACGGCAAACCCACATTCAATGCAGCCGATCCGGTGGATGTTCTGGAAGGGCAGTACGTGATAGGAATCGACTCGAGTCTTGATTTTGTCGGCCAGATCTCGGGGGTTGTAACGGCGGATGCCAGCGGCAACCCGATCGAGTTTGTCAGCGTGACCGCATACCGCTTTAACGAGGCGAACGGGAACTGGGACTACGCCAGCAGTGCGTCCACCAATGCCTCTGGGGTGTACTCCATGCAGGGCCTCACTCCAGGGTCTTACCGCGTTCAGTTCTACGATATATCGGGAAGTTACTTACCGGAATATTACAACGACAAGGCCACCTTGTTGCTCGGAGATAGCCTTCTTGTAACCTCTGGCAACAATACTGCCATTCTGACGTCGCTGGCCACGGCTAGCCGGATCGAAGGTAATGTCACAGAGGAGGGAAGCGGCACACCGCTGCCGAATGTCTTGGTCTATGCCTACCAAGAAATCTCGCCGAACTCGTTCCAGTACGTTTCTTCCGCGATAACCGATCAAAACGGAAACTACAGCGTTGGCGGACTCACTGCAGGAACCTACCGGGTTTCGTTTGACGGAAATGGCGGGTTCCACCTCTCCGAGGTCTATGACAACGTGACCGACCTAAGTGCTGGAGCGGACATCCCGGTCGCCGCTGCTTCGACAACCTCGGGCAAAAATGGGGCACTCACCGCGGGAGGGAAGATATCCGGAACCGTTACAAACGCGGTCTCCTTATCTACCTTGGAAGGAATTGGTATTTATTTCTACCGATACGATGGTGTGTCATGGCAATATCAGGGTTACTCCGAGACGGACTCCGCGGGAGTCTACACCAGCCCCGCCCTGCCGATCGGACTATTCCAATACCGGGTCGAATTTTACGACTACAGCGAACCAGCTTCCTATCGTGGCGAGTACTACGACAACACCTACAATTCCGACGATGCGACGCCAGTGACAGTGAATGCCTTGCAGACCACGGGATCGATCAACGCCGCACTCAGCCCGATCGATCAATCCAACACCATCGCCGGAAGCATCACGAACGAGAATAACACCTTACCGCTCGCGGGAATCCACGCACAGGCTTACCTCTACAACACTGCCTCGGGCCGCTATGAGTTCAAGGCGGGGGCCATCAGCGATAGTTTTGGGAGATATCTCATTGAGAATTTGCCGTCCGGGACGTTCAGAATTCGTTTCAGTGATCCCACTGATGGCACGTATGCCGAACAGTTTTACTACGGTGCGTCCACACTCGATAGTGCATCGGAGCTATCGCTCGGCAGCCAAGCCTCGGTCGACTACATTGACGCGTCCATGCAACAGGCACGAACCATTTCGGGAACCGTGCGAAACGAATCGGGCGATGGCATCGCGGGAGTGAGTGTCTTCGTCTGGCGTTGGGAAACGGTGAACAACGACTGGTTCTTGGTGAATACCACCGAAACACTGTCTGACGGCAGTTACACGGTGAATGGCTTGCCAGACGGCACCTACCGGGTTGAGTTCAGGCCGGCTACAGGCTCTGGATATTTTGCTGAGTTCTATAACGACGTGCAAACGATCGATGAAGCTCCCGACCTGTATCTCTATCCGAATTTCGGGCTATTTTTGGATGACATCGACGCGGAATTGTCCGGCACGCCTCCCGTAATCGTCACACCCGTCATGAGCGGTTTTCGAAATATCGGACCGGGTTCTTACGAGGCGGACTTTCAGGGGCAACCTGGAACCATGTATCAACTCGAGCGCAGTGCCACGATGCTCCCATTGTCATGGGTGCCGGACGGTTCCCCTTTCGCTGCACAAAGCGGCGGAGACCTCCTGAACATGAGCTCGAACGAACCAAGTATGTTCTGGCGGGTTCGGGAGGATTGAACTCCCGTCAGCCACCGGGCTGTCTTGGAAGTTGTAAACCGTCGCCAGTCTTCCCACATGGACCGCATTCAGCGGTCGCCGATCTTGTCGAAGAATCCATTCGTGCATCCGAATTATCTGCCTATAGGGAGCCAACAGAGTCAAGCGTAGTCCAAAGCGCCTTGCGGATTGGTTTGTACGGTCATTGCGTAGCTCAGTGATCCGTGTTCAGTGAGCATGGAGGCAAATTATCTTCGATTCAGAGTAAGCGTAGTCCGGGGCACCATCTGAAACCTCTCGCAGCTGCGTAGCAAAGCAGTCATAGCGTGCCGGCTATGACTGCTACCCACGACCGCATTATCAAATCCGACCACCGGGGCCGCCTCCGCTACACTCCGGAACAG
>JBGSOI010000126.1:0-33183 GCA_041739215.1 Akkermansiaceae bacterium
CGTGGGGCGGACGCTTACCATCGATACCACGATGTCCGCTGCAGGTGGAACGACGACCGTGACGATGAATGGAGCCGGCAACACCAATTTCAACAATGCGGTGAGTTCGTCCCTGATTCTGAACAACACGGGCACGGGCACGGTGACCATGGGTGGCAGCGCCGCCTCCTCACTCTTCCAGTTGGGAGCGAGCGGGACCGGATCGAAAGTGGTTGTCAACGGCCCGACGATTACAACCAGCCAGTTGGGCACCTATGGAAACAATGGCGGCGGAGGTTCGTTCGACCTCCAGTCCGGGACGATGAACTTCAATGCCGGGGTCCGCACTGCCGGTGGAGATGGGACGCTGATCAAGGTCAGTGGAGGGACCTTTTCGACCACCGACATCCAGCTGCAGCGCACTTCAAATCCGGGCCAGACAGGCAACGTGACCGGCACTTCAGGTTTTGTTGTCACCGGCGGCACGGCGTCCGTGGGAACCTTGCGGATTGGAACGGGGGTCAGCTCTGCAACGTCGCGAATTGATGGCGGTGCTGTGACGATCACCGACAATGTCAATATTGGCAACAATACTGCCAATTCGCGCTGGAATACGCTCCAGGTCAACAGCGGTTCGCTCACGGTTTCCGGTGCTACGGGCATCCAGCTAAGCACGAATACCGCATCGATCAACAACTCCCAGCTGCTGCTTACCGGCGGCACCACGACCACTGAGGCCATCCGCTATGGCGTTGCGGCTTCCGCAGCCGGCAGCC
Organism: Akkermansiaceae bacterium; assembly: GCA_041739215.1. Taxonomy (GTDB): domain Bacteria; phylum Verrucomicrobiota; class Verrucomicrobiia; order Verrucomicrobiales; family Akkermansiaceae; genus Luteolibacter. Next base: position 756 of record JBGSOI010000126.1, read on the forward strand.
GCGGAGATGTCATCGTCAACAACGGCGCCACGCTTTACATCGGCTCCGGCGGAGTGAACGTCATCTCCGGGAACAGCTACACCAGCAACTTCACACTCAACAACGCGACCCTTGGCGCGCAAGCCGCCTGGTCGACATCCGTTCCGATGACCATGACCGGCGTGGCGACCGTAAAGGCTGCGGATGCGGCGAACGCCGCTTTTAACATCGGCTTGAACGGGGCTCTCACGGGCACCGGCGGCCTGACCAAGACCGGCGCGGGGACCCTGACCCTCGGCGGCGCTAACAGCTTTGAAGGTGTCACCACCATCAGTGAAGGTTCCCTTGCGCTCGGTGCCGCTGCATCGATCACCAGTCCGGGTATCATCAACAATGGCAACTTCAATGTTTCCGCAGTGGTTGGTTACTCTCTCGGCTCGGGCCAGAGTATCTCCGGCTCCGGCACGGTGACGGGTGACATGGTCGTTGCCGGCACGCTTTCGCCCGGCAACAGCCCGGGGACGCTTTCCACCGGCAACCTGGTCTGGGCGACCGGTGGCGACTACAATTGGCAGGTCCTCGATGCGGCGGGTGCCGCAGGCGGTGGATATGACACGATCAACATCACGGGCACGCTTGATCTCTCGGGGTTGGCCTCCAGTGGTTTCAATATCAACCTGTGGAGCCTCTCGTCCGCCGGTCCGGACGTTGCCGGAGACGCCAGCAATTTCAACAATGCCTCGGCGTATTCGTGGACCATCGCCACCACGACCGCCGGCATCACCGGATTCGACGCGGCGGATTTCTCTATCAGCACGGTGGCGAACAACGGGACGGCGGGATTCAGCAATGGACTTGCCGGAGGCGCATTCACGCTTGCTCAATCCGGCAACAACCTGGTTCTCAACTTCGCGCCGGTTCCCGAGCCCGGCTCCGCGCTGCTAGGCGGTCTCGGCCTGCTCGCCCTGATGCGCCGCCGCAGGAAATGATTCCATGGGTTTGCACCACCCGCCGCCGTTTCCTCACGGAGCCGGCGGTGTTTTTTTGGTGTAGCTTTTGCGGACCTGTTCGATGAACTCCTGATCGCCCTGGCTGAGGCGCTGGATCGGGACTTCCACCGGTTTTTGTTTGACCAAAAGCCGGACCTTCTCATCGCGCGCCACCGTCGGTGTTTCCGGCGGCGTCGGGTTTGGCGGAGTGACTCCTTTGGGGGCTTCCACCACCATGTCTTCGAAGGCGATCAGCTTGCCTTCGAGGATCTTCCCTTCGGTGCTCGTCCACAGGCGTGATGTGGAGAGCACGATGTGGGTGGTGAAGCGCACCTTCTGATCCTTCGCTCCATCCCTGGGCAGGACATCGACTCCGCCGATGGCCGCGCCGCCGCCACCTTCGATCGGGCGGGTGACGAATTTTTTCGGCGTGGCGGGCACGACGACCTGTGCGGATGCCCCACAGGCGACGATGAAACCGATCAGCAGTCCGACAGGTGCGCTTTTCATGGATCAGTGATACTCCGGATCGGCTGGAGTTCCAAAGAAAATCGCAGGTGGCGCACGCAACAGTGGTGGTGTAACAGTCCCGGCATGTCAGATTTTCCAACTTATTCCTGTGCGCTGGTGACCGGCGCGTCTTCGGGCCTTGGCGAGCAGTTTGCACTGCAACTCGCCCCGCGCGTCGGGCAACTGGTGCTGGTTGCGAGGCGTGAGTCACGGCTCCAGGAGCTGGCGGCTCGGATCCGCACGGATTTCCCCCATGTCGGGGTTTCGGTATTCGCAGTCGATCTGACTGTTCCCGAGGAGCGCGACCGACTGGTGGCCGCGCTGGCAGATCACGGGCTTGCCCCGGACCTGCTGGTCAACAATGCCGGAATGGGCGACTTCGGAGAATTCGCCACCGCCGGATGGTCGAAACTCGAGTCCACCGTGCGGCTCAACGTCGAAGCCCTCACCCATCTCACCCATGCCCTGGTGCCGGCCATGATCCGCCGTGGCAAGGGCGCGGTGGTCAACGTGAGCTCGCTCGCCAGCTTGCTGCCAATCCCCGATTTAGCGGTGTATGCGGCGACCAAAGCCTACGTCACCAGTTTTTCGGAAGCGCTTCGGCTGGAACTCCGCGACCACGGCATTCCGGTCCTCGCGGTGTGTCCCGGGCCGGTGCACACCGAGTTTGGGGAAGTGGCGCGCCGTGGCGACCAGGGCCGCGAAATCCCCGGTCGTGAGTGTTTCTACGTCCCCGGACATCGGGTCGTCGCGGAATCCCTGATGGCGCTCGAACGGAACCGCGCCCGCGTCTATCCCGGGCTCAGGACGGCCGTGGCGGCGGTCGCGATTTCCGTGATTCCGATCGTCCTGCTGAGAGTCGCGATGGGCTTCCGGCCGCGGCGCTAGTGCGTTGACCTTCAGCCGACTGGAAAAGCCCGCCGATTCTCCACTTGCGGGACGCGCCAAGTTGACGCCATGATCGCCGCAATGAGCGAGGAAAACACGTTGTGGAAGGGTAGCCCGTCGCAGTGGCTGAATATTGGACCATTCTCAGCCGCCGTGGTGCTTTGTGTCGGAATCATCATCGGCGGTTTGTCTTTTCCGCCGGCTTTTGTCGGGCTGCTGCTGCCGCTCGCATACGTGATCTGGAAATACCTGGTGGTGCGAACCCAGGTGTTCGAGCTGACCAGCGAACGGCTCAGGATCACCCGCGGCGTCATTAACCAGAACGTCGATGAAATCGAACTCTACCGCGTCAAGGATTCGCTCATGATCCGCACTTGGTGGATGCGCCTCTCCAACCTGGCCTCCATCGAATTGCAAACGTCCGACCGCTCGATGCCCGAGCTCGTCATTCCGGCCATCCATGGTGGTATGGAAATGCGGGAAATCCTCCGCAAACAAGTCGAAGCCCAGCGCGACAAGAAGCGGGTGCGCGAAATGGATTTCGACGAAACAGGTGGCAGCGAACTCGACGGGGATGGAATCGTCTGAGGACCGCGGAGTCGTGTTATTGTTCTCGCCTACGGCGGATTCGATGGGGACATCGCCTCCAAGCGCTTGATGGCGCTTCGCGATCGGAGGCCAATTGTGGCGCCCGATTCATGGGGCAGGTTCGGTTTTCACCCTGAGGAAACCTTTGCCTGCGAGACCTTCGGAAGCATCAAGGCGGAAGCGGCGGTATTCATAGTCCGCCGGGAGTCCTGCGGGACCGGTGGCGGGTGTGGCCTCGCTGGCGGCGCTGGTTGGGAACACGAGATCCAGCGATCCTTCGATTGTGTATTTGACTCCATCCGAGGTGGTTGTTAGAGGCAAACCCGCAAAGACGGGTGAACCGCCGGCTTTGCGAACCGCGATGGTGAGCGTCAGTTCCTTCTGCGTGTCCGCATCGGTGTCTTCGATGGCGATGGCACGATAGCCGTTGTCCGCTCCGTTGTCAGGATTGCCATTGAGGGCGAACTCGGCGAGGTTGTTGGCTCCGTCGCCATCGGGATCCGCGTCCTTGCCGACGATGGCGGGGTTGGTTTCTCCGGAAAAGTAGGTGTCGATCCAGAGTTCGAAGGGTGAGGGGACATGGATGGCGACAGAGAGCACTCCGGTGGATTCGGTGAAGGTCCACAGGAAGCCGCCATCCACCAGTTCCCACGTCCCGGAATTCATGGAGGTCTCGTTGAAGCCGACCCAGCCGCTTACCGCGAAGGTGGTGCCAAAGGGGGTGGGATCGGCCAGGCTGCCGACATTCACCAGCGTCCATGAGTTTCCGGGTGTGGTATCGGCGCCGGACATGTCGATCCGCAGGATACCGTCAAATTGAAGAGTCCCGGTGCCGCCGACTGAGTTGGTGATGCCGTTGGTGGTCGGGTAGAACCGCAACTCGCCGACATCGCTGATGATGAGTTTGGCTCCGGAATTGATGGTGGTGTCCGCGAAATGAGTATTGTCACCTGCGAGGGTCTGGGGGGCGGTTCCCCCGATGACGAGTTTCACGTCGTCCTGAATGATGCCGGAATAGATGCCAGTAGCCGTGGGCTTGAGTGTCAGGGTGGACTGGGTGCCTCCGGAATTCCGGATGACGGCGGGGAAGGACCCGCCCGAACCGCTGAGCGCGGCCACGGTCTGGTTGAATCCGGCGAGATCAAAGGTGGGTGGGCCGCTAGCGCCAGCGACAAAACCCACGATCAAGTCCGCGGTGGTTGGCAGCGTGTCATTGCCGGAGATCGCGAGGCTTCCTCCGTTGGAAAAGATGCGGGTTGGGCCGGTCCATGAACAGGTGCCGGCGAGCGTGATGACGTCGGAGGAACCGTCCCCCGCGCGGAAATACGGACTCATGCCGGACACGGCTTCGGAAATGGTTCCGGTCAGTGTGAGACTGGCTCCGTTCTGCACGCCGATGCGGGTGTTTCCGGCGGTGGTTGCGGTGCCTGATAGAATGATGTTGCCCGCCCAGGTATTGCCGCCTGTGTGAGCCTGGAGGGCGCCGCGTTGGTTCAAGGAACCGTTGTAGAGATAGTTCTGATTGATGTGGCCCGGACCAGTGATGGTGACCGTCTGGCCGCTGCCGTCGCTGATGCCGCCCGCGAGGACGAAGGTGGCTTCGTTCGCGACGCTGATGTTTCCGGTGGTGCTGTCCTCCACTTCCTTGATCACCGCTCCGGTATTGATGGCGAGGGTGCCGGAATAGGAGTTGTTGGTGTTGGTGAATCTGGCGATCCCCGAGCCGGTCTTGGTGATGCCCGTGCTGCCGGTGATCGCGCCTGGGCCGGTGAATGCATAGGCGTTGGTGTCGTAGTCACCGCTGTTGCTGACAGCCACTGCGTAGGGAGAGCGGTCAGCGGTCAGGTTGACCGTATTGATGCCATCGACCGCTTCAACGAGATTTGGGAATGTCACCACGGCCGGTTCGGAATAGGCCACGGTGTTGGCGTCCCAGTTGAGGGAGCTGGTGTCCCAGTCGCCGTCACCGATCGACCAGGTGAATGGGGTGGACGATCCGAGATCCACCGTGATTTCGATGGAGGAGCCGGTATCGACCGGCGGCCCGCTGAGGGAAACACCTGGGGGCAGATTGCCGATCATGGGAATGCCGGTGCCGGTCTTCGTGGTGTAGGTCAACAGGGTGATGGTCGTGCTGCCAGGGATGCTGGTTCCGCTCAGGTCGATGGCGTAGTTGGCGTTGGCATTCAAGGTGCCGATGGCAAGCGCGGGCTGATTGGCCGGGTCGAAAGCGCCGAGATCAAACTCCAAGCCGCTGCCCGCATTGAGCAAAACGGTGCCCAGCGCAGATTGCGAGACGCCGGCCGAGTTGATCTTGAGGCGGCCGGTGTTGTTGACAGTCGTGGCGGTGATGGCGTTGTAGGGGGCGGTGATGGCGAGTTTGCCACCGTTGATGATGGTAGGGCCGCTATAGGTGTTAGCACCGGTTAGGATGAGGGTGCCGGTTCCTTCCTTGGTGAGTCCGCCACCGCCGCTGCCGTCCAGCAAGGGCTGGGCGATGACCACATTGCCGCTGTTGCCGATCACCCCGTCGGTATCGATGATTGCGCCGCCGGATTTGACATAGGCAAAATCCAAGCCCGTCATGAACGTGGCTGCAAAGCTGGTTCCGGCAAACACTTTCAAAGTGCCGCCGTTGAAGTTGAACGTGGAGTTAATCTCACCTGTGCCGGTTTGGGCGCCTTGGTGAACCCGTCCGATCGTCAGGGTCCCGCCGTCGAGGTTCACGGTGCCGGTGCAGCTGGTGCCGTTGCCCGCTGATTGAGGGCCGAAACGCACGGAACCGGCGGCAGTCTGACTGTTGAGCTCTCCGCTCGTGATGTCAAGGACGGCGGTGGAGATCTGGCCGCTGGTGTTGTTTCCGATCACAATGTTGGTGGCAATCGCCGAGCTATTGGTCAACAGGGCGGTGCCTCCGGAAATTTTCATCCGATGGGTTTTGGTTTCCGTCCCTGTGAGAGTTCCGACGACGAAACTCCTCGCACACGCCAGCGACCCACCTGTTTTGAGATCGAGTGTGGTGCCATCGCGCATTTCAAAACTGGTGCCGGTGCTGGTGTTCTCCAGAGCGGCTCCACCGTTGACGCTGCCGGAACCGACGTTCAGCGTTCCGCCGCCGAGGAGGACAAAGGTTCCCTCGGTGCTGTTCTTCTTGACGGTCACATGGTCACCGATGGTGGCGGTTTTTCCGGATGCCACATTCAGGGAGCAGATGACGTTGTTGGTCCCCACCGTGACGGCCTGGGGGGTGGCGGCTTGCAAGGTGAAGCCGGAATTGCCGAAGGTAAGTCCCGGAGTTTGAGCGGTGATGATCGCACCCCCAACGGTGATGGTATGGGAGCCGAGATCGTCAGCCGCCTGGAAGATGGCCGAGTCTGGCACGCTTCCCGATATCCAGGACGAGTCTCCGGATCCGGTGTTCCAATTGGGACCACCGGTTGTCCATGTGCCGCTGCCGGCGGTGATCGTGCCACCGTCACCTTGGACGATGTCCCAGATCTTGGGGGCTGCGTGGACGCTGGAGGTGAGGATGAAGAGCGCGAGGAATGGATTGATTTTGGATTTCATGGGTTTGTTTCTAACTGCTATTTGGGGTGACGGAGAATCTTGGAAAATCGGTTAGTGAACGACATTGAGGCGGAAGAATTTTTCCCCCTCGGCCGGGGGGGCGGGCGAACGAACGGGGATCCGGATCTGCTGGACGTCGCCGTGGTCCTGAATGGGGGCGTGCAGGGACAGCCTTGGAGAGGGATTCCAGTGCAGCAGATTGTCGGATTCCTCGATGGAGTATCCGAGTCCTGCGGCCGCGCGGTGACGTTCGAACTGGAAGTAGAGGATGTCTCCCTGCGCGAGGATGGAGGTGAGGGGCCCGCCTTCCGTGCCGCTGAAGAAGCGGAGGAGATTGACGGCACCGCTGCCGTCCGGATCGGCAAACGGGCTTGAAATGTACGAATCGGCCAGCTCCACGGTGCTGAAGCGGGATAAGCGCCAGGAGTCGAAGGGCTTGTCGCTCACGACGATGGTGGCGGAAGAGTTTCCATCCAACGTGTAGGCGGCATGGGCGGAAATCTGGAGCACGAGTGTTTTCCCCCTCTCCGGAAGAACGGAGGAAAGAGCGGCCAGCGACAACTTGATCTCCCGCTGGCCAGCGGGGATGGTGATCGATCCGGTCAGTGGTGGCGCGAAGCCGGAGGGATTGGCACTGCCTGATAGCTGATAGAAAATCTCCAGCGGGGCGTCGGTATCCCCATTGCGGTTGAAGACGAGGGCCGCGGGCACGGAGCCGCCGCGGATGGCACCGGGAACCGGGCTGAAAACCCTGACGGCAGCGGGCACGCCGACCCGCGTCCACATGACGGCGTCCGCGATTACATGGCCATTCACGCCGGTGTTCGAAAGCAGAAGGTTGCCCGTCGTCCCGGCGGTGAAAGGGAAGGTTCCCAAGTTGTACCAGGCTCCGTTCAACTGCTGGTTCACGGTGGTATTGGCCACGCCGCCGCCGTGAGTGATGGCGATGGGGACATTGGTGGCGCGGTTGGGGTTCGCGTTCCAGCGGAGGGAGACGCGGTAGTTTCCGGTGGCGGGAATGACAGGGGTGAATCGCACGGATTTCTGACCGCGTCCCACGCCGCCGTCGTGGAGATAGTTGGTGCCGTTAAAGCCGGGAACCGAGAAGGCGGCGGTCCAGTCCCCGGTGATGACGGCACCGGTGGCATCCTCGGAATCGACGATGATACCGTCTGCCGAGGGGCTCAGGCTGAGCACCTGGCCGTCGGCCCGCAGCACGGAAGCCAGTTTGTCGTAAGGGACCTGTTGCACGCTCGTCCCGTCATTGATCGCCATCACGGCGGCGGTGGCTGCGGATTGGCTCAAGGTCATGAATACCGGTTCCATGCGGGCCGATCCGAAGGCCATGTGCGAGGTCGAGAGGCACCAGGGGACTAACAGGTTCTCGCATTCACCCACCTTCGGGATCAGCGAACGGTAGGAGATCGGATAGGGAGCCGGGGGGATTTCGTAAACCCCGCCCTCGTTCTTCACGGAACCGTTGTGATTGAAACGCTGCGTGTGATGGGAGTCCATGGCGTAGGCACCCATTCCGACGGAATCCGGGGCGACGACCAATCCCGCGCAGTTTTTCGTGGTCATCACGTAGTCGGAGACCATCCTCCGCGCCTCGCGGACGTAGAGTTGGGGTGGGAAATTCCCGGTATCGGTGAACTCATCCGCCGCCAGTCCCCAGCCGGGGTAGAGTCCGTTCGCTCCCACTTTCGCCAGCACCCTCGGGTGGTTCTGGATGGTCCACAAAAGGCCTAACTGCCAGTAGATGTGCTCGGCGGCCAGCGCGGCCCGTTCCTGATGGTTGAGGGTGGACCAGTCCCAGCCCGGTCCCCAGTTTTTCCCGATGTAGTCGGTGGAGACACCTCCGTTGTTGTTAGAGTCTGTTTTGCCATTCGGCATGGCATCCATTTTCATGAACACCGTCTGCCCGGCTTCGACGGCACGCAGCACGAGTTCGAAATCCGCCTGATTGTAGTTCGCGGGTTGTGCCACCATCACGCGATTCGCGGGAACGTTCGTGAGACACATCCGGTAGCAGTAGGCCTGGAGGTTTCCGTCGCCGGTGCCGTTAGGCGCGACGCTTGCCTTGATTCCCGGCAGCAATCCGCTCGCCGGATCTCCTTTCACGTTGTAGTGACTGACGCCCGCGACGACTTCATTTGTCTCCTTGGTTTGCACCCCGTTGATCGTTTCGCCATAAACGGAATTCGCCTCGCGGCCGACCGTGAAGCTCACTCCCGCCCCGGCCATGACATCGCCTTCGTAGCTGGCGTCGATGAATATTTTCCCTCTGAACACCCGGCCGTCCTCCAGCTTGATCGAGGTGATCCTCTGGCCATTCATCGCCACGCCATCGGTGAGATCTACCATCCCGGTGAAGATTTGCACCGTCGTCTCAGCGAGCATTTCATCGTAGATCCGCGTGGCCACCTTTGGCTCGAAAATGATGCCTCGCTGCTTCGTTTGATCGAAGCCTGCCATATGCTGGCCGGCCATGGATTTGACCGTATTCCAGTTCGGTTGCGCGGCGTAGTGGAGATAAACGCGGTGGTAAAACTCGTTGCCGAGGCCGCCGAGGATCGCGGCGTTTTTCAGATCCGTCCACCCCAGGCCGCTGGTGGTTAGCCCGCCGAGGTGGACCGTGGGAGAAACCAGCGCGACTTTTTTCCCCATATTCGCTCCCGTCACCGCGGCGGTGATGCCGCCGGAGGTGCCGCCGTACACGACCAGATCGAAATCCTCAGGATGGGCGGATACGGACGCGGCGGAAAGGCAGGCGCAAGCCAGCAACCGGGCAAAGATGCGCGGATGGGACCGCAGGGTTGTGTAGCCGATAAGAAACATGGGTTTGGAGCTGCCAGCAGCGAGGCGAGATTGACCAGGGTTAAAGCGCTTGAAATCCCTCTTTCGGGTGAGCGGGGGCGGAATTTTTTTCCCTCGCTTTGGGCGAGGGATTCTCCCGTATAAACGAAAAGTTTCTCCACGCATGAAAATCCCATTGTTGCTGCTAGTAACGCTTTGCTTCTCCGGCTTTACTTCCGGAGCGGACCTGCCTGCGTCCCAAGTGCGGCCGATCCGGGAAATCCAGAACGCCTCCACGGTCGAGCCGTTTGAGGAATCGCAGGTGAACGCGCAGGGGGTGGTGACCTGGGTAGACGGCGGCGCGGGACTTGGCTTTTACATCCAGGACTCCAGCGGGGGACTGCTGGTGACACAGGCAAAGGGTCCAGGCCCGAAGGTGGCCGAGCGGGTGCGGGTCACGGGAATGCTGGCCCGTGGGGATTTCGCCCCGCTGATCGGGCAGGCGGAATATCAAAGCCTCGGACCGGGTGCGCTGCCTGAATCGGTGCGGGCGTCAGGTGGAGGCTTGCTCAATGGTTCCTTCAATGGCGAGCGGGTGGAAACGGATGGCTGGATCCGCTCGGCCGAGATGGTCGATGCCACGACAATGGTGGGGCTGTTGGATTCCGGGGCGTCGCGGATCAGCTTCCGTATTCCTAACGTGAAGTCCCTGAAGCCGGAAAAACTAATCGCGGCCAAGGCCTGGGTGCGCGGCATCGCCAGCCCGGTTAGATCGCGTGGCACAATCCGGCAACTGGTGGAAGTGCAGGTGCTTGCCAATGGCGAGGAGGACCTGCGCTGGGAGCAGCGGGAAGCCACCTCGCCATGGAATCTCCCTCACACGCCGCTGCGCAATGCGTTCCAGTATCACCCGGGCCAGACGCGCGGCGAACGCCTGCATGTGCGCGGAAAGGTGGTGATGGTGGCGGACGGCATCGCATGGCTGCATGACGGCGATGCCGGGCTGGCGATGCGGGGAGCGGATGCGGCGAAGGTCCGGGCCGGCGATCGGATAGAAGCAGTGGGTTTCCGCGACCTTGAGGATTTCCTGCCGGTTTTGTCGGATGTCGTGATCCGCCCGGACAACGGGCCGGAGATTCTGTTGCGGCCCGAGCAAATCCACGCGTCGAGCCTGCGGAAAGGACTGCACCACGGCGATCTTGTCACGGTGACGGGACATCTGTTGGACCGGATCGACGCGCCGCTCGGCAGCGCGGACCCGCTCGTGGTGCTGGCGTTGCAATCGGACAGCGGCATTTTCACCGCGGAGCTGGACGCCCGAAGTTCCGGGTTGTTAGCCCATCTGGAGACCGGCAGCCTGTTGCGCGTGACCGGTATCAGCTCGGTGCAAACGGACATGACGGGCGAGGCCACCGGATTCAAAATGCTGGTTCCGGATGCCGCTTCCATTGCCGTCGCGGAAGCCGCTCCTTATTTCACGCCGAGACGCCTGCTGATCCTGTTGAGCGTCACGCTGGCTATCCTGCTTGCAGCCGCGTTGTGGGCGTATTTTCTCACTCAGCGGAATCTCAGCCTGCGCGCGGAAATGCGCGAGAAGGTGGCGGTCTCGACGGAACGCAGCCGCCTGGCCCGGGATCTCCATGACACCCTGGAGCAGGGACTGACAGCCATTCACTTGCAGCTCCACGGCATCGGTCCATCGCACGAGGAAGCGTCAGGAGAAACCCAGGAACGCGTCGGCGCGGCCCGGCGACTGGTGCAGCAATGTCACTCCGAAATCAGGCGTTCCATCTGGAACCTGAGGTCGGAGGCACTCGAACATTTCGATCTTGGCGACGCGCTTCACCGCGCGGCCCAGTCCTTGTTCCTTGGATCCCGGACCCGGGTGGAGTTCCACCAACAAAAGGGGGAAACGAAGATTCCCCAACTGATCGGCGACAACGTGCTCAGAATCGGCCAGGAAGCCATCACCAACGCGCTCAAGCATGCGGATGCTTCCGTCCTGCGAATCGATCTAACCACCACGAGCGACTGCATTTCCCTGGCGGTCAGCGACGATGGCAACGGCTTCTCGCCAACCACCGCGCCGGATGGAAGAACCGGACACTTCGGCCTGATAGGGATGAGGGAACGCACCGAGCGGATCGGTGGAAAGCTCGACATCACCAGCCAGCCCGGCGAGGGAACCTCCATCCGCATCGAAGCGCCGCTAACCAGCCCTTCATCATGAGCCCGCAGATTTCCATCAGCATCCTGATCACCGATGATCACTTCGTGGTCCGCGAGGGCCTGCGCAGCATTCTCCGCCGCGAGGCGGATTTCACCGTGGCGGGTGAAGCCTCTAACGGCCACGAGGCCGTCATCGCGCATGCCAGACTGCACCCCGACGTCACCATCATGGACCTGCGGATGCCCGTCTGCGGGGGCGTCGAAGCGATCCGCAGAATCCGCGCCGCGGACCCGGCGGCGCGGATTCTGGTCCTGAGCAATTTTGAAGGAGACGAGGATATCCACGCCGCTCTAACCGCAGGAGCGATGGGCTATTTGCTCAAGCACAGTTCGGGTGATCAGGTCACGCCCGCCATCCGCTCGTTGATGCTCGGAAAACGCTGGATCCCGCGGGAGGTGGCGGATCACCTGGCCTCCCGCGAGCGGGGGGAAATCCTTTCGGAGCGGGAAAGGGAAATCGTCAGGCTGCTGGTGTTAGGAGAGGCTAACAAGCAGATCGCCTCAGCGCTGGGCATCACGGAGGAGACGGTGAAGTCCCACGTCAAGAACATCCTCGCGAAGCTCCAGGTGCGCGACCGCACCGAGGCGGTCACCGTGGCCCTGCGCCGGGGCATCGTGCATTTGCCCGAGGTCTGAAACCTCATCCTTGCGCTCCTGCGGCTTGTCGGCTTGATTCCCCGCGTGCTGGATCCCCTCGACAGGAAGCTGCTGCGCGATCTCGGCAAAATGAAAGGCCAGGTCTTCGCCGTCAGTCTCGTCATGGCCTGCGGGCTGGCGATGATGATCATGACCCGCAGCCTGATCCTCACGCTCGAGACCACACGCTCTACTTACTATCAGAAATACGCGATGGCCGATATCTTCGCCACGCTCAAGCGCGCACCGCTATCCGTCGCAGACCAGCTCAAGACCCTTCCCGGCGTCGCCACCGTCGAGCTCCGGGTGGCGGTGGATGTGACGCTCGACTTGCCCGGTCTATCCGAACCGGCGACAGGCCACATCATTTCGCTGCCGGAAGACGGTGGACCGCAAAAGCTGAACCGGCTGTTTCTCCGCTCCGGGCGTTTTCCCCGCTCGGACGAACGGCGCGAAGTCGTGTTGGGCGAATCGTTCGCCCTCGCCAACGGCCTGCAACCCGGCGACTCGCTCGTCGCCGTGATCAACGGCCGCCGCGAAACCCTGAAAATCTGCGGCATCGGCCTCTCCCCGGAATACGTCTTCGAGGCGCGGGCCGGCCAGACGTTGCCCGACCACAAGCGCTTCAGCGTGATCTGGATGAACTACCGCGCGCTGGCCGTAGCCTACAATCTCGACGGCGCGTTCAACGATGTCGTGATCGACCTCGCGCCCGGCGCTTCGCCCGAGCCGGTGATCGCTGAGATGGACCGCATCCTCGCCCCCTACGGCGCGGGCGGCGCGTTCCTCCGCAAGGAACAGGCGTCCGCCCAGCGGCTTGACGACGAGCTGCGCGTGCTCACGTCTCTATCAGTCGCCTATCCGTTGGTGTTCCTCAGCGTCGCCGCGTTCATGGTGAATGCGGTGCTCGCCCGGATCGTCCGGCTGCAGCGCGAGCAGATCGCCCAGATGAAGGCGCTCGGCTACTCGTCGCGGCAGGTCGGCGGGCATTACATGAAATACGTGCTCGTCATCGGCGTGCTCGGGACGCTGATCGGCGGAATCGGCGGGCGGTTGTTAGGCGCGGTGCTGGTCGACATGTACACGCTGTTCTTCCGCTTTCCCTCGCTGGTCTTTACCATGGACTACAGCGCCCTCGGCCTGGCGCTCTTCATCAGCGTGGGAGCCTCGGTGCTCGGCGTTCTAACCGTCGTCCGGCAGGCGGTGAAACTCCCGCCCGCGGAGGCGATGCGGCCGGAGCCGCCAGCGGATTTCAAGCCCTCGCTGTTCGAGCGCATCGGCCTGACGCGGTTCTTCAGCCCGACCTTCCGGATGGCCCTGCGCAACATCGAACGCCGGCCGTGGCAGGCGGTATTCACCTCCAGCGGTCTCGCCCTCGCCACCGGCCTGATGGTGCTGCCCGGCGCGATGGCTGACAGCATCGATTACCTGCTCACCTTCCAGTGGAACAGCCAGCAGCGCCAGGACGTGGCCGTCTTCCTAACTGAACCCGGCTCCGCCCGGGGTTTCCATGACCTCGGGCATCTGCCCGGCGTGATCCGTGCCGAGCCGATCCGCAGCGTCCAGGCGCGGTTGAAATTCGGCCATCGCCACCGGAAGCTCGCCGTCACCGGTGTTTCGCCGGACGCCAGCCTGAACCGCCTGTTGGACGACCAGGCCCGTCCGATCACCATGCCGGAGGAAGGGCTGCTGATGTCTGAAATGTTAGCCAAGGTCATCGGCGCACGGATCGGCGACGAGGTGGAGGTGGAGGTGTTGGAGGGCCGCCGCCCGGTCCTGCGCATCCCGATCCGCGGTCTGGTCACCGACTTCGCGGGAGTCGCCGCGTACATGGATATTTCCGCCCTGCGGCGCGCGATGAAGGAGGGCGACACCGTCAACGGCGCCTATCTCGCGCTCGACCACAAGCGCTGGGACGAGTTCATGCGCGAGCTCAAGGACACACCGCGCGCGGCGGTGGTGATGGTGAAGCGCGATCAACTCGCCGCCTTCCGCGACACGACGGGCAAGAGCATCGGCATCATCCGAAATCTCTACTTCGTGCTCGCCACCATCGTCGCGTTCGGTGTCGTTTATAACAGCGCCCGCATCGCCCTTTCGGAAAGAAGCCGCGAGCTGGCCACGTTGCGCGTCGTCGGATTCTCCCTCGCGGAAGTGCGCGGCGTGCTCGTCGGGGAGCTGGCCATCCTGGTGCTGTTAGCCCTGCCGTTCGGGCTGTTGTTCGGCCGCGGGCTGGCCATGTTCATCATGTCCTCCTTCAGCACGGAGACGGTGCGCCTGCCCATCGTTATCCAGTCGTCCACCTATTCCATCGCCATTCTCGTGGTGCTAACGGCGTCGGTGCTGTCTTTCGCGCTCGTCGGCCGGATGATCGGAAAACTCGACATGGTCGGCGTCTTGAAAGCGCGCGATTGAGGTCGTTCCGGAGCCACGACACTCCTGTCGTGGGCCAATGAGAGGAGAAAGCAGCAGAACCGGATACGCATTTCTTTCGCATCTCATGCTGGATGTCACGGAGATCCGGGACAAGCGCTAACAGGAAGTCGCCGTCTCCGCCTATCGGGCCGGCGGGCGTTCCCGCAGTGCCTTGTCGCAAATGCCTTCCGCCGGATCCAGGGCCGCGATGGGATCTGTTTGCTGCAGATAGGGCATCACAACAGGGAGGCGGACTCGAAATACCCGGGGAAGTGCGGGTGCTCCTTCATCCACTTGCCTGCGGCGCTGATGTCCTGGTCGCAGCAGGTGGCGACTGCAATGCGCCTCGCCTGGTCAATTCCGGATCTGCCGGCCCATCCTGGATTTTCCGGAAGACACACGGGTTGACTGCCGCGCTTCCGGGGCTAGGAAAGCTGATGAACCGCTTGATCGCAGGATACGAGGGCTCGCTGGCGGCGGACGCGCTGGCGATGCCGGTGCATTGGTACTACGACCGCGAGGCTTTGAGGCGGGACTATGGCACCGTGGATCATTTCATGCCGCCACGGAATCCGCACCCTGGAAGCATTCTGTGGCGTTCGAGTTACGTGCCGCCTAACGAACGCGGGGATATCCTGCGTGAACAGGCGCAATACTGGGGCTTGCGGGACATCCACTATCACCAGTTTCTCAAGGCAGGTGAGAACACCCTGAATTTCAAGCTGGCGAAGGAGCTATATCAATTTGTTAGAACTCGCGGTGGCTACGATGCGGACGCCTGGCTGCAACGCTACATCGACCGGATGCTGGAGCCGGGGTGGCATCGGGATACTTATGTAGAAGAGTATCACCGGGCATTTTTCACCCGCTACGCGCAGGGTAAGCCGCCGCGGAAATGCGGCATCAGCGATGAGCACATCGGTGGTCTGGCGACGGTTCCGGCCTTGGTCGCGGCGTTGGAAGGCACGCCGCGCGACGAAATGCTGCGGATCGTGAAGGAGCACGTGGGGCTGACGCATGCCCACGCGAATGTCCTGAGAGCGGCGGGGACGCTGGTGCGGTTGCTCTTGGCGGTGGCTGACGGTGAGCCAATTCGCGAGGCGATGCGGCGCGAGGCGGGCGATTGGATCTCCGGCAACAAGGCGGAATCGTGGCGAGACCAGCCGGACGAAAAGGTGATCGGCGCGCGTTTCAGCCCGGCCTGTTACATCGCGGAAGCGATGCCCGCCGCGCTCTATCTGGCTTGGAAATATCACGATGATTTCGACGCCGGCATCATCGCCAACGCCAGGGTCGGCGGGGATAACTGCCATCGCGGCGCGGTCGTCGGCAGTCTGTTGGGAGCGGCGTGTCAATTTCGCCGGAACCAGAATTCCTTGAAACCGCCCTCCGCACGCGGACAGACCGCTTCCTGATTCCCCAACGGCTCGAATCATCATCAAGGGTGGTCCTTGAATGCGGGCGCGGGCTCGTTTATCAAGTCCGCCACGAACTCATGGCAAACTCCGACTCCGACCATCCGGCTGGCCCCGCGCCTTGGGAAACCAAGCGGACCAACAACGGAAAGCACCTCGTCCGTCGGTCACTGCCCTGGCTCGGCGGACTGCTCTTGCTCGCCTTGGTCGCCTGGGGACTTTGGCCTAAGCCCGTCGTCGTCGAGACCGGTGCGGTTACCCGCGGGCCGTTGACGGTGCGCGTTTCCGAGGAAGGCAAGACGCGTGTTAGAAACCGATACGTCGTCGCCGCTCCTGTCGCCGGGAAAATGCGCCGCGTCGCGCTCAAGCCCGGCGACGAAGTGAAGGCCGGCGAAACGGTTATAACAGCCATCGAGCCGGTTGCCCCGCCGTTGCTGGATCCCCGCGCCCGCGCGCAGGCGGAGGCCGTGGTCTCGATGCACGAGGCCTCCCGCAAGCAGGCCGCGGAGTCGCTGGAGGCCAGGCGCGCCGCCTTGAAAATCGCCGACGCCGACAACGAGCGGATGCACTCCGTCACCCGCAAGGATTCTCTATCCGATTCCGACCGCGACAGGATGGAAGGCGACGTCTCGATCAAAGCCGCCGAAGTCCGCGCCGCGGAATTCTCCCTGCAAGTCATCGATTACGAACTCGCCCAAGCCCGCGCCGCCTTGGAACGTCCCGCTGCCGTCACCACCGGAAATCTCGTGGAAATCAAATCCCCGGTCTCCGGCCGGGTACTCAACGTGATGCAGGAAAGCGAAATGGTGGTCACTCCCGGCGTCAGGATCCTCGAGATCGGCGACCCGGCGGACATCGAGATCGAGGCCGAGATCCTTTCCCGAGACGCCGTGACCATAAAGCCCGGCGACGCCGTGGAGGTCGAGCAATGGGGCGGCGACAAGCCGCTAACAGGCCGCGTCCGCCGGGTCGAGCCAGCAGCTTTCACGAAAATTTCCGCCCTCGGCGTCGAGGAGCAGCGGGTCATCGTGCTCTGCGATCTCGTCGATGTCCCGGAAGCCGCCAAGGCGCTGGGCGACCGCTACCGCGTCGAAGCCCGCGTGGCCGTCTGGCACTCGGACGACGTGCTGATCGTTCCCGCCGGAGCCTTGTTCCGCGAGGGCAATGCCTGGAAGACCTACGTCTTTCGCGAAAACACCGCCCGGCTGACACCCATCGAGGCCGGTCACTCGGATGGCCGCTTCACGGAGATTCTATCAGGCATCACCACCGGCGACGAGGTCCTGCTCCACCCGCCCGACACGGTGAGGGACGGCACGCCGGTCGTCAGACGGGGAAAATGAAAATCCCGATGTTGGCCGTCACCAAGCTAACCGCCCGTCGATTCGCCCGCAGCGCGACCGGCCTGGATACCCCGTTTCCCGACATCGCGGCCGCCCTCGCGCACCACGGTTACATCCAGATCGACCCTATCAACGTCTGCGGACGCATGCACGACCTCATCCTCCGCAACCGCGTGAGGGACTATCAGGTCGGCGGCCTGATGCGGCATCTCCACGGCGAAAAGGAGCCCCTCCCCGCGGGGACCCGCACCGCCTTCGAACATCATCTTCCCGACTCCTCCATCCTCACCGCTTTTCCATTGGACGCCTGGCCGTATCTAACCGCAGCGATGCATCTGCGCACCCGGCGGGACAATGCCTGGTCCGGCAGACTAACACCCGACGAGCGCGGACTCGCGAAAACCATCCTCACCGAACTCGCCATCCGCGGCCCTCTTTCATCCGCCCATATCGACGACAAGCGCCGCAGCGGCCCCGGCGTTTGGGGAGTCGCCACCCTTGCGAAATCCACCCTGCAGAAGCTTTTCTTCCACGGCCGCGTCCTCATCGCCAAGCGCGACGGCAACCGCCGCCTCTACGACCTCCCCGAACGCGTCATCCCCGCCACCACGCTCGCGGCGAAAGAACCTTCCGCTGCCGAAACATCGCGCTGGCTCGCCCTAACCAAACTCCGCCAGCGCCGCCTCACCACTCTCAAACGCGAGGAACTCCGCCTGATCGCCGACGACGTCCAAGCCATCACCCTAACCGATGCCGACGCTCCGACGCTGTACTGTCTCCGCGAAGACCTCCCTCTGCTCGAGGCTGGCCCGACTCGCGATTCTCCAACCACTCCGCTTCTGTTAGCTCCGCTTGACCCGCTCATCTACGACCGCCGCGTCACCTCCGCGCTCTGGAACTTCGACTACACCTGGGAAGTTTACACCCCGCTCCACAAGCGCACCCGCGGCTACTATGCGCTGCCAGTCCTATCAGGCCACGAGCTCGTCGGTCACGTCGATCCCAAGGCAGACACGAAGACAAGGAAGCTCGAAATCGTCTCACGCTCCGTCCGCCGTGGTCACTCAGTCGCGCCTGCGGTGAAATCCTTGGCGACATTCCTAGGGTTGAGATGATCTCGATGTGGCTTCATTTTCGGAATTTGACATCGCTATGTGTGCTGGAAAGTTTCTGAGCAATGAAACGCAGGGCATCCACCCATCGGCTCGACGAACCCGCCAGCCGTTCCTCGACCTAGCCGGAAGCGTGGACGGGGCAGCGGATCTCAGCGTCAAGAAGGGCTTCGAACGATGATCGGGATCGCGGATACCAAACTCCTCGTGGCCTATGCCAATGACCTCGCTGTGCTCCGGAAGAGTTGTTGAGCCGAGCCATCACGCGGGCTGGCCGGATTCAAAACACTTCGATGGGATTCGGGAAATTCACGATTGAGGTTGCCATTCTGGGTTTTTACCCCAAATTCAACTCCGTATGACAACCTCGCTTTTGTCTCCCAAATACCAAGTCGTCATCCCCAAGGAAATCCGCAGGGCGCTGGATCTGAAGCCCGGCCAGAAGCTCAGCGTCATCGAGAAGGACGGCCACATCGAGCTGCGGCCCATTCTTACCCCGGAGCAGCTTGTGGGATTTTTGAAGGGAGAAACACCGCTTGAATTCGACCGCGAACCCGATCGCGAGTTCTGAGCAATCCTCGTTTTCCCCGCACCATGAAGCTCGATCTCCTCGACTCCAGCGGCTGGCTTGAATGCCTCGATGCCGGACCCAACACGGTCCATTTCAGCCCCATTCTACTCAACCTCCCCAGCCTGCTCATCCCGAGCATCGTCATCACCGAAGTCCGCAAGGTGGCTCTCAAACAACGAAGCCTGGAACAGGCCGACGAAGTCACCCAAGCCATGCGCTCCGGCATCGTCGTCCCCATCGACGAGGAAATCGCCATCTCCGCCGCCGATCTCTTCATCCGCCACAAGCTCCCCCTCGCCGATTCCCTGATCTACGCCGTCGCCCTCGCCCACAAGGCCACCCTCTGGACCCAGGACTCGCACTTCGAAGGACTGCCGCAGGTCCGCTATTTCCCGAAAGTCAAAGCGTGAACCAGCAAAAATCGCGACGCAGAGGACCTGCATTAATCATAAAATTCGCGCAGATCATGCCGGTGCTGATGCCTCCGGATGTCTAAATCCCACGAGGATTTCCTCGCTAGCGCCGGCCTCCGCATACCGGGGGAGGGCAAAGCTCATCCGAGTGCCGCAGAGCCGCATTGATGAAACTGTCAAAGGCAGGCGGGGGCTATGCGACTATTGTTTTGGCTGGGCCGCGGCGGCTTCCTGTTCTTGTTTTTTCAGCAAAGCCGTTTCCAGCATTTTTTGCGCTTCGACCTTCCTCGCTGGGTCTTTCATCTCATCAATCCATTTGCGCGCGGTGTCATAACTGCCGTCGTCCATCGCCACCAGATAGTAAGCGCCTGCCGCAGAGTCCTTCTGGAAAGAGGTGAGACTTGATGAATTGCGGGCGTACCAGTCTGCCGCTGCCTGAGAGTCGGCTGAGATCCAAGAGCGGATCGTGGTGCTGATATCCCGTGAACTTTGTTGGCTCGGTGGTAGTTTTAGGGTGTTTGAAATCGTCCCTTGAGGGTCTTTCCGCACCAGATCCGCGATCAATCTCTTGCGATACACCTGAAGGGGGCCGTTCACCGGCCCAAGATCCTTCAGGGCATTCAGGGCTTCCATCTGCTGCTCGGGGGACAAGATGTTGGCACTCTTCAGCACTTCGCCCAAGGTGGTGGCATCGATAATTTGATTTTGATAGGCACTGACAACCTGATCCAGTTTGCTTCGCTGTGCGGCAGGATCTTTTTCGCCGTTGTCCCATACATAAGCTTGAAGGGATGGTGACACTGCTTTGTTAACGTTGACGGGAAATCCGATGTCTTCCATGGATTTCTCAAACGCTTTAAAACCTTCGGATTTCAGAAATGTGACCCAATCTCCGTTAATATGTCGGTCGAGCATTCCTCTCATGGCGAAGTTGAACTCACTGTGGTCATTCAATTCCTTGAATTTGTGATACAAGACTTCATCGGAAACCTGAGCCGACCTGAAAAAAGCCGACACCTGCCATTTTCGAATTTGTCCGAGACCATTATAGATCAAATCCCATGCCTCCTCAGGATAACCTGATTTGCAGAGATCTTCGATGATCGCACTGCATGCTTTGGATCTCTCGGTGATGTCCGCGATCCGATTCGCTTCTTCCATTAGCCGCCTTGCTTCATCAGGAGTCAGAACTTCAGGCTTGGGTACATCAGGCTTTTTCGCAAGCCCGGTGCCGGATTCATCCGGTTTCTCTGAATGCATTGGAATGTCCCTTCGGTCGTTGACCGGTGCATCAGGATCTCTGTGCACATGGTCATCGACATTCACTTTTTGAATGAAAATGAAAGAAATCACTGAAAGCAAAACGGCAGCAACGGCTACGATGAAATATTTTCTCATGGTTTCGATTCCCGACTCTCCTTGAATCCTCATGCGATGATCTCGCGGATCACCTTCCCGTGCACATCCGTTAGACGAAAGTCGCGGCCGGAGTAGTTGTAGGTGAGTTCCTCGTGATCGAGGCCTAGCAGGTGGAGGATGGTGGCATGAAGGTCGTGAACGTGGACGGGCTTTTCCACCGCGCGGAAGCCGAACTCGTCGGTCGCGCCGTGGATGTGGCCGCCTTTCACGCCACCGCCGGCGAGCCAGGTGGTGAAGCCGTAGTGATTGTGGTCGCGGCCTTTCATGACGCCCGCGTTGGAGCCGGCTTTCGGCAGTTCGACGACGGGCGTGCGGCCGAACTCACCGCCCCAGATAACGAGCGTTTCATCGAGCATGCCGCGCATCTTGAGATCAGATAGAAACGCGCCGATGGCCTGGTCACATTCGCCGGCGAGCTTGCGGTGGTCCTCGATGTTGTCGTGGCTGTCCCACGGCTGGCCGTTGCCGTGCCAGAGCTGGATGAAGCGCACCCCGCGCTCTAACAATCTACGCGCCATCAGGCACTGGCGGGCGAAGCTGCCGGGGCCATACATCTCGCGGATGTTGGTCGGTTCCTTGGAAATATCGAACGCGTCGGTCGCGTCGCTCTGCATCCGGTAGGCCAGTTCGAAACTGCGGATACGCGCCTCTAACCGAGGATCGTGGTTTCGCTCGGCGAGGTGGCGCTCGTTGAGTTTGCGGAGGAAATCGAGTTCGCGGGATTGCCGGTTTTCACGTGCCGAGGGATTCCGCAGGTTTTCGATCATCCGGTCCACGTCCTCGATCGAGCTGTCGAGATAAGTGCCTTGGAAGCGGCCGGGGAGGAACGACGAACGCCAGTTTTCCGCGCGCTTGATCGGCATGCCGCCGGGACACATCGAGACGTAGGCGGGCAGGTTTTCGTTTTCACTGCCGAGACCGTAAGTGACCCATGAGCCCATCGATGGACGGGCCAACCGGCCGTCGCCGCAGTTCATGAGCATCAGCGATGGCTCGTGGTTAGGGACGTCGGCAGTCATCGAACGGATGACGCAGAGGTCGTCGGCGTGCTTCGCGGTGTGTTTGAACAGCTCGCTGACTTCGAGGCCGCACTTTCCATAACGGTCAAAAGTGAACGGCGACCGCAGCGCGGCACCGGTGGGTCGCTCGGTCTTCAAACCTTCCAACGGAATCGGCTTGCCGTGCTGTTGGTCGAGTGCGGTTTTTCGATCAAACGTGTCCACCTGCGACGGGCCGCCGTTCATGAACAGATGGACGACGCGTTTCGCTTTCGGTGCGAAATGGCGGGCGGGAATGCGCACCTCACCGGCCGCGGCATTGCCGCTGAACAGTCCCCCGAGCGCGAGGCCGCCGAAGCCCATCCCGCAGCGGCGCAGGAAATCGCGGCGGTCGAGAATGATGTCGTTGGCGGTTAGATGGTGGGACATGGTCAGTCGATGAAGTGAAATTCGTTGGACGCCCAGAGCATCTGGATGAGGTCGGCCCACGGGTCGCCTGCGCTGATCGATGGCGGCGGCGAGTGGGTCGTGGGAAACTGATTTCGGAGATTTCCCACTTCCACCGGCTTTCCGGCCGGCGACTCGCGACCCATGAGGCGCAACTTCCAGGCGACACCGCCGCAGCCATCGCCATGCGGCGCGCGAAGGACGAGGTCCACCGTATCTCCGGCGGCGACGGTGATCCATTCGCTTTCGATCTTCGCGTTGCCTTCGGGTGCCAGGTCGTGACTCTTGAACTCCGGGTTCTTGCTGTTAGCGACGTTCCACGCCAAGGTCGCTCCACCTTTCTGGGTGCGTTCGAGTTTCCCCACCATCCGGACTTCACCCGCGCCAAGGGCCCGCCAGCGGAGGATCAGATCGTGCCCGGCTCCGACGTGGCCGCCGGTCGCCCCGGCATTGAGCCAGCGGATTGGCGCGGTGGCGGGATCCGGGCCGGTTTTCCAAACGTCGTTGGAGAATATGGGAAACGGCAGCGCGTCACGCGGCAGGCCGCCGTTGTCAGGCGCGTGGCGGATTTCCCAAACGCCCGACAGTTTCGGCTGATAGTCGGCAGTGTTCGCGTGGCCGAGCCAGTCCAACGCGTCGCGCGATTCGGCGGCGGAAGGCTCACGCTGATAGATCCGCTGGTAGAGCCAAGAGAGCTTGGTCTGGTCGTCCGGGAGATTTTTGAAAACTGGATCCGCGGCGAGTTTCGCGGCCTGGCGCAGGACCAGCGGACCGTTGAGGAAATAGAGCGCCTGTTGGGGAACTGTCGTCTCGATGCGCTTCGGGCTGTGGTGGTCCGGGTGCGGTAGATCGAACGAGACAAACGTGTTGGACAGCGCGTAGCGGTCCACGAACGCGTAAACACTGCGGCGGCGGTCGGCGGAATCATTCTCCAACGACAGCGAGCGCCCGCCGAGAGATCCGAAATCAAGCGTCCCTGCGGTGGCGAGCAGGCGGTCGCGCATCGCCTCGAAATCCACCCGCCGGCGGTTCCATTTCCAAAAATAGGTGTTTGCCTCGTCGATCGATTGATTGGCTGTGGGCCCGTCGGCGGCGAGGCGGAACGCTTTCGATGTTAGAATCAGGCGGTGGAGGTCTTTCAACGAGCCGCCTTGCTCGTTGAAGCGGAGCGCAAGCCAATCCAGCAGCGGGCGCAGCGGCGGATCCGCTTGCTGGACTCCGAAATCGCCGGGGTCCGCCAGCGCGTTGCCGAAGTGCCACGCCCAGACGCGGTTGACCATCACGCGGCTGGTCAGCGGGTTCGCGGGATCGGCGATTTTTTCCGCGAGCGAAAGCCGCGGGCTCTTGCCATCCGCGAACTTGCCACCGCCAAGGAACGAGAGCCATTCGCGCTCGAATTTCTCGCCGCGGTTGTCCGGGTTGCCACGGACGAAGATCTGGGCGGACGACCAGTTCTTTTTGTCCGCCAGACTCATCGCGCGTGGTGGTGAACCGGCGTGCTCGGCTTGCAGGCGGCTCATCGCGCCTGCCCGCTCGCGGCTCTTGTTGCCGTCCTCCTGGTCCATGATTTCGGAAGTACGACCAGCATCGTAGGAAAGCGGGCAATCCCCCCTCGCTGCCAGATCCTTCAACCCGCCGCCATCCGCGCTCCATTCCTTTGCGAGGGCAAGGCAGAGCGCGAGGCGGCCGGCCTCGTCAACCCCATCCATTTCCTTCGCCCACGTTGCCAGACGCGGATGCGCCTTGTCACTCCATGCCGTCTCATTGAGAAAATCCCGCCAGCGGACTACAGCATTCGGCCGATAGCGCCCGCGCTTGAAGGACTCGGCGGTCGCCTTGCCAACATCCCAGTTGCCCTTTTTCGCCAGCCACGCGAGATCCAGATAGACGGAGAATGATTCCGGCGTCCGGAGCTGATCGACGATGGCCTGGCGCGCGGCGCGGTCGGCTTGGTCGAGCTTGGCGAACTCCTCGTTGTAGGCCTTCGTCGCGGCCTCGTCGGCGGGCTTGCCGATGATGGGCTTGATTTCCGGCTCGTCGGTGTTTTCGAAAATCGAATACAGCGAATAGTAGTCCTTGGTGGTGATGGGATCGGACTTGTGGTCGTGGCAACGGGCGCACGACACGGTGCTTGATAGAAATCCCCGCGTGACCACGTCCACGCGGTCATCGATGGTTTCCAGTCCGCCGGCGCGCGGCCCGACGGTTAGAAATCCGAGCGCGGCGAGATCCGGGTGATCGGGCCGGTCGGTCATCAGGTCCGCGGCGATCTGGAGCTTGATGAATTTCCCGTAAGGAATGTCTTCGTTAAGCGAGCGTATGAGCCAATCCCGATAGGTGTAGGCGAACGGGTATCTGTTATCCTGGTCGAAATTGTAGCCGCGCGTGTCGGCGTAACGGGCGACATCCATCCAGTGGCGCGCCCAGCGCTCGCCATAGGCCGGGCTGGCGAGGAGTTCGTCGATGAGGGATTTCCAGGTGGCGTCGTCGGGATTCGCTTCGATGCGTTTGATCTGCGCCTCGGTGGGCGGTAGTCCGGTTAGAGTGAAGGCCGCGCGCTCGATCCATTGGCGCGGCGGAGCCTGAGTGGCGGATTTTAACCCGGCCTTTTTCCAGACGGATGCGAGCAAGGCGTCTATGGGATGACCCGATTCATCCGCAGCCATCATCGCGTCGGCTGGCGGCAAGTATGCCCAATGGGTTTCCCCCCTCGCCGGAGTGGCGAAAAGTGCAAGGCCAGCAGCGAGAACGGCAATGTGCATGAATCAACCCCAGCATACATCCGTTTGCCCCTTGGGCTTTCAGGAATTCGCGGGTGGGTCCGCCATTGAAACAAAAGACGATTTTGGAACGGCGATCAAGTTGACCCGGGTGGATCCACACCCTAGGCTGCCGCTCCTTCCATGAAAAAACGCAGTTTCCCCACGCTCCGCCCCGGTGGCATCCTCCGCTGGTCCACCGCCTGCATTCTGGCGGGTAGCCTCGCCAGTTGTGACCGTGGCACCCGCTACGTCGCGACTGAGAAGGACGCGGAGATGGCCGAGGCCCAGACGCAGATCGAGAAGCTCGACAGCGTGAAGTCCAAGCTCACCAAGGGCGAAGTCGCTAACAATTTTCACATCCCCCGCGTCGGCTACTATCACGCCGAGGCCCGGAGCTTTTTCGAGCATCCCTATGGCTTTGAGCAGGACGGCCGCTATTTTATCAACGGCCAGTGGCAAAGCCAGCCGGTCGCGGAAACCATCGCTTCGAGCCGCCCCACGCCCGAAGCCTTGAAAAAGGTCGAAGCCGCGCTCGAACAGGAGCAGAAAACCGCGTCGAACCAAGGCAGCGGATTCGGCATGGGCAACGCCCTGATGATGTATTGGCTGCTTGCTGGAAACCGCGGCATGTTCTCCCCTGGCAATGGCTTCCGCCAAGCCAGCGGGCAGGCAGGCAACTGGCAGCGCGGCGTTGAAACCCAGCGCAGTGCCGTCGGCAGCTACGCCGCCGCCAATCCGGGCTATCAGCGGATGGTGGACCAAAGCCGGGCCAGCGGGACGTCCGTCAAGCCCGGCCAATCGGTGCGCGGCGGCTTCGGCAATTCCCGTGCCACCGGCAGCGGCGGCGGCGGGTCGTCCTACGGCGGTTAGTTTCCATCAAATGAGATCAAGCATCCGTCTCGAAGCCAACGCCCCGCGTCCCGATTGGCAACAGCAAGTCGAAGAAGCCGGCCTGATCTGGCACGGCGCGGGCATGTCGCCCTATTGGACCGAGGACCAGCACCTCGTTCTAACATTGAAAGCGGCGGAAACCCTGGAGGACGCCGCCAGCGAGCTTCACGCGCTTTCCCTCGAAGCCTGCGAGCAGATCGTCAAACGCGGCTGGTGGGATCGCCTCGCCATTCCGGAAGCCGCAATCGGTCTCGTGCAAACGTCGTGGATGACCTCGGATCTATCGATTTATGGCCGCTTCGATCTCGCATGGGACGGCAAGGGGCAACCGAAACTTCTCGAATACAACGCTGACACCCCGACCTCGCTGCTGGAAGCGGCGGTCATCCAGTGGCAATGGCTCGAAGCGCATTTTCCGGAGAGCGACCAGCTCAACTCCATCCACGAAGCGCTGATTGATCGATGGAAAAACCTGCCCGATAGATCCGTTCATTTCGCCTGCGCCTGGGAAAATCTGGAAGACCGCCAGACCATCGCCTACCTCGCCGAGACCGCCGAGCAGGCGGGCAAATCCGTCGAACTGATGGACATGTCCGAGATCGGATTTTCCGAGGAAGGGCGCTTCACGGGCTCTAACGAGCAACCCGTCGACAAGCTTTTCAAACTCTATCCGTGGGAATGGATGGCCCGGGAACCGTTCTTCGCAGAGATTGGCCAGGAGCGCTCGCGCTTCATCGAGCCGGCGTGGAAAATGATGCTCTCGAACAAAGGCATTCTGCCGATCCTCTGGGAACTCAATCCCGGCCATCCCCTGCTGCTCCCCGCCTACCGCTCGGCGGAGGAACTCCGCGCGCAAGGCGTCTCGTTCTGGGCGGAAAAGCCGTTCTTCGGCCGCGAAGGCGCCGGAATCTCGCTGGTGGACCGGGGAAAACCACTCGTCTCCGGAGCCGCCGGCCACCACGGCGAACCGATCGCCTATCAGAAGCATGCGAATCTCTTCTCCGCCGGTGGCCAGCATTTCGTCTGGGGCCTGTGGATGGTGGGTGACGAATGCCGCGGCCTATCAGCACGCGGCGACAGCTCGCCCATCACCGGGAATCTGAGCCGGTTTTATCCGCACCGGATCGAGGGATGATTGGTTCGTAGTTTAGCCCGTTAGGGCAATGTCTTTAAGGACTGGCAAGCATTTCCCTATCCCGAAGGGATTCAATGCGAAAGCCCATGGCAACGCCATGGGTTGCCGTAGTCATGATATTGGGCCCTGACAGGGCGGCACGATGCGGCACGGATAGGTTCCGCCCTTTCAGGGCTTGGAGACTCGCTGAATACCCGACCCAAGGCGTTGCCTTGGGCTATCACCTTCTATTCCTTTCAGGATAAAGATTTCGTGATTCGGTGATCGCATTTCACGAATCCTTAAAGGGCTGGACTGCGTACGAAGATGCCCCGCTTTCCACGCTCGCCCTCTTCAATCGTGAATCTTACCGGCAGGAATTTTTCGATGACGGAAATGTTAGTCGGCACGTGGTCGTCGGGTACCATGGTGGTGAAGCCACCACTTCCTGCGAGCGCCATCGGCAGCAGAAGCTGATCCGCCAGATGACGGCCAACCGGCGCGCCGGAACTGATGAAATCCTGCAAGCTCTTCGCCGCGCGGTGGCCCACACGCTCCGCCGTGACGTTGGTTTCCCCGAAGCTGCTAGACAACTCCTCGCTGTTTTCGAAGACCGCTTCGTAGAGACAGCAAACGCCCCGCCCGGGACCGGGTTCGCGGATTTCGACGGTGGCGTCATCGCAGGGAAGTTGCTTGAGCGCGGCATCGAGCATCCGGCCTCCGATGGCAATCTGGAGGTTGCGGATGGGGACGCGGAGATTCATGGATTTTAGCTCGCCGCGTTCGTGGAGATCGATGGGTGTTAGTTTTACGCACGGTTGGATCTCACATTCGACGACACCGCCACCGACCGGAGCGAAACCGGATTGGACGAGTGAGATCGTGACATCCGCACCCATCCGGCGGATTGCCGGGAGGAAAATGCGGTCGAGGAACTCGAAGGGCGGGGCCATCGGATTGTGAGTGCCGCCTTCGAGCCGGAGCGTGCTCGGGCCGTCGGCGTGAAGCAGCGCCGGGAGCAAAGTTTGAAACAACAAACCGGTGCTGCCCGCGGTGCCGATGGCGAACTGATAGTTTCCGCCACGCGGCTTGCCCGCGCGAAAGACCAGCTCGGTGGAGCCGATTTCCGCGCCGTCCGCGGTGCCGCCGGAGATTTCACACGCGGCCTTTACGCACGTTAGATGCTGGCGCATCAGGCCGGGCTTCGGACGCTTGCCGCGAATGTTCGTCATGCGGAACGGCTGGCCAGTGGTCATCGCAAGCGAGAGCGCGGTGCGCAGCATCTGGCCGCCGCCGGTGGTGCCGTCGAGTTGGATTGGTTTCATTTGGAGGAAGAGTTTTTTAACCGCAGATGAACGTTAATGAACGCAGATGGAAGAAGGGATAAGATTTGGATGGATGTCGTTTTTCCAAGCTCCAACCATTCTTCTCTTATCTGTGTCCATCTGCGTTCATCTGCGGTTGAATTGATCTTGATGTATCAATCATCCGCCGCGGTTTCGTCCTTGATTACGAAGCGAGCTTGCAGCCTGGCGACCGACCGGGCAAGGCCGGCGGTTTCGACGCTGCGGAGGACTTCGGGGAAGTTCTTGTAGGCGTCGGGCGCTTCGTCGATGGGGTATTTCCTGCAGTTGGTTAGAATGTCGGAGGCGTCGAAGTCGGCGTCCACGGATTTCTGGTCGAGCATTCGTGCCGCGTGCTTGCGGCCCATGGCGCGGCCCGCGCCGTGGTTGACGGACCAGGCGGTGCGCTCGGCTCCACCTTCGGCGACCATGACGACGGATCCGTCGCGCGGATTTCCGGGGAGCAGGATCGGGTGTCCGGATTCGGCGAAGCGGGTTCCGGCCAGCGAGAAGTGCCCGCCGGGGATGGCCCGGGTCGCGCCCTTGCGGTGGACCCACGCTTTCTTGCCGCCGACGATTTCCTCCCGCGCGATGTTGTGCGAGATGAAATAGACGAGCTGGCCGTTAGCGCCCGGAAGGATTTCCTGGAACGCTTCCAACACCAGCGCGTTGATCAGCAAGTGGTTCACGGTGGCGAAATTTGCGCCGAGCGACATGTCGTTGATGTAGGCGTCCGCCTCGGGCGTTCCGAGCGGGGCGTAAACGAGCTGCTTGTCACCGGCGGGGAACGGCGTGCTCCAGTCGCGGAACTTTTTCTCGAGGTCCTTGAACTGACCCTGCGCTAGCAGGTTTCCAAGTCCGCGCGATCCGCAATGGCTGAGGAAGGAGACGTGGCCGTCTTTGAGTCCGAAGACATCGGCGGTGTCACGCGCCGACGGGCGGTCGATGACGCGGGTGATCTCGCACTCGCCGAAGTGGTTTCCACCACCGTAGGAACCGAGTTGCCCGGCCTTGTCATTGAAGTTCCTGATGCGTCCGCTTTCGAGGATGAAATCGAGCCTGCTACGAAGTGCGTCGTAGGTTCCATCGTGTCCGCGGTGGGTCGAGTCCTCGCAACGGGTCGCCCATTCGGGCGGGATGCCGAGAGCTTCGCAAACACGCTCGGTCGCACCTTCGGTCACCGCGAGGATGCCGAGATCGCGGTCCACGTTGCGGCCCTTTTTCACCGAACGCTGGCCACGGCCCGCGCCGGTCGGCGTGCGTTCGACGATGGCGTTGATGAGCGCGCGGCGGGTTTGCTTGTCGAGGATCGCGTCCTCAGGGATGTCGAGCTGGAGCAGGGACATCGAGCACTTGATATCGACACCGACGGGCCCCGGATAGATGTGGGTCGGCGAGACCATGACGCAACCGATCGGCGCGCCGTAACCGGCGTGAGCGTCGGGATTCAGGATCACATCGGTGACGCCGGGAGCCATCCGCGAGTTGACGGCCTGCTGAAGGCACATCTCGTCGAAGTTGTCGCGGATCGCGTCGGTGCCGACGACGGTGATGGGTTTCCCGGCGTCGTTAGGAAGGGGGATGAAGCCGAGGGCCTCGTCGGTTTTGTGGATGGTTGGAGTCATGGATTGAAAATAGTAGATAAGAGTTATGCTTGTGCTGGCTGCATTCTTTTCGTCATTCTTCGAGAATTATTTGGCCGATTGCCCGGCAGCATCGTGCTCATTGCCCTCGATAATCACGTCGGCTTTTGAAAAGTGAGCCATGCGGGGGGCTGAGCAGTCCGATAGCTCGTAGCCGATCTCTGCTCCACAAGCGCAAACTAGATTTGGCCCTAAGCTGTCCCAGAAACCACAACAACCATAGCCTCGGGATTGATCCGCAGAGGGGCGTTTCATATCCTTCAGGTCATCAAGGTGAACAATGATGTGATCTTTTGTTAGCTCGGAATAAGTTCCATCTCCGATTGCAAAATGTCCTGAAGGAACGACATCGTGTTCATTATTGAAAATCCACTCAAACCCGTCTTCGACGGGCATGATTTCACTCACAAGGATTGCTCGGCAGTGCTGACAAAGAAGGTTCATGGATTCAATGTATAAGGTTGGGATTTTGCGGGATGGGCGAAATGGAATGATTGTGGATGGAGTGCGTGGGATTCGGAAGATTGAGCGTTGGCATCAGTCGGCGAATCTCAAGTGGACTTGAAACAGACTTGCCGACTAAAGTCAGCGCTCCGTAAGAGGAAAAGGCGACAAGGATTTGGTGAAACGTTTTCCTGCTCTACCGCTGAGCTACCGGGCCGTCGATGGTGGTCCGGGCGGGACTCGAACCCGCGACCTGGTCAGTAGTAATGATGTAGTTCCACCGGCATTCGCCAGTTGGTTGATTTGGATGATGGTTGAAAGGAGATCCGCGACGAGGAATCGGAAAGACAATTTCCAGTGCTCTAACCCACATGAGCTACCCGATGACTCGGGACCGGACTCGAACCGGCGATCTCTGGATCAATATGTAGTCTTTCCTGCATTCGCGGAAAGGTGGCGCTGACAAGGATTTGCGAGACGTTTCCAGCTCTTGCGAGCTGTGCGGGGATCGAACCCGCTGGTTACCGATGTAGTCCCGCTGGCATTCAGCGTTGAAAAGGGGAACCGCGACAAGGATTCGGAAGATAGTTATAACCGCTCTACCACTGAGCTACCTTGCTTGCGCAAGAGCCGGGATCGAACCGGCGACATGTGTAATCTTCCGGGCATTCGCGGAAATGGGAGGCCAGCACGGCGGCGAGGGGTTGTGAAACGGTTTGTTCATTTTCAGTGATGTAGTTTCACAGGCATCCGCCGTGCTGGCGGAGTTTGTTGCTGCGAGACGCAGCAACCACGTTTCAGGCGGTCTTCATGTGTTTGGCGAGAGGTTGGAGTTCGATTTGCTTGATCCAGTGGTCAGTTCCATCAGCACCGGCGGCGAAGCTGGCGATGAGGTCGAAGACGGTGTCGCTGAAGCCGCCGACGTTGAGGATGTCCTTGCGGTCGGGAGCTTGCGTGGTGGTGTTAGGGGTGATGTCGATGCAGACGAGCTTGGCTTTCGGGTTGCGGGTCTTGAGCTTTTCCCACTCGACCATCATGGCGGTTCCGCGGTTGGCCCGGGGATCGGCCCAGGACTCGTTGTCGGAAACGAAGACCACCAGGTCGGGGGTCGATTTTTCCTGATTGAGCCGGGCGAGCGGGGCGGAGCAGTTGGTTCCGCCGCCACCGATTTTGGCGAGGGCGGTGGCGTTGGTCATGACGGAGTCGCGGGGGTTGAGCTTGATATCTACGACGTTCACCTCGAAGGGCAGCACGCGGGCGTCGCGGTTTTTCCGGAGAAAAGCGGCGGCGACGAGTGCGGCGACATCGATGCAACGGACCTTCGAGCTGGCTCCCTGACGGAAACCGGTGACGGGCGATTGCATGGAGCCGGAGACATCGGGGCAGATGACGACTTTTCCCTGGATCTCCGGGACATTGCCGATGGCGGTTTCCATCGCGTCCTGGAGGGCGTTCTGGAGTTCCAACGGCACTTCCTTGCCGGCATTCAGGAAGGCGACGAGGAGCTGATAGGGGAACACCCGGGCGCGGCGGACTTGATCGGGATCGGCAAGGCGGGCGGCGAGTTTCTTCACCAGCGCGGCGTCACGGAACACGCCGTGACGGGCGAAGGTGTTGAGGTTCATCCGCGTGGTTTGCCACGAGGCGTTAGAAGCAATGGCGGACCACTCCTTTTCTCCCAGATCCTGCGCGGTGAGCATTTGGAACGGGACGTCGGGGACTTCTCCCTCGCGGGAAATTTTCCAAGCCTCGAAGGTGCAGAGCGATTCCGGCAGGGCGGCGGCGTCCCACGGTTTTCCGATGAGCCAGGCGTAGAAGGCCTGGCGGGTGGCATCGGCAGGACGCGGGTGAACCATTTTCACGACATCGGCGAGCGATGGATCGTTGCCGATGGTCGCCTGGACGAGTTGCCGCTC
>JBGSOI010000156.1:0-19958 GCA_041739215.1 Akkermansiaceae bacterium
CACACCGCGCAACACCGCGCCAGCAGTCGCGATGGCCATGCCCTGCGCGATCGTCTGCACCGGCGCGGCCTGCGTTCCCGCGTTGCTGTCATTCCCCGTCGAGCTGTCCACGAACACCGGGCCGACGACCGTCACGTTCAACACCTGCGCCGCACTCGTCCCCGCGACATTCGTCGCCGTCATCGTCAGCGCCACATTCCCCGCCGCCGTCGGCGAAGCCGTGATGAGACCGGTGGAAGTATTCAGCGTCCAGCCTCCCGGCAATCCGCTCACCGCATACGATGTCGGCAGCCCCGTGGCGGCGATCTGATAGGTGAACAACTGATCCACCGCCGCGTTCGCCGCGAGCGGGCTGGTGATGACCGGCAACTGCGTGGCCTGCCATGCCTGGAGACCCTGGATCGTCTGCCGCAGTTCCGGCGAGAGCTGTGCCATGGTGATCGCGTTGCTGGCCAGCATTTCCGAGGTGATGCCGCCGGGCTTCACGCCTTCCGCCATCAGCGCATAGCCCACCGCCGCGATGCGCTGATCCGGCGAGAGCAGTGTGAACTCGCCATCCTCCCTGGCGCTGAACCAAACCCGCAGCCGCACGTCCGCATTGCCAAACACCTGCGCTGGCAGCGGCTGCATGAGACCTTTTTCGCCCAGCAGCACCGAGTAGAGACCCTTTTGCACCGGGAGCTGCACGGCTGCCTGCGGCTCTTTGTCCGGGATCGCCGTGCCGTCATTGCTCCAGAACACCGTGGTCTGCACATTCGACGGCGGCGCGGTGAAGAACACCGGCGTGGGCGTCACCGTGGAAAACCCTCCGCCGGCTTCGTTCACGATCAACGCCGTAACCACATCACCCGTGAGGGTCGCGGTGGCCGTGGCCCCGGTGCCGGTGCCGCCGATGGTGACGACCGGCGGCGTCACATAGCCACGCCCCCCATCCGTCAGGATCAGGTCGGAGACGCGCCCGCTGCCAGAGATGACTGCCGTGGCCGCCGCCGTGCGGCTTTGATCCGCCCCGCCATCCACCAGCGCGAACTTGAACCACCCGGAGCCCTCATGATTCACGCCGTCCACCGCCACGCGGCCCTGGTAGTTCATCAATTGCGGCACCCCCTGCGCCCACATGGCCGGGGTGAGCGCGAGTGGAAGACACATCAGGATCGCGAAGAACTGGCGCGCGCGGAGCAAGAAGAGTGTGTTCATGGCGGGATGCAGTTAGAGGGGGAAACTACGTCTTCTTTTATCGGAGGATGTGTCGCCGAGTGGCAAGGAAAAACACCGGTACAGCCGGGAATTGACCGCCATGGCCGGAACCCAAACCATGAAATTCGACACGGTTTCACTTTGCCCGTCCGTCTGCAAATTGGACCGGATATCCGCACCCCTTACCGTTTACCAAGCACGCACAGGCGGTCGCTTCAGCTGTCGTCACGGCAGGGCAAACCGGTGCGCGGAAAAAAATTTCACCGGACGCGGTCTCCGGTCCCAAATAACAGACATTCGGATGATTGGCACTTCCAGTTTAACCGTTGTTTCATGTTTCGGGGTCGCAGGGATTTAAAGTGTTGGACTGCGCTGTTTTTTCATGAAACCGCACCAGCCGCCTCGTATCGCCTGGCTCTAGCCAAGCGAGAACCCTCCGCCAAATCGGAACAGCCGTCAATGTTTGCGACTCGGGACCGGAGGGAGACGCCAAAGCGGTTGCCGTCACCAGAAATAGCCGCAAGTTATTCCTCCCGCGGGCGTATCGTTGCCACCATGAAACCCATTCTCATCGCGCTGCTAGCGGCTGTCGCCATCGTCACCGCAGCACCGATCCCCCTATTCAACGGCAAGGATCTAACCGGCTGGACCACGGATGTGCCTAAAGCCGACAAGGAGCCCGGGATCGCTCCCAGCTTCATCGTCCGCGACGGGATGTTGGTCAGCCTGGGCAAACCGGAAGGACACCTGGTCACCACGGCGTCGTTCTCCGACTACAAGCTCGTCGTCGAATACCGGTTCCCTAGAGAAGGCGGCAACTGCGGCGTGCTCGTCCACGCCTCCAGGCCGCGCGCGCTTTACGGGATGTTTCCTCAATCCATCGAGGTCCAGATGTTCCATGAGAATGCCGGCGACTTCTGGTGCATCGGGGAGAACATCGAAGTTCCCGACATGGAAAAACGCCGCCCGCGCAAAACGCCGGACCAGCCCTTCGGCGGCGGCCCGACCGATGCCCGCAACATCAAGAACCTAACCGACGGCTCGGAGAAACCGCTCGGCGAGTGGAACACCATGACAATCGAGTGCAAGGGCGCGGAAGTCATCGTCCACGTCAACGGCGTGCCCGTGAACCACGGCACGAACTGCACCGCCAAGTCCGGCAAGATCGCGCTGCAGGCGGAAGGCACCGAGGTCGAGTTCCGCAAGGTGGAACTGTCGAAATTGGCCGGTTGATAGTTTGCGCCCGCATTGTGTGGTTAGACGGAAGACGACCCTTGTTGATAGAAAAAGCCACTTCATGAAAATCCTGACAGTCCTCTTGGTCACCCTGCTCTCGCTTCATGCGGAGACCGGTGAGAAAATCGTCGCGGCCGCGCGCAAACAGATCGGCGTCACCACCGCTTATGTGCCGGACTATGTGCGCTTGGACTTCCCCGCTGGCGACGTGCCGAGAAGCGGCGGTGTCTGCACCGATGTCGTCATCCGCGCCTTGCGGGATGGCTTGACCAAGGATTTGCAGATGCTTGTGAACGAGGACATGCGCGGGAATTTCGCCGCCTATCCGAAGAACTGGGGGCTCTCGAAGCCGGACAAAAACATCGACCACCGCCGCGTCCCGAACCTCCGCGCCTATTTCAAACGCAAGGGCTACGAACAGCCTTTACCGAAAGCCGGCGACGTCTCTAAATTCCTTCCCGGCGACTTCGTCACCTGCACCGTCGCGAAATCCCTGCCGCATGTCATGATCGTGAGCGACCGCAGGACACCGGACGGGCGCCCGCTCGTGATCCACAACATCGGCGGTGGCACACGCGAGGAGGACGCGCTCGCCACCTTCCCTCTAACCGGTCATTACCGTTGGAAGTAGGGCCCCACGGGATTTCTGTTTCACAAACCGTCTTCAGTGGTTCACTTCTAGCGTCCGGTGCGGATCATCCCATTCATCCTCCTGCTGTTGTTACTGCGCGCGGGCGCCGCGGAGTTCGCCGCGCAACCGGGTGTGCTGGTGCGGGTCTGGCAATCGCAGGACGGCTTGCCGAGCAATGTCGTCCGCTCGGTGGTGCAATCGACCGACGGCCACCTGTGGATGGCCACGGCGGAGGGGGTGGCGCGGTTCGATGGATTCGATTTCGAAGTGTGCGAACCCGAGGGTGAGCTCCGCCGCTCGCGGCTGAGGTTCTCGCGGCTGTTTGCGACGCCGGGTGGCGGGATCTGGGCGGCCACTTACCAAGGCGGACTTTTCAAAGTCCACCAAGGTCGGTTGCGGCGGATCATGGAAAACCTCGGCGGTTCTAACCAGCCGGTGGTGACGCAGTTGATCCAGGATCCGCAGGGGGCGATTTTTTTCAAACGCGGCACCGAATACGGCGGAATCGCCGCCGACGGAACGGTTTCACCGGTGGAGCCTTCTGAAGAACTGCTGCGGTGGTTCGAAGAGGATTCCCAAACCCAACAGGCTCGTGGCCGGGTATTCAATCCGGGCGTCAAGCCAGCCCTGCGGGACCGCGCCGGGCGACTCTGGCAAGCGGGGGCCACCGGTGGCCTGACCGTCGGCGTGGAGGGCCGGACGCCGGTGCCGGTGGAGCTGCCCCATCGCGGCCAAGCCTACGCGGTGAATGAGTTGTTCGAGGACATCGAGGGCAATGTGTGGGTCGCCTCGCCGATCAATGGCTTGGTGCGCGTCC
This sequence comes from Akkermansiaceae bacterium, assembly GCA_041739215.1. Taxonomy (GTDB): domain Bacteria; phylum Verrucomicrobiota; class Verrucomicrobiia; order Verrucomicrobiales; family Akkermansiaceae; genus Luteolibacter. Next base: position 3,882 of record JBGSOI010000156.1, read on the forward strand.
GCCATCCGCGGGTCGAGGTGCTGGATGCCAATGAGGGGCAGAACGAGCGGGCGGTGTTAGCCCTGATCGAGGACCACACGGGCAGTTGGTGGATCGCGAATCGCCGCGGCGGAATCATCCAATGGACGCCGGAGGGTTCGCGTTTCCGTTCGCTCCCGAGCACGCGAGCCGCGGCCGCGCTGTTTGAAGACAAGGACTCGCGGCTGTGGGTGGCCACCCAGAACGGCAGTGTTTTCTATCATGAGGCGGGCGTTTTCCACCCGCAGTTCGCGCGCACGCAAGTTCCCTCCAAAGTGAAATCCATCACCCAGGACTCGAAAGGAACTCTCTGGTTCGGCGGCAGCCAGGGCCTCGCCTCGTATTCCGGGGGCGAGGTCCGCCAGTTCGGCAAAGCCGACGGAGTCACCGATCCCGATCTCACCGTGCTGCAGCAGTTTCCCGGAGGGAAGATCATCGCGGGCAGTGACTCGGGACGGATTTTGTTAGGAGACAGCCGGGGCTTCGAGACGATCGCCAAACCGGAAATCATGAAGCACCGGGCGATTTCCGGCATTTTGCCGGTTTCCGCCAAGGAAACCTGGGTCTCCACCCTCGGCAGCGGACTCCATTTGTGGGACGGCAAAAAGTGGGTCTGTTTCGACGACAACGTCGGCCTTCCCAATTCGAGCTTGACCTGCGTGATCGACGATGGTCGGGGATACCTCTGGTTTGGCTCGCTCGGCGGCATTATCCGCGCCGAGCGCAAGGAGTTGCTCGAGCACGCAAGGAACCCGGATGCCGACGTGAAATGGCTCCGGCTTGACCACACCGACGGCATGCCATCGCGCGAATGCATCGGCGGTTATCAGCCTGCCGGATGGCGCGCGAAGGACGGTTTGCTGTGGTTTCCCACCGGCAGCGGAGTGGTCCGGATCCGGCCCGAGCAGGTGGAAACCAGCAAGGTGCCGCCACCCGTTTTCCTGCAGTCGGCGCGGGCAAACGGCGTGCTTCACGTCGGGGAAACCGGCCCGATCACCACCAATCCGGGACGAGCGCGGTTGGAGTTCCGGTTCGTCGGCCTGAATTTCAGCGCGCCGGAGAAGATCACCTACCGGGCGCGGTTGGCAGGCTTGGACGATTCCTGGAGGCCGCTCGGGAACCAACGTGTCGCCGCGTTCGAAGCCGTGCCGCCGGGGAAATACACCTTTGAAGTGATGGCGGTGAATGGCAGCGGCGTGCGGAGCACGGAACCGGCCCGGATCTCGGTCGTGATCAAGCCCCACTTCTGGGAAACCACATGGTTTTTCTTGTCGGTCGGGGCCTTCATCGTGGCCACCGCCGTCGGCACAGGTTGGCTCGCCGCGCGGGCGCGAATGAGGGGGCGGATCCAGTCATTGAAAATCCGCAACGCGCGCGAAGGCGAACGCTCGCGGATCGCTCGTGACCTCCACGATGATCTGGGAGCGAGCCTCACCGAGATCTCGATCCTCGCAGCACTGGCTGCGGAAGATGCGGAAACCGGGCCGTTGCAGCCCGCGCTGGATCAATTATCGGTCAAGGCCAAGCACGTCGTCGGCAGTTTGGACGAAATCGTCTGGGCGGTGAATCCACGGGAGGACACGCTGCGTTCGCTGGTCGATTACCTCGCCGCGTTTGCCCGCGAATTCCTCGACATCGCGCGCATCCCGCTGCGCATTGATGTCGCCCGCGAAATCCCTGAATACCCGCTGCCCACGGCCCAGCGCCATGGCGTGTTCCTAGCCGCCCGCGAGGCGCTCAACAACGTCGTCAAGCACTCCGGCGCGACCGAAGTCCAGTTCAGGATCACCCTGGCCGACTCCCTGTTGGAAATCCGGATTTCGGACAACGGCTGCGGCTTCGAGCCCGACTATGCCTCCGGCGGCAACGGTCTTGGCAACCTGAAACAACGCATGCAAGAGGCCGGTGGAGACTGTCGTATCGAGACCTTCCGGATGCAGGGGACCACCATTTTTCTGGCTCTTCCCTTGCCAGCCCCCGCCAAACCCGTTTCATAATCCCATGCCGGTATCCAAGGACCCGATCACTGAAGTCGCCATCGTCGAAGACAATGCCGCGCTCGGGTCAGGACTCCGCAAAATCGTCGAATCCGCCGAGGACTTCCGTTGCCTCGGGGTCTGGACGAGCGCCGAGGAGGCGTTGAAAAAAGTCGATGCCTTCCGGCCCCAAGTCGTGCTGATGGACATCAATTTACCCGGCATGTCCGGCATTGAGGCCACCGCCCGGATCAAGCAGCACCTGCCTGAAATCCAAGTGATCATGGTTACGGTTTACCGCGATCACGACCAGATTTTCGCCGCGCTCAAGGCCGGGGCTTCCGGCTATTTGCTCAAGCGCTCGACTCCGGAAGAAGTCCGCCAAGCCATCCGCGACGTTCGTTCCGGTGGTGCGCCGATGAGCGCGGAAATCGCCCGCCGGGTCGTCGAGGCGTTTCACCAGCCGATCAAATCGCCAGAAGCCGAAGCGGTGAAACTCTCCAAACGCGAGACCGAGATCCTCGAACTCCTCACCAAAGGCCTGGCCAACAAGGAAATTGCGGACCGCCTCGACATCAGTGTGGAAACCGTGCGGGTCCACCTCCGGCGGGTTTACGAAAAGCTCCACGTCCATTCCCGCACCGAGGCGGCGATGAAATTCCGCGACTCCAAGGAAGAATGGCGCGGGCCGATTTGATCCGGCGAGCGGAATGGCACCTGCCGGGATTGCCACGGGAAACGTGCCCGCATGCCAGACTGACGCGGGCATCCAGGAATCATCTGGCGTCATCTTACACAAGATATCCGCGATCTTACAAGCAGACCGAGGGGGAATAGTTCAGATTGAGTCGAGTTCCGCTGCGAACTTGCTTTCTCAAAACCTCGCCTTCGCATCGCATGCACACGATTTTTTTTCTTCCGCTTGAGATCCCGGGCCGCGCCCTCGGTTTTTTGCAGGCTGTGAAGTCAGCCTTTATGGAAGTCCCCCACGAACGGGGGGGTGGAGGCCTCGATTTTCATCGGATACTGGTTGCCGGGGTGATTAACCCATCTCTTCGTTGTTTGCGGATTGAAACGGCAACAGGATTGCCTTATGAAAGAGAGTCTCCCGGCATCAAATTTGGGACCGGAAATTTCCAGCGGTCTTCGTCTTGAACCGCTGGCCTCGTTCCCAAGCGATTTCTTTCACAGGAAGCCCTAAATACCGAAACTTTCATTTGTAATCACATTGTAATCCATTAATAGTTTTGCAAAGCGATCTCTCCCTACCCTATTTGCCATGAAAACAAACCCAAGAAAGTCCCGGCGGAACGGCTTCGCCCTCATCGTCACTCTCAGCCTGATGATTCTGCTGACAGTGGTCGCTGTGGGGTTGCTGACTCTTTCCAGCATCACGCTTCGTTCCACAGCGCAAGGGACATCCCAGGCGATCGCCAATAGCAACGCCCGATTGGCGTTGATGCTGGCCATCGGGGATTTGCAAAAACACCTGGGGCCGGATCAACGAATCTCCGCTCCCGCAAGTTCAATCAGCACCGCAGCCGTTCTTCAGCCCAACGTCGTTGGTGCTTGGACGAGTCTGGGCTGGCAGGGACCTGCTGGTACTCCTCCATTGCCCAGCCAGAAATCTGCGAACGGGATGTTCCGCGGCTGGCTGGTCTCAACCGCCAACGTGGCGAACTCCACCGATCTCACCTTCCCGACCAAGGCGCCGGGTGCCGATTCCATTTGGCTCACCAACCCTGCGACCACCGGCACCCTCCCCACCAATGACACCACCATGCGGGCCGAGCGGGTTCCTCTCAGTGTTGGTGCAAACCGCGGTGGCTTTGCCTGGATGGTTTCTGACAACAGCACCAAAGCCCCCCTCAACCTCAAGAGCGGCAATTCCGTGCAACTCGCGGAAAACCTCGCCAACCGCACCGCTCCGACCGGGCCACGGCCCGATGTCCTCAGCAAAGCATTAGGGAATATCGCCGATCCAAGCAGCGTGATCAGCATGCAAACCGCCGTGCTTGCGGTCGGCAAGGGTGACAAGAAAGAAGTCAACGCCCGTTCGCAGTCACTTACCAATACGTCTCTGGGACTCCTGACCAACCCGGTTAGCGGGGGACTCAAGACCGATCTCACGCCGCTGCTCGAAGGAACCACGAATCTTACCAGCGCCCTCGGATTCGCCACTCCCTATTTCCACACGTCCACGGCAACAGGCGATGGTGCCCCGACGTGGGACTACCTGCGCAGTCACTATCAACATTACAAGAAGCCGAATTTTATCGGCCAGCTCTCCGCAACCCCACGTTACAAGTTGCAGTCGGGCAACGATATCAAACCAACTGGCGCGATCAATGGAGGAATTGTAGCCAAACCAGTCAAGGAGGTCCTCCTGCCGGTCATTGCGAAACTCCAGATCATGTTTTCTTTGGTATCGCATTATTCCCATATCTCGGATCGCGTCAGCTGGCTCAATGCCAACGGGGTGCCGAAGGGAAACACCAATCATGCGGTACCTCATCTTGTGTATGACCCGGTCATCACCCTCTACAATCCCTATGATGTCGAACTGGAGATCAGCCAACTCCGCATTCGGGTCTCCGATCCTCCGGTGGGATTCCAGTTCCAGAAGCACGACAAAACGACAGGGACCAACCCATGGTTTCGCCCCGAGTTTGCCTCGGGCGAGTTCCACGGTTTGGGACGATTTCAAATCGCCAAGGAAAAGGACCCGAGCGCCCGCAAGACCTTCACTTACTACCTGAGGAACAGGACTGCAGCCGGCACCCCCGGCGGAGCGGTCGTCCTTCTTCCCGGCGAAGTGAAGGTATTTTCCGCCTATGTCGAAAAGAATTGGAACTGGGCTCTTGAGGCGGGCGACGGCTACAGTCCCCGCTCGTTTTTCGACTGGGATATCAACAACAACATGGGCAACATTGACAAGCGGACCTACGACAACGGCAATGGGACCGGAAAGTTTGGAGTCGAAGCGATACCAGGGCTTGACTGGCGGGCTGGCCTCCAGACCGACCACCTGAGCTATGGCAACGGCCGTTCCCAGGATTCCAAGTATTCCTGGGAAGCAGGGCCTCTCGGCGCGGGCTGGCTGTCGATGAAACTCACCGATGATGTCACGGTCAATGCCAAGCCCCTGCGCTGCCTGCCACCCACGGATACAACCTCGCCCGACTTCAGGGTTGATATCATGGCTGGAACCAACCCGGATCCAAACTCGGATATCTTGCGGACCTTTGAATTTCGCTTGGCCGATGTCGCGGGGGAAATGTCCTTGAAGACGACACCTTCGAAGACCATCACCCGGACATTCAGAAATCTCGACATCTTGCAAAAGCCTGCAGAACCAAAAGACCCTGTGGGTGGCAAAAGTCCGTTTGCGATTTTCACGATGTCCGCAAAGACCACCAAGTTCAGTCGGGACGACAGCAAGGCCTGGGCTTTCAACAACATGGTAACCGACGGAGGTGTGCATGACAGCCGCAAGATCGGCAACGCCGCGCAAAGCTATGACCTGCGACTTGAGGAGGTTCAAGACTTCACCAGCTTCCCCGGTGTCGAGTATGATGACAAATTGCACCGCGGCTATTTCGGCGCGATTGCCAACGCCAGCCAAGGTGTCTCCGTGGTTCCAATGTATCGTGTGCCGTTGACTCCGGCCGCCTCCCTCGGGGATTGGATCGCCGGCAACCTCGTCGCCTCGAGCCAGTTCCCCAGGGTCAATTACCCCTTGGGCAATTCTTTCGCCCATCCGCTGATCCCGAGTGATCAAATTCAAAGAGCTTCGCCCATGGGTGGTGGCGTGAAGGTGTTGGATCACACATATCTGATGAATGCCGCGCTTTGGGACAGCTACTTCTTTTCGACGGCTACCAACTACAGCGCTGCCGCATTCAATCCAAAACCCCAAAAGGCCGAGGTTCTTGATAATTTTTTCACGGGCAAGAAGCCAATGCTGAATTCCCGGCTCGTCCCTTATATCTCGGGCACCGGCGACCCGAAGACCATCGCCAGCGATTTCGCTGCCAAGACCGATCCTATAGCCGCCAAGGAATTCGCCAAAAACGCGATGATTCAAGGGGCATTCAACATCAATTCAGACTCGGTTGATGCGTGGCGCGCAGTCCTGTCATCGCTGCGCGATGTCAGCGTGAAGGGTTATAAAAACCAAACCCTCGCGGTGAAGGACAAGACGGCATTTGTCAGGAACGGACTCCCCGTCGCTGGTTCCGCGGATGACGCCAGTCCGGCGAACTCGGTCAACGCACTGGGGCAAATCCGCTGGGCCGGATTCCGCTCCCTAACGGACGCCCAGCTTGAAGAGCTCGCAACCTTGATCGTCGCGGAGATCCGGGCCCGTGGCGCGGAAGACAATGCTCCCAGCCTCTGCCTTGCGGATTTCGTGAATCGCCGGCTCGGCAGTGCCTCAAGCCTTCATGCGCTGAAGGGCATCCTGCAAACCGCCATCGACAAGTCGAAAATCAACGACAATTCGGATTTCCATGGCAAGGATTCCAACAACATCAACGGCGGCGCTTTGGCTGCAAACCGGATCAAGAATCTTGCCAACACCGCCGCTCTCAATGGCTTCACTGCAGACGGGGCGGCCCCGATGTTGACCCAAGGCGACCTGCTGACCGGCCTGGCACCGATCATCACAGCGCGTGGCGACACCTTCACGATCCGCAGCTATGGCGAAGCCCGGGCGGCCAACGGCACCACCGTGATCGCCCGCGCCTGGTGCGAGGCAACGGTCCAACGCGTTCCTGAGTTTGTGGATGTCTCCAACACTCCGGAAGCGCTCACCACCGATCTAACGCCCACCAACCTGGCTTTCGGCCGCCGCTTCGTGGTCACCTCGTTCCGCTGGCTCAACGCCTCGGAAATCTGATCCGCCGGAGAGAGATTCCTGGCCGCAATTGTTGCTTTCCTCGGGCGGAAAACCGTCCTAAATTGCACCGAAGACAATTGGATCTATTTGGCGGATCCACCCTCAGACCCCATTCCACACCATCCTATGCGCTTGCTACTCTTCATCGCCTTGACCGCCACCGCTTTTGCCCAACCCGCTCCTTCAGGGCGGGAAGTGCATCTTCGTTTGATGGCTTTCGACAATGCCACGATTCCCGCGGAGTCATACATCTTCGATCCCGCTGCGCCGCAACCGGTCGCCGGTATTGCCGCCCCGATCAAGGGCTATCTGAACCACGAGGACCAAGGGATCAGGCTCTACGGCAATGACGTGGTTTTCTCGAAATCCATGAAAGTCGAGGATCAGAAAAAGCCCGAACTACAACTCGCCAAGGTGACCCTTCCCAAGGCAGGCAACCGCTTCCTGTTGGTTTTCCTGCCTGACGCCAATCAAACTTTCAGAGTCCTGCCATTGGACGACTCGATCAAGGAATTCCCCCTCGGTGCCTATCGGGTGATTAGTCTTTCCCGCTTCCCGGTCAAGCTCACTTTGGAAGACAAGGCATACGAGTTCAAGCCGGGACAAAGTTCGCTCATTACCGATGCTCCCGTGCAGGAAAACCACCACAGCGCCATGTATGCGTTTTCTCAAGTTGATGGAAAATGGCAGCGGATCGGCTCCGGGTTGTGGCCTGAACTTGGCAAAAAACGTTCTATCCAGATCTTTTTCGATAATCCAGAGTCCAAGCAGACTGAACTCCGCGGGTTCCGTGACATCTCACCGCCGGTTCCGGGCGCGGAACCAGTTCCTTCGAACGCCCAAGTACCATGAAAACCCTGTCCCTGCTTGCGATCACCGTTGCTTCTCTGCCATTCATCTTGTTGTCCGCCCGGGCTGCTGAAGACATCAAGGTTCGGGCGATCTCCTTCCAACCGGATTTTCCAGAGGAGATACACGCCCATGATCCTTCCGGAAGCGTCACGGCTGGCTTGATCGAGGTGAAATCCTTTCTCAACCACGAGGCGAATCCTTTGAAACTCAAGGGCAGGAATCTGGTATTCACGCGGAAGTCCAATCCGGTTAGTGCCACCGACGTCAACGCGCTCGTCGGTAAAGTCGAGCTGCCTGCCGGCTCGAAATCATTCATCCTGCTCTTCCTCCCCGAATCTGCTGAAGCGGTGGAAAACCGCAGCCAGGTGATGGTCATCGATGACAGCGCGAAGGCATTTCCCCAAGGATCGTTCAAGATCGCGAATTTCACGACTTCACCGGTGAAGATCATACTCGAAACCGAGACCTTTGAATACTCGCCGGGGGAAACCAAGATCATTGCCAAGCCGCCATTTGGTGAGAATCAATCTGCAAGTATGGAGGCCTACTTCAAACGGGACGACCAATGGAAAATCATTTCCACGGGGTCTTGGCCCAATCCCGGCACCCGCCGGGTGCTTCAGATTTTCACCGAAAATCCGGCTACCAAGCAGATCGAACTCAAGGGAGTCCGCGACGTGGTGGTGCCTTGAGTCTCCTCCGCGCTGCGGGGGATGAACCGGATGTTCACAAACTTGTCTGCAGGAAGCGCAGCCTGTACAGCCGCGCTTTTTCGTTACATCCGCAACTTGGCCGGTTGTCTCCTTGCCTTTGATGGTTTGCGAAATGCGCCCGGAATACCCCGTATGGGCGGTTGACCGACCGTTTCACGAATCACAGATTGCCTTGTTTGTTCACCCGGAATCCATCAACCCATCTCTCCAATCCAACGCCAGGTCTGACTGCCATGAAATTCCTCGCCCTGACACCGCTGCTGGCCGCCGCACTCGGCTTGCTATCGGCCGCCGAAAACCCGAAGTCGGAATATTTCTCGGATTGGCCCAAAGGCGCCTCACCGGCAGAAGTCGGCAAGCGCGTCGCTGAAAATATCATTCCCCGGAAGTATCGCTTTGAAACCAACCCGGAAAAGGCCAAGCACGGGGTCATCTATCCGGAAGTCATCGCCTGGTATGGCGCCTTGACTGTCGCAAAGCTGACGGATGACAAGGACCTATCCAACCGCTTGATCAAAAGGTTCGAGCCATTCCTGACCGAACCCGGTTCGCAGCGGATCAACCGGGTCGCCCACGTCGATTACCGGGTGCTTGGTGCCGTGCCACTGGAGATTTTCCTCCAGAACAAAGACCCGCGCTGCAAGGAATTGGGATTGAGTCTTGCCGACGCCCAGTGGGAGAAAACCACCCCGGACGGCATCACCGCCGAAGCCCGTTATTGGATCGACGACATGTACATGATCCCGTTGGTCCAGACCCAGGCCTTCCGCGCCACCGGCGATGCCAAATACCTCGACCGCGCCGCGCTGACGATGAGCGCCTACCTCGACAAGATGCAGGAGCCTAACGGCCTGTTCCATCACGGCACCAACGCCCACTTTTTCTGGGGCCGCGGCAACGGCTGGATGGCCGCGGGAGCGGCCGAGCTGTTGCGCTCGCTGCCGGCGGAACACCCGCAACACGCAAGGATCCTGGCCGGCTACCGCAAGATGATGGCGGGCCTGCTAGCGAATCAAATGGAGAACGGCATGTGGCGTCAGCTCATCGACAAGCCGGAATCGTGGCCTGAAACTTCCGGCACCGCGATGTTCGCCTTTTCGATGGTCACCGGCGTGAAGAACGGCTGGCTGGACGGGAAAACCTACGGCCCGGCTGCGCGCAAGGCGTGGCTCGCGCTCGTCAGCCACCTCGATGAAAACGCGAACCTCCGCGAAGTCTGCATCGGCACCGACAAGGGCTTCTCCGAACAATTCTATCTGGATCGCCCGCGCACCGCCGGCGACCTCCACGGCCAGTCGCCGATGCTCTGGACCGCCAGCGCGCTCCTGCGCTGATCCTCGCAAATCACGCCGGCACTTTCGCGGGCATCAAGCGGCTCAATAAGATGATCACCGGCAGAGAAAGCAGCGGGGAGAGCAGGAACCCAAGCGCTGTTCCGAGCATGAGATTCAAGGAAACATTCGGTGAAATCGGGATCTGTGCGATCTGTGGCTCTTCGTGGATGATAACACTCTCCTCCTGTATCTTGGCAGTGATGTCGGCGTCGATCAGCTTGAGCTTCAGTGACTGCAAAAGTTCTCGTTCAGTTTCGAGCTCCCGCTTTGCACCAGCGTAATCTTGGATATCCACCTCCCTATGTTTCGAACCTGGGGATGTGTTGAGTTCAGCGTTGTCAGCGGGTGAATCCCATCCTTTAGGCTCAATCCCCTTGATTTTCACTATCAGCGACAGGACTTTCCGACGTTCTTCAACTCTGTCTTCTTGATCAAAGACCGCTTTCTTCAATTCTCGCAGCCTTTCGCCTTCTTCCCGCTTCATGATTTCAATCCTGTAGTCCCGGTATGACTTGGCAACTTCCGCAGCGATATCCCGCGCATCCTCCCGGTTGGTGTGCCTCACCCGGATGGAAATCAAATCCGTGCCACGGATATTCTGGGTGTTCACGATGCCCTTCAGAATCCGGATCGCGGTTTCCCTGTCCACGCCCCATTTGTCGATGAGCCCGAGGTTATCCACCACCTTCCCCAGCGAGTTGCTGCTCTTGATCTTCTCAAACTCGGTCCCGAAGAACTGGGGCGTGATCTTGGGAGAAGCCTTCTCACCGCCTAGCGGCTTGACCTCGATGACCATCTCGCTCTCATACTTCTTCGGCATGACATAGGTGACGACCGCAGCGACGAGCAGGCCCATGATCGAGCCGACAGGAATCATCACCAGGAAAACCCACCAGAATCGTTTGAACATGCCGCAGGTTAGGCGGGCGGCTGGCGATGACAATGAATAAGGAGGGTCGCACTTCGGGCAACCCGGGTGGGCCGAGTCCCACTCTCCTCAACGCCCGCCTGGTTCATTGAGGGCTTTTTCAGATAGCAGCTTGAGCTTCATCTCCTGCAACAACTTCTGATCGGTTTCAAATTCCCGCTTCGCATCGACGTAGTCCTGGGCATCCAGGACACGCCTGGCTGCTTCCTCGGCGTGGTCAGGGGAGCTTGTTCGTTCCTGTTTTTCAACTGGCTCGGTCCCACCCGAGTAATCGGCATCCTTTCCCTTGTAAATGATCCCCTTGGTTCTAACGATAGTGGCAAGGACCTTCCTCCGCTCCTCCACTTTCTGCTCCTGATCTATTACCGCCCTATTCAAATGCAGGAGGCGGCGTTTTTCAGCCTGATATTTCTCAAGTTCCCCCGTGCTGTGTCGCGAACTTCGGCGAGCGGCGTCCTGATCGGCTTCATCTTCGGGCGCGTCGGAAAATCTTGCTGCGTCCGGATCCGGAGGGGTCTTTCCACTGGCAGCCGCGCCGGTTGCGTTCGTCTTCGGTTGAACCCGGGGAAATACCAGCCACCCCGTTACCCCGACGGCGGCCAACGCCAGGAAAACCCACCAGAAGCGTTTGAACATGGTGGGAGGTTAGATAGGTTACCGGGGATGACAACCAATAAGGAGGGTTGACGTTCCGTCGACCCGGGTGGACCGAAGGTCCACCCTCCTTATTTCCCGCCCTTCTTCACCCAGGAATCCCGAAGAGCCACGGTCCGGTTGAAGACGGGCTTCACGCCGGGCTGGTGGTCGATGGCGTCGGCGATGAAGTAGCCGGTGCGCTCGAACTGGCAGGAGAACCCGGCGTCCGCGGCGGCGAGCGCGGGCTCGACCTTGGCGGTCAGGGTCTTCAGGGAGTCCGGGTTGATGACGGTTAGGAAACCGCCTTCCGCGGCGTCCGGGTCTTCGACGGTGAAGAGCCGGTCATAGATGCGGACCTCGGCATCGACGCCGGTGGCGACATCGACCCAATGGATCGCGGCCTTGCACTCGACGCCCGGCGGCGAGTCCGCACCGATGGTGTCAAGCAGGATTTCCGCACGGATGAGGGTGATGTTTCCATCGGCATCTTTCTCGAAGCCGGTGCAGCGGATGATGTGGCCGCCCTTGAGGCGGACGTGGCGGTCCGGGCCGAGGCGATGGAATTTCTTCTCGGGGACTTCCATGAAGTCCTCGCGCTCGATCCAGACTTCGTTGGAAATCGGAATGTCGCGGTTGTCGGCTTCCGGGTTCTGCGGGTGGTTGGGAACCTCGACAGTGGCGTGGGGCTCGGCGGACCAATTTTCGAGCACAACCTTGACCGGATCGAGCACGGCCATCCGGCGCGGGGCGGAGGTGTTGAGGAAATCCCGAATGTCGAACTCCAACAACGCGACATCGGTGGTGCCGTTGAACTTGGTGATGCCGACGCGCTTGCAGAAATGCACCACCGCCTCCGGCGGATAGCCGCGGCGGCGGAGGCCGGAAATGGTGGGCAGGCGCGGGTCGTTCCAACCGTTTACATGGCCTTCCTGCACGAGTTGGAGCAACTTGCGCTTGCTCATCACCGTGTAGGTAAGGCCGAGGCGGGCAAACTCGATTTGCCGCGGCTTGGATGGCACCGGGCAGTTGTCGATGAACCAATCGTATAGCGGCCGATGGTTCTCGAACTCCAGCGTGCAGAGCGAGTGGGTGATGTGTTCGAGCGCGTCCTCCAGCGGGTGCGCGAAGTCATACAGCGGATAGATGCACCACTCGCCGCCGGTGTTGTGGTGCTCCGCGTGCATGATCCGGTAGAGTACCGGATCGCGCATATTCATGTTAGATGATGCGAGATCGATCTTCGCGCGGAGGACGCAATCGCCTTCCTTGAACTCACCGGCCTTCATGCGGGCGAAAAGGTCGAGACTTTCCCCGATCGGCCGGTCGCGGAACGGCGAGGGCGAGCCCGGTGTGGTTAGATTGCCCCGGTTGGCGCGCATCTCCTCGGCGGATTGCTGCTCGACGTAGGCCTTGCCGTCCTTGATCAGATGGACGGCACAGTCGTGGAAGAATGTGAAGTAATCACTGGCGAAATAGAGGTCGCCACCCCAGTCGAAGCCGAGCCATTTGACGTCGGCCTTGATGCTCTCGACGTATTCGGTTTCCTCTTTCTCCGGGTTGGTGTCGTCGAAGCGCAGATGGCATTTCGCGCCGGTGGCGGCGTTCTCCAAGGCGATGCCGAAGTTCAGGCAGATCGCCTTGGCATGGCCGATGTGGAGGTAGCCGTTAGGTTCCGGCGGAAAGCGGGTGATGGTGGTCGCGTGCTTGCCGGTGGCAAGGTCGTCGGCGATGATTTCGCGGATGAAGTCGAGCTTGGGAGTGATGGGATCGGACATGGAGAGAAGTGATAGGTCGTATAGAGCCTATGAGACCTATGGCTCAGCGGGCGAGTTCCACGAGCAAAGCCTGGTTCAGACGGATCCCGGCCTCGAAGTTTTCCACCGGGAAATTTTCGTCAGGCGCGTGGACCTGCGCGTCGGATAGAGCGAGGCCTAGCAGCAAGGTGTCCGCGCCGAGGATGTCGCGGAAGGTTTGCACGATGGGAATGCTGCCGCCCTCGCGGATGAGGACGGGCTCGGCGTTGAAGGAAGCGCGCAGCGCGGCCTGCGCGGCTAGGCCGTATTTCGAGTTGGGATCGGTGACGTAGGGTTTGCCGTCGTGGCCGACGCGGACTTCCGCTTCCACGCCGGGCGGGCAGTGCCACTCGATGTGGCTCTGGACTTTCGCCATGATGTCCTTGGGGCTCTGGTCGGGCACGAGGCGGAAGGAAAGCTTGGCGAATGCTTCTGCGGGAAGAACTGTTTTCGAACCCTCGCCCTGATAGCCGCCGCCGATGCCGTTGACCTCGGCGGTGGGGCGCGCCCAGGTGCGCTCCGCGGAGGAATAGCCGGGCTCGCCGAACAAGCCGGGTGAACCAGTAACCGCTAGAAAATCCGCGTCGCTCACCCCGGGCAGCGTCGCCCACATATCATGCTCCCACTTTTCGAGCGGGCGAACCTGATCGTAAAATCCTTCGACCGCGACCCGGCCATCGAGCGCGTGAAGACTGGTGATCAGGCGCGCCATGGCGGCCGCGGGATTGGCCACCGCGCCGCCGAAGAGGCCGGAGTGGAGGTCGGCTTTCGGCCCCCGCAGGATGACTTCGCAACAGGCGATGCCGCGCAGACCGTAGCCGAGCGTGGGCACGCCGGGAGCGACCATGCCGGTATCGGAAATGGCGATGACATCGCACTTCAGCTCGTCGCAATGGTGGAGCAGGAACGAGGCGAGGCTCGGGCTGCCGATTTCCTCCTCGCCTTCAAACAGAAAAATCAAATTGACGGGCACGTCCTGGTTCTCCCGCAGCGTCTTCTCCACGCCTAACACATGTGCGAGCATCTGGCCCTTGTTGTCGGTCGCGCCGCGGGCCCAGATCTTGTGGTCGCGGATGACCGGCTCGAATGGAGGACTGGTCCACAACGCCAGCGGATCGACCGGCTGAACGTCGTAGTGACCGTAGATCAGGACCGTGCGGCGACCGGCGACGTGTTTGTTTCGCGCGAGGACGACGGGGTGCTTCGGCGTCTCGTGAAGTTCCGTGGCCAGGCCCATTCCCGAGAGTTTGGCGATCAACCATTCCGCGCACGCCCGGACATCGCCGGCATGGCTGGAATCCGTGGAAATGCTTGGAAAGCGGAGGAAGGAAAACAAATTCTCAAGTTCGGGGGTCACGTTGGGAATGCTTGCCGGTTGAGTCTGCTCATCGCAAGACGAAATGCTCGAAATGCCCGGGCTGTCTGATCTCAGAGTGAATTGGCGATTGAACCGATCCACAGCCCCGGGTCGGATTTCCAGTGACGAGGGAATTCCCAATTCTGCAATTTCCCGGCGGTGGCGGATTTCAGATCGGCGAGGGCAACGACAGGTTTCAGTTCGACGAGCGCGGAGATCTCCTCGAAACGCTCGGGGTCGCTGCTTGGGATGCCGAAGACTTTGACGCGGTGGACGAGACCGGTTGCGAGAATGGCGGCTTCGACTTTGGCGGGGCTGACTTTCCGCCCGGCGACGTTGATGGCGGAACCCAAGGTGCCGGTGAGATGAATCTTTCCAGCAGCATCGAGGAAACCGAGATCGCGGGTGAGGTAGCTGCCACTGCCTAACACATCATCCGCGCGCGGCGCGTCGTAACCGATGGCCACGGCGTCGCTAGTCACCAACAAACGGCCATCCGGGCGGGTGCCAATCTTCACTCCGGGCAGCGGCGTGCCGACGTCATCCGCGGATTCGCGGGGGGCCATGGAGGTATCGAGCGAAATTCCGCCGCACTCGCTGGCTCCATAGAAATTGTGGATTTTCAAGCCGGCTGCCGCGAACACCTCGGTCTCCAGCGCCAGCGCAAGCGGCGCGCCGGCTGATAGAGCGAGCGAGATCGGCGCACCCTTGAGGATTCCGGCGCGGTGCCACGCCCGCCAGATGGAAGGCACCGCAGGAACCACCAGCGCAGGGTGGCTTCTGAAGATCTCCTCGATCACCCGCGGAAACGGAACCGGTGCCAAATGGATCGGAACTCCGTGCAAAACCAGCGGCAGGACGAGATTCGAAAAGCCATACGAATGCGCCGGCGAGATGACTGCTAGATTGGGCGTGGCGGGAGAAAGCTCCATCGCCGCGACCAGGCGGTGGCCGTCCGCCACGACCTGGGCCGCGTTCAGGAAAATCCCGCGCGGGATGCCGCTGGCGCCGGGTGTGTATTTGACAAGACACGTTCCCACCGGCGGCGGGCGGTGCAGGACCGGCTCCGGGGCTTCGCGCTCGACCGGAATGACCGCTTGCCCATCGCGCCAGGCCCGCAGGATTTCCACGAAGAAATCCATGCTCCCGCTGCGGGCGATGACCGGACCGGTGGCGGTTGGTGCCAGGGAAACCGCTGCCGCGAGGTCGGCGAACGTGAAGACGCGGTCCCCGTCGAAGATGGCGGGGCGGGTGGCGTGGCGGCGTGAGGTTTCTAACCAGCGGAGATACGGCATTTGACAAGGTGCGCCTGCGTGCCTAGCTAGCTGCTACCCCGTCTGACGAGCCTTAACTGCCTGAGATTTTCCCGTGGCCTATTTCTCCGACTCCCCCCTGCCCTCCTCTTCCCGCCCGGTGGTCGTGACGGGCATGGGCATCGTCACCCCGCTGGGCCGCGACCTCGCGGAGAACGCGGCGGGTTTCCGCACGGGGCGGATGGCGTTTTCACCGGTGACGTTGTTCGACGTGTCGCGGCAGCGGGTCGGCACGGCCGGGCAGGTGGACTTGCCGG
>JBGSOI010000015.1:0-9348 GCA_041739215.1 Akkermansiaceae bacterium
TGCGACTTCCTTTGCGTTCGATGCCCCGACATCGACCCAGAGATCGTGGACGGCGGGGGACTTTTCGCTGCCGGCCTCGTCGCGGCGGAGGTGGATGGCGGTGTTCCCGATGACGCCGGTAACGATGCCTTTGTCGCCGAGGATATGGACACGGCGGCCCCGTGCGGTGGCGGCATCCGAGCCGCCGACGCGGTCGATCCGGAGGAACCCGCGGTCGTCGATATGCTTGATCATGTAGCCGATCTCGTCGGCATGGCTCTCCAACATGACGATGCGCTTGGATTTGCCGGGGAGGGTGGCCCAGGTGGAGCCGTAGGCATCGCAGTTGACCTCCGGCGCGTGGGATTTGATCCAGTCCGCCCAGACTTGCTGGCCGCGCATTTCGAAGCCGGTGGGGCTGGGGGTTTCCAGCAGGTGGAAGAGGAAATCGCGGTCTTCTTTTTTCATGGCGGTATTGCTCAATGGAGCGCCCCGTTTATTCCGCCTGCCGGATGGAAAAGCAATCGCGCGAAATGAATTTCGCGCTCCATTTTCGCCTTACGGTTTGGCCGTGGTCGGCTCCAGGTATTCATCCACGGCGCGGAAGGTGGTGCGGCCCTGGGCGTTGGTGAAAAAGAACAAGTAGCTGCGCAGGTGGTTTTCGACCGGCCAGCGGCTGGAGTTGATGATCTTGTCGCCCTTCTCCTCGCGGGTGGCGAAGGCAATGTTGTAGTAGGTATTTTCCACGGCACCGGAGGGGCGGTTGATGGTGGTTTCGCCGGGTTTTAGAACGAGCGGGGTGGTTCCCAGTTTGCCGAGGATGACCTTTTCCGAACGGTTGATGAAAAACACGTCGCCGGCCTTGAACGCCGGGTCGTCGGTGCGCACGACAATGGGCTTGAAGCCGGCGGGTTTGGCGGTCACCAGCACCACCGCGAAGGAGTTGCCGGCTTCCGGGAGGGTGATGGTGCAGAGTGGGATTTCCTTGTTGAGGGTCTTGAGGACCATCACGCGTTCCGCGACCTGGACCGGTGGGGATAGCTGGTTGGTGGGCAGGGTGAAGCTGGTGGACTTGTCGTTTTCGCCGAGTTGCAGGAATACCTCGCCGAGGGCTTCGGGTGCTTGCTCGGCCAGGAATCGCACCTGGAGCTTGCCGGACCCCGGTTTCGATGCGGTTTTTTCCTGGGCGATGACGGGCAACGAGAAGGCAAGGAGCAAACTGAGGAAACGAAGGAACATGGGAAACCGGGTTTTGTTGATGGGCGGGGTCAGGCCTCCGAGGCGCTCAACCAGCGGAACGAGACGATGTCGAAGCGCCGGCCGAAGGCCTTGTTGAGTGCGTTGATCGACGTATAGACCTTCTCGGCGGCATCTGCCGAGTCAATAAATTCCGGGGAGCGCTGGACCACGGCTTCGCACCATGCGCGGGCGATGACCCTGCCGGTAGCGTCGGTTTTTTCGCCATAGGCACGAACGAGGAAGGAGTCCGAGCGGGCGGAGAGGATCGGCGCGATGGGCGTGAGGATGTCGGCCTGCTTGACGATGCCGGGAATGCCTTGCGAGATCGGACCTTTTTCGGCTTCCGGAAAGGCGAAACTGTTACCTCCGGTGGTGGCCCGGCCGGCGGCTTCATAAGCGTCGTTGATTTTGGTCTCTGGCGCATCGAGGGCGCTCTGGATGGCTCCGGCACGGGCGAGATCGGCATCGGGTCCCGGGCGGCGGTTGATGAAATCCGCAAGGCACAGGAACGGGCCGCGCTTGCGGACTTCCTTCACGATGCCCCGGGCGAGTCGGTCGATTTCGTCATCATCCAAGGTGCGGCGGCCGACCCACTGGCTGGTGTCTTTGATGTCTACATTGCCCTCGGCGATGTCTTTCTCCGGGCCAAGCAGTCCGGCGACGGGAGTGTCGAGGTCGCCAGTCTGGATGGACTCCTTGCCGTTCTGATCGCGGATCAGGACCGGGCGCTCCTTGCGGCCGCCGAGCAGGCTTTTCCAGGCTTCGACCGAGGTGGAGTTGACGTTGAACATGCCGTCCACCCTCAGGTAGCTGGCGATATTGGCGGTGGCGGCCGGGCTGGGAACAGGCGTGTTGAAATAGGCGTTCACTTTCGCAGGATTCGTTCCGCGCAAATTCGCTTGATAGCGGGCTACGGGCAGCTTGCCGATGCCGCTGAAAAATTCGGAGGCCACGACCTTCTGGGTCCGCGGCTTGCTGAAGGTGTTCCCATTCTGCGGGGCGATGCCGGAAAGGAAGTAGTCGTCCCACAAGGCTTGGTTGGCGAGGTAGGAGTGGTCGGCCAACGGACGATTGCCTGGGAGAGTGCCTTCGACCTTGTCTTTCGCCAGCACCGGGCAGGCCCATGAATTGCCGATCGCGTGGGAAATCTGTGGCAGCATGGGCTCGCGGGCATTGAGGGCGGCGTAGCCGACCTTCGGTTTTTGCATCTCGAAGCCATTCGCAAAGGAATGCTGGAACGCGGCGAGTGAAACGATGGGCTCACGCGGGACCGAATGGGTGGTGACGTAGCTGGTGCCGTCTGTGGCGTTCATCCCGCCGCCGAAGAAGCCGTGGCCGGTTTCATCATTGCTCAGGCTATCGTTGTTACTTTTCCACCCGTTCAACGTCTCGGCCGTGTATTCATAGGGCAGCATGTCGCGCTCGACTGCCTGGAGATTGTAGAAATCGACGTGCAGGGCCTTGGGATTGAATCGCGCCAGGCTGCGGGTGCCAAGGGTCGAACCGGTCTCTGTCTTGGCGTTGTAGGACAACAGCATGAACGGCATTTTCGCGCCGGTCGTTGGAATCGTGCGGCCATCTGGGAGGGGCTTGAAGACATTCGTCCTTTGGGTGGCGTTGTAGCGATCCATTTTGTGCTGCACGTTCTTGCCGCTGCCCGTACCGCTTTCACGGGCATTATCGGTGGGTTTTATCCGCTTGTTGCCGAAGTCAAAGTCGAGATACATCCCGCCAATTCCCAGACTGGTGGTGCCAGGTGGAGACCCGGACGGCTCGCGGTCTTTCCCGACATAATACTCATGATGGGTGAGCGAGAAATGGCGGGAATGCGCAAAGCCCCCCGGCACTACCTTGCCGGAAGCCGTTGTTGCTCCGGCCGTCAGGTCGTTGGCCTCGGCAGACGCATAAGTCAGGGTTTCTCCGGCCGCAACCGTCATTCTAACTCCGTCAATGGTCCTCGCCTCGATCCCCACGCCGTTGCCGA
The DNA here is from genome assembly GCA_041739215.1 of Akkermansiaceae bacterium. Taxonomy (GTDB): domain Bacteria; phylum Verrucomicrobiota; class Verrucomicrobiia; order Verrucomicrobiales; family Akkermansiaceae; genus Luteolibacter. The sequence goes on from JBGSOI010000015.1 coordinate 3,203, forward strand.
AAAGGAAGCCCTTGCTGCCCGCGAGCGCGTGAATGTTCGTGCCAGGTGTGCTGGCCAAAATGCTCCCTTTCTGGGACATCTTGATGACTTCGCCCGGCTTGAACACCAACCGGTTAAGTGCCCCCACCTCAAGGCTGAATAGATTGCTGTCGTCCTTTGAAACGCTGGCGATCGGACATTTCAGCAGCGTGCTGTTTTTCCTGATGTTGAGGGTGTAAGGCACGCTCCAGTATTTCACGGTGAAAACCATTCCTTGTGGAACCACGACGGGCACGTCGAGTGGATTCCAAAACGTAATGATCGGGTCGGCGACAATGTGGAGGACGTTGACATTCTCCACGACGCGGGTCTGGAAGGAGAGCACCAACTGATAGCTGATGATGACCGGTTGTTTGAAATAGAACTCGTCATCGTTCCGGCAGTTTGTCACCGAGGATTCAACTTGGAGATGGCGCGTGCCGGAGGCCATCGATCCGCTGGTGGTGAAGGGATGGGAACCGGAGAATTTCACGTCCTTGTAGAGGTTGTAGTAAGCCCACAGCTCCTGCATGTTGATCCCGGTGTCGTTGTTGACCTTGTAGAGCGCGGTCGATGCAGCGACGGGTTGGCTGCCTGAAGGGCGCTCCAGCAACATCGAGAGATCCTGGCGGAACCCGCCTTTGCGGACGTTGGTGATGAGGCCGCTGTTATCAGCGGTAAGGTCGTGGTAGAGACCGCGGATGTTGGCTGGATTGTCGGCGAGCAGCGCACTGCTTTGCATGGAGACGACATTCGCGATCTTGGCGTCGGTGGCTGCAACCAATTCGAACGGTTTGGTGGTGCCACTGACGGCAGCCTTGAGATTGTAGGTGGGAGCCGATTGCTGGTCGGCGCGGGTGTCGGCGAGGGCGGTCGGGATGTCCTTGGCCGGGGCGATCAGGCCCTTGGTGCCAAGATCGCTGACCCACCAGGCGAAATTGTTTCTCACGCCAGTCGTGGAGGTCGTGAGCAACGGCACCCGCACGGTATCGCCGGTGTCGCCCACGCTCCTTGCGGTGACGATTTCCACGGAATCCTTGGCAGCGGCACTCACGGCGGTGGCCGCGTAGTCCTTTTCTTTCACCTTGGTTGGATCTCCGGAAATGAACCACTGCAGGAACTCCGGCGTCGGGCGGGTGGCATTGGGCAGGGCCACGGGCCAGGATTTGTAAGCACCCGCCCACTGGCGCTGGGTTTGCGGAGTGGATGATTTTTCCCCGCCATTGGCACCCGCGCTTGGGACTTGGTCGGCGGTGGCGGAAATGCGGGTATCCGGGCCGAGTTGCTTCTGCAGATCGCCGATGGCCATCATCAGCGCCACCCGTGCATTGGCGCGCGCCGACTGCATGGCATCGCCATGTGAAGAGGAACGCAGGGTGATGCTCGAAAGGGTCAGCAATCCAACCGCGATTACGGTTAGCAAAATCATCAGCGACAGCGTGACGACCAAGGCAAAGCCACGGGGCTGTGGGCGGACAGAACTCGGTTGATTCTGAAATTGGTTCGTGGGTTTCATGGGTTTTTGAAGCGTTGAAGTATTGAAATATATTCCAATCCGGAGAAATTCGAATCGTGGATCAGCACGACTGGATTCTTCGAAATACAATTCGATGAATTTACAATGTAAAACATATTCGTGGTATGTCTGAAATTATTTTCCGAGGTCCCGAGGTGAGGGAAGTGGACTTTCAAGGCGAGTCAGGGCTTCGCAGTCACTGCCAACTTTCTCAGGGAACCCGAAATAGGGAGAGGTGTCTATAGCCTGAACAGGTGAGTCCTGATTCCTGCCACGGCAGGAGCACGAGTCCAAGATCTTCAGGACCCTTGAAGTCGGCTAGTGTCGGAGTTGCGACCGGGGCGTTCCACAGCTGGCAACGATTTCGTGGGATCATGGGCTAATAAGTTCTTCCATCTGGGAAAAAAAGACTCCTTCAAAGTAGGGGGCGTCCCGCCATTGTGAAATGCGTCCTTCTGCAAACTGTATTGAAAAGTGAGTGCAAGCTGGACCTGTGGCCCGCCGGACCCGGAGATGGACCGGAAGCGCCACTCATCCTGAAAAACGGATTTAGCTGCCGGATGCCGACACGCGATCGGACTTGGGGAGGCGCCCGGTCAAAACGCGCCGTTCAACTTCCGGCCCACCCAGAAAATCCCCAACAGAGTCACCAAGGCGGCAACGGTGGCCCAGTGCGACCACAGCGGAATCCGGCTCTCTAACGGTCGCGGCGCGGGGAGGGCGGTGATTTCCCTGACGAGTTCTGCTAACTGCGCGGGCTGAATCACGCGGCCTTTCGAGACCTTGGCCATTTCCTCGAGGACTTCCGGGCGGGCTGGCTGGCCGACTTTTTCGATCTCGACGCCTTGGGCGAGAATTGTGGTTTCAAGCGGCTTGTCTTCAGCCCCGGCCGCGGTCGCGCGGAGTTTCCAAGCACCGGGGAGATCGACTTTGAAACGCCCGCTGAAGGCTCCCCACGCGGTGTCGTTTTTCTGCAGCTCGATGCGCTGCGTGCGGCCGTCGGGCGCGGTGAGGTCCACCGAGACGCTGCCTTCCTTGAGCGGCGCGCCGTTAGGGTCGAAGGCGTTCGCGTTCAGGGTGACGGTGGAGCCGGGCTCGGGACGCTCGGGGTTGAAAAACAGCCGGACGCGCTGGCCGGCGGCCATGTTCCGCTGATAGGACATCCAGCGCGCGACCTGGCCCCAGAACCGGTAGTGATAGAGATCCTCCACCCCGCGCCGCCAGCGCCAGGCCGAGTCGATGCCCATGAACAATACCTTGCCGCTGCCCGCCGGTTTGGTGACTAACAACGGAATGGGTCCGAACTTGCCGCGGCGGTTGCCGTGCACGGCGAGGACATCCGCGCCGCCCTTGGCCTTGATCACCGGGGCGTGCCAATAAAAGCCGGGAAGCCGCCGCCAGATCTCGGGGTTTTCCTCCTCGCTGTTGCCTAACATGGTCAGCAGTGACGCCCGGCCCTCGGTGGTGAGCGTGAGCGGGGAAGCGATGGATTCCGCCAGGCCCTTCTTGTTCGCGTCGTCGAGGATAACCGGGATGAGGTCGGAGAGCTCGGTGTCTAACAATGAAAACTGGTTGCCCTGCGGGCCGGGCATGAAGATGAGGCCCGAAGCCTGGTTCTCCACCAGGCCGCGGATCAGGGCGCACTGTTCCTTGGTAATCTGCTCGGTGCCGACATCGCCGATGTAAATGACGTCGTACTTCGCCAGCTCTTCGATCTTCGCGGGGAACTCCTTGATGTAGTCCTTGCCCTCGCCCATTCCGAGCGACGGGTGGAACAGCAGGCAGGAAAGCTCGACCCCGGGATCACGCGACAGGGCGTTGCGCAGAAAGCGGTATTCCCAGCGCGGCAGGGATTCTATCAGCAGGACGCGGATTTTCTCCGGGCGGCCGGCGATGGTGAATTTCCGCGAATTGTTAGTCGTGACGAGTTCACCATCGGCCACGGGAATGGAGAGTTCGAGCGTGGAGCTGCCCTCCTTTTCCAAACGCCAGAGGATGGAATCATAGGTCTCGGAATTCGGCGGGATGACGATGTCCTTGGTGCGCTCCTTGCCGGATTCATCGCGCAGCCGGACAATGGTGCGCACCTGGCGATCGAGCGACGAGCGGATGGTGAACGGGATCTGCACGTTTTCCCCAACGATGCCGTAGGTCGGCGCGGTGACTGATAGAAGGTCGAGATCGGGCAACCGGACCTTGCTGCCGACCGGAATCGGAAACAGCGGGATGCCGCGGAGACGCATTTTTTGCGCGGCGGCGACCGGTGGCTGGCCGAGGTTGTAGTCGCCATCGCTGAGCATGACGACGGCGCGGAGGTTGGTTTGCTTGGCGAGGAGATCGGTGAGCGGGGCTTCCAGATCGGTCCCGGAGGTGGCTCCGTTTTCCGTCGGCGGTGTGGCGAACGGGAGGGCGCTGACGTCATTCGCGCCATTGGCTTCGAGAGGTTTCCAAAGCTCGGACGCAAGTGCCTTTTTCACCCACTCGGCGCGGGCCACGACCTCGGATTTTTCAGTTAGAACGGGCGGCAGCGTGGCGTCGATGGTGGCCATCGACTTGGAATCATCCCACAAAATCGCGATCTGCGGCTTGGTGTCCGGATGGAGGGTGGTCAGCCACTCCGGCTGCCAGAGCAACACGACGACGGCGAGTGCTGATAGAAAACGCAGGCTCTCCAGCGCGGCGGTGCGCTTCGGATGCGGGCTGCGTTTCCATGAAACCACGCACAGCACGGCCACGAGGATCAAGGCGATGATGCCGATCCAGAGAGTCAGGGGGGTGGGTGAGAGGTGGAGCAAAGGAAGAGGATGGGTCTTATAGGTCCGATACGACCTATTTTAGTTAGGCGATGGACTTTTTCGGTAGCACCTGCGGATGCGATTTCTTAGGCAGACAAAGAATGGCTTCCGAGATGAGGAAGAACAGCACGGCGATGAGGAAAGCCCGCCAGACATCGCGGGAGATTGACGGGTCGGTGGCTTGGCCGGCCTGATCCAGCAGCGTGTATCTGGTGCCTTCAAGCGCCAGGTCCAATTGCTCGCGGGTGAGGATTTCCGGATTGTCTTCCTGGGCGGGTCGGTTTACGGCTAACAGCCGCTCGCCGAGGCGGAAGATGCCGGCTTCGTAAGCGGCGTTGGCGGGATCCGGCGTGCCGTAGTCGTCGATGCGGCTGCGGGTCTCGCCGGCCAGCGGCTGGGCGGCATCGGTGCCGACGGTAGTTAGATAGGACGCGTCAAAGCGGTCGGCCCCGGCGGCGATGATGCGCTGGACGGTGGGAAGGAGGACATCGGCATCGCCCAGGTTGGACCAGGTGTAATCCGGCAGCGAGCCGACGAACCACGCGGTGCCGTGATCGACGATGCGGCGGGTGATGGCCGGCTCCCCATCTTCCCACCGGGCGAGCGCGGTGGCATCGCCTAACGGAATCTGGCGGCGGATCGCCTTGAGCCGCTCGGCGGGGATGGGCGTGCCGTCGATGCCATCGCGCAGCGGACCGTCGCTGTGGTTCCAGTCCTTGAGGATGAAGAATTTCCCGGCCGGGGCGTCGGTCGGATCAGACCATTTCAGATCGACGAACGTGTCGTTGGAGGGAATGCCGGGCGGGAAGAAAATCACCTGGCCGCCGGATGTTAGGAAACGGTTGGCGACATCGTAGGCAGGGCCGGTCGGCAAGGGGGCCGCCCAGAGAATGGCAGCGACGTCGCCGGTGGAGATGCTGGCGGCGGTGGCGGGATCGATGCGCTCGACGGTCTGGTTACCGAATCCCGGAGGCGCGGCGGCGAGCGCGAGGTAGTCGGCGGCTTCCCCGGCGGGAGCGATGATGATCGTCTTGATAGGCCGGGCGGGGCCGTAGGCGAAGAAGGTGGAGTTGTCGCGTGAATTGCCGTCGGCCGGGATGGACAGCCAGCCGGAGCCGGTCGCACTGCCGGCGGGGAGGGTGATGCGTTTTTGAAAACGCAGGGATTGCCCGGGAAGTATTAGCGTCTCGGTGGTGCGGGTGCCGTTGAGATTGGTGGTGAGCGGAAGGGAGGCGCTGCCGCGCGAGTCGGCGGCGCGCAGGATTTCGAGATTGAGCAGCATCTCGTCGCCAGAGCGGCGCGAGCCGAGAACACGGACGGCGGTGTTGGGCGCGGAGGGGCCGGTGATCGATAGCACGCGGATGGCGGGTTTCTGCGGCAGTGCGGCGAGGCTGGCGCGGGCGGCGGACCAGCGGTCGTCCTCGGGATGCCAGTTCGACGCTTGGAGATCGGAGGCGAGCCAGACCTCGGAACGACCGGTCGTGTCTGCTAGAAACTCGGCGGCGCGGGCGAGCAGCGTGGGGAAATCCGCGGCGGTGTCGGTGGCGGCGGTGGAGGAAAGATCGGCGAGAATGTCCGGTGAGGGGATTTCCTGCGGTTTTCCGCTGGCGCTGTCTATCAGCACGAGGCGGGAGGCACCGAGGCTAGCCATGGCGTCACGGACTTTCTCGATGACGATCTGGCGGCGCGGATTCAGGCCGTCGCCGGGCTTGGTCTCCATCGAAGCGGAGCGGTCTAACAGGAGGACGACCGTGTCGATCGAGCCGCCGCCCCAGCCGATGAGGCCGGAGGCGATCGGTCGCGCGGCGGCGAAGGCC
>JBGSOI010000169.1:0-11462 GCA_041739215.1 Akkermansiaceae bacterium
GCGGGTCGCCAACGCCCTGCTCCGCTGGGTCCGGGACTTCGCGCAGGTCCGCGGCGGGGGCTTCATCGATGGCAAAATCGCCGACGCCGCGCTCGCGATGATCGAGATCGATTCCCAAGGTCTCGATGAAATGGACAAGCGCCTGCTGGAAGTTCTCATCTACAAATTCGGCGGCGGTCCGGTCGGCCTGAACTCGCTGGCCGTCGCCGTGGGCGAGGATGCGGCGACCATCGAGGAAGTCCACGAGCCATTCCTCATCATGCAAGGCTTTCTCATGCGCACCCCGCGCGGCCGCACCGCGATGCCCGCCGCCTACGAGAAAATCGGCGCACCGATGCCCGCCGCCCGGCCCGACGAGCCCGGCTTGTTTTAAGCCAGAGACAATGCCGCCATCCCAACAGAATCGGATCTGGAATTCGCATGGCAGGCAGCCCAGCAATTCAGTTCGATAGATTGCCCGACCCGCCATCCTGCTTGACACGCCGCCGGGTTCGCCCCACTTCTAACACGGCATGAAAAGCTCTCTATCTTCCCGGCTTCGGATTCTGGGTATGACTGTCGTTGCGCTGAGTGGCTGGATCGTCGCCTGGCGCGCCCATACCCCTGCACCTGAGACTTCGCCGACCGGGACAAGGACGAAATCGACCGGGATGCGCGAAGCCCGCGAAAAATTCCATTCCCGGGACGCAAGCAACCCTTCGCTCTACGTATCCGATCCATCGTTTTCCCAGCTATTGACCTCCCTTTCGGAAATTTCGGCCTCAGCCCGCCCTGGGGAACCCAATCAAAAACTGCTGGGAGCCTGCAAAGCAGCGCTTTCGCAACCGGATAACCAACGCCGGTTACGTGACATCCACCTGCTCATGGAGTTGATGCGACCGGAAGACGCCGCCGCTCTTCACCAGCAGTTTTTGGAAATCCACCACAATGGCCAGGGCTATGGCCGGGAATACGATACGTTTGCCACACGCTGGGGACAAATCGACGCGCCCGGCGCGTTGGATTACCTGTTGTCTGAAAAACCTTTCAGGCTGCCGATTCAGGATTTCCAAGCGATCGCCCGCGGATGGGGTAAGACCGATCCTCAGGCGGCCGTGGATTGGATGAAACAGCATCCCGACCTCAGCCAATCGATGGAAGGCAGATATGCTCTGCTAGACGGTTGGTTCCTCACCGATCCAACCAGTGCGACCCGCTGGATGTTATCGGAAGAAATGTCTCCCCGGGAACTGGCAAGTTGCATCAAAGGAGGAGTATGGCATCATCTGTTCACCACCGACGTGGTGGATGCCGCCAAATGGCTGTCCGAGTTACCCGATGATGGCGAAATGGCCTCTGCCAAACGCGTAGGCTGGTATTCCATTCAAGGCCAACTCACCCAACTTTCCTACGACCAAGCCTCCACCGCATGGAGCCAGCTAGCGAACACCTCCTGGATGTCGTTCGACGATTTCACAAACTTCGGAAACCAGGTTTCCCGTGCGACCGCGAATACCGAAGGACTGGCGGGCTATCTGAATTCGGTGGCGACAAAATGGCCCGCCGCTCAGGTGTCCGAAAAATTCGAGCAATGGGCTGCCAAAAACCCGGAATCCACCGCCGCATGGCTCATGAGTTCGCCGGACTCGGCGTTGCTGAAACCCGCTTTGGAAGGAGCCATCCGCGCCTTGGAAAAAAGCAACGCTCCCGAAGCCGCGGAAGAGCTTCGGGGACGTTTGAAGTAGTGTCGCCCGCGGTTGCTTGCGGCGTTTGATTTGGCGGATCGCGCGCATTCGCCGGCTCTGAGACACGAGCTTGTTTTACGAGACGCCCGCTTCTACCCTCGCCCGACATGAACCCCGTCGTCAAAGAAACCATCGACCGCTGTCGCGCGGTGGGACTCCGCCGCACCAAAGCCCTGGAAGAGTTGGTGAGCACGCTGCTGGAGAGCCAGCGGCCGATGACTCTATCCGAACTCGCCGCGTCCAAGCGGCTGACCGACCAATGCGACAAGGCCACGGTTTTCCGCCTGCTCCAGCGCCTCACCGAGCACGGCGTCGTCCGCCGCCTCGGTCTGCACGAACGCGCGGCGTATTTCACGCTGCTCGTTCCGGGAAAACACAGCGACTATCTGATCTGCACCAGTTGCGGCAGCATCGAGCCGATCAAAGCCCCTTGCCCTGTCCATCAGCTTGAGGACGAGATCCGCGAGAAAACCGGCTATCGGAATCTCTATCATGAGCTGGAGTTCTTCGGGGTGTGTCCGAAATGCGCGTGAATCCTAAAAGTCACTTTCTCAGAATGCCCCGCAGCCAATTGGGCACGGGCGTTTCCAAGGAAATTCTAGTCCCCTGTTCGAAGACCGCGACCTTGCGAAACGGCATCCGCAGGTCACCGTTGTCGAAGATCCAGACATGCGGCAGTTCCAGGATCGCGGCTTGAAGATTTGCCAAGGTGCGCGGGTAACGGCTGAGGAGTTTGTCGGACGGCACATCGTGACCGCCCTGCGAAACCCGCATGGCCACCCGTTCTTCTGAAACCTCCGGTCCGGAGATGCCGATGAAGCACAAGACCACGGCATATCCTTGCGCCGCCGCGTCTTTCAAAAACGCCAGCTTGTCCCCCACCGGATCAGAAAACACCGTCTCGAATGCAAAGCTTTCCCGCTGATCCACCAGTTCCCGCCGCAGGCGATCCGCCACTCCTGACGCCGTGTAGGGATCCATGTCGAGTTCTCCTGCCAGCACGTCTGCGTTGACGAACCTCAGTCCGGCCGGCTTGAGATGGGCATGATAGAAAGTGGTCTTTCCCGCCCCGTTGGAACCCGTCACTGCGACCATCAACGGACGCTGGTCGAGCGGAGAGCTGTTCATCACTTGGCGACCTTGCTCGCCCTGAACTGGCGATTGACGAAACGACCGGCGGTGCGTTTTCCATCGGCAGAAATGCGGATCAGCAAGCCCGGTATTTCGGCGGGTTCATAGTGGGGAAATGGCAGGGTCTGAAGATGATCGGCGACACGGCGGCGACCTTCGTCGGAATCCACGGATTCCAGACAAGCCGACAGCGGCTGGGCCGCGCCGGCCCGCGACAGGGCCATCACCTGGACACCCTGCAAAAGCGGTTCCACTGCCCGCCCCAGTTTTGCCCAGAACTCAATCTGGCCGGCGATCGAACGTTGCGCCGCTTCGCCCGTTAGGCGGGCATCCAGGACCAGATTGTCGGAGAGTTTCACGGGCTGACTCATGGGCGCAAGGTAGCAAAAGGCTACCAAGCGTCAAGAGGCTTCGAGCGAATGCCGGACCGCGTTTTTGCAGATCCGCTGTTCCGCAAGATTGACGCCCGGCCTTTTCCCTGCCACATCCGCCGCGCAATGTTTTCCGTCATTCGACTCCGAGCCAAGATTACCGCCGTCCTCGTATGGCGGCATGAGCTGGCGTGCGGAGATTGAAGACGGATTGACGATCCGCACGATTCTCCGGAACGCCCGCCAGGTGGCAGGTTCCGGGGAGTCCAACGAGTCCCGCCTGTCGCCCGGGCGTTCCGGTTTCTACCAGAAACCGAGATGCACTTGAAAAACGATGACTCCTTCGACCGCCGCAGCGTGATGCTCATGCTGGGTTCGGTGGTCCTGTTCGCGGCGAACACCCTGATCGTCCGCGCCGTCGCGCTGCATGCGCCGGCGGCGGATGGCTGGGTCGCGATTATTTTCCGGGGCGCTGTCGGACTGTTAGTCGTTTACGCGCTCTTCGGCATGGGCCGCGGGCTGGAGCCGAAGCGCTTGTTCACCGGCCGCCTGATCACGCTGCGTGGCATCGTCGGCGCACTGAGCACCATCGCGTTTTACATCACCGTGATCAAACTGGGAGCCGGGCGCGCGGTGATCATCAACCTGACCTATCCGATTTTCGCCACCGTGATCGCGGCTTTCTGGCTGAAGGAAAAACTCAGTCGCGCGGCGATGGTTTGGATGCTCGTCGGCTTCTGCGGGCTGGTGGTGTTCCTGAGCGACGACGGGCAGTTCCTGCAACCTTCCGCATACGATTGGCTCGCACTGGCAGGTGCTATCGGATCGGGCTGGGTGGTGGTGATCATCCGCCGCCTGCGCCATGAGGAGCACCCGGCGACGATTTACGCCTCGCAGGCATTTTACGGCCTGGTCATCGCGGCACCCGCCGCGGTGAAGCTGCCGGAACTCCCGGCAGCCGCGTGGGCCGGCCTAACGGTGGGCGCGGTGATCGTGACGATCGCGCAGTTGATCATGACGCGCGCCTATCAGTTCATGTCCGTGTCGCGAGGGTCGTCGTTGCAAATGCTCCTGCCGGTGGCCACCGCGCTGGGTGGGTTTGTGTTTTTCGGCGAGACTTTTCACGGGATTGAAATCGCCGGCGCGCTGCTCACTCTGGTCGCAACGTGGCGGGTGGTTGCGGGTCGCTAGATTTTCGCTTCGCGACAACCGAGCCGGATGCATAGAGTCCGCCACGCCATGCAGTGTCCGTTCTGCCAAACCCCGCTGAGACCCGATGCCCACGAGTGCCCGGCCTGCCGGCTGACGTTTCCCCGGACCAGCGCCCTGATCGGCGGGCTGCCAGAACTCGCGCCGGTGGTGGCGGACACGAACCGGCAATTGAGCCAAGCGGACCAGGTGAAGTTGAAAAAACGGATCGCGCGAATCCAGCGGCGGTTTCCACAGCTTGTGCTGCAAGTGGTGGTGCATTCGTTTCCCGAGGAGCATCCGTTTTCAATGCACGTTTTCTGGCTGTTCAACGCTGGCAACTTCGCCGGCGACGGCCGCACGGGCAAAGACAACCACTCGTTGTTAGTCGCGGTCGATCCCGCGCGCGGCGAGGCGGCGATCATGCCCGGCTACGGGCTTGAGGTCTTCCTCAAACGTGAAGAGCTCGATCATCTGCTGGAACTTGCCAGCCCCGCGTGGCAAAGCGGATGGTGGACCGACGGGATTTTGCGCGTGCTCGAAGGACTGGATCAATTGATGGAATCCGTCGCGATTCCGGAGGAACTGTCAGGCGGGCGGGGCGAGCTCTAACGGACCGCGGGATTCATCCCGCCTGGATCGATTCAGGCGGGATGAATCCCGCGGTCCAATTTCACCCGAACGCTTTCAAGAACCCCACCTCGATCGCCAGCGGCTCGAAGGCATTCGTCTCCAACGTCCGACGCAGCGAGTCGAGCGCTTCCATGCGCTTGAGCAAGCGGCCTTCGGTTTCCGCCTCGGCGATGCTCCTGAGCGCCGGAGCGGACTCGGGGAAATCCAGGCCGCCGCCATGGACTTTCATGCGGAGGAGATCGGCCATCCAGGCCATGAGGACGTCGAACAGGCGGTTGCGCGAATCGAGATATTCCGCCTCCGCGGCGGCTTTGTGGAAATCCTCGCGTTCCTTCAGCCAGCGGCCGTCGGTGCCGTCCCGATAGGCCGCGACCTCCTCTTTCTCGGCGGCCTTGGCGGCGGCGTCCGCTTCCTCACGGTATTCGGCGAGGAATGAGGCGAACGTGGCCTTCAAATGCAGCGCGGCGACGGGCGTGCCGAATCCGCGGGCCGCGACCACGTTGAGCGCGCTGACCAACTCCGCCCCGCCGTGCGCCAGCAGCGCGTCGCCACCTAACAACGGCAAGCGCACGCAGCGCGACAGCACGGTGGGCAGCAGCCGCTGGGGATTGGCGGTTAGCAGGAGCAGCAGCGTGTTCTGCGGCGGTTCCTCGAGGGTTTTCAGGAAGGCGTTGGAGGCCTGGTCATTCATGCGGTCCGCCTCGGTGATGACGCCGACCTTGCACGCCCCGCCGGGCGCGGCCAGATGCAGCGTTTGTTCGAGGTCGCGGATTTCATCCACCCCGATGCGGCGGGATTTCATGCGTGGGCGGATGATCCGCACCCAGCCGCTTTCCAGTTCATCGAGCGGCGGGGTCTCGACAGCGATCGGTTCGCCGAACAAATCGAAGCCGCCGGATTTCTCGCCACCGTTCACGAGCTGGATCATCCGCGCGGCGAGGTTTTCCTTACCGCTGCCGTGGGCACCGCTGATGAGAAATGCGTGCGCCATCCGCCCGCGGCCATGCGCGGATGAGATCAATTCAAATGCCCGGTCTGCCAAATACGCCATGCGCGGGCATCGTCTCCCGAACGCCGGGCGAGGCAACCCGAAAACCGGGAGACGAGTGGATTTTCCGAAGGAGGTCCCTTTTCAAAATTACAGGTAATTTGCGGACACCCCGGTCGAATGAATTGGCAGCGCCCACTTTTGGCTCCACGACCTAACACGTCACGCCCGGAGCCGGGTTGCCATTATTGATCATGTGGTCCTCGATGAAGCGCCTCTGGAGTCGATTGAGGCTGATTGCGGGCCTTAGCTGTTGAAGCAGGGCAATACCCTCTTGCGGCGAGGTAACGCGGCCTCGATGGAAAAGCAGGGCCAGCGCAAACAACCCGGTTCTTCCATGACCTTGGGCGCAATGAACATAAGCGGTCCCGTTGGCAGCCTCGGCGACGGCTTGTCTCAGCTCTTCGTGCGATGGAACACTGGCGTCGAGGATCGGAACACAACGATACCCCTGTCTCGAACGGATCTCCCGTGGTTCCTCGAACTCGGAAGTCAAATCCACGTAATGGTCGAAGCCCTCAGGCAGTTCTCCTGCCAAGAGACGCCTACCGATCACCAGGTCGTCCCCAATTCGATTGAAGGCGGCTTCGCGGCTAAGCAGTCGGCAGAGGTGCCAAATCGACCATGTGTAGAGCAAGTAAGGAAGCAAGACCGTCTTCACCAGCGGTGCAATTGATCCATCCCGACGCTTGCCAAAAACACGACTGCCGAATCCAGCGTATCCGGCGGCAACAACGGCAAAGCTCAGAGAAGCCCAAAGCAAAACAATACTCATACTTGGATAGACGAATGCCCAGGCTGCGAATATCACGCTGATTAATCCCAATGCGGCCGCGTATTTCATATTCTGGGCAAAAGTTGGAGTGGTGGCAAAAGCACGCGTGAGACATAAAACAGATTTCGAGAAAGGCTAGGGATTTCAGAACCCGGTTCTATTGCCCGCCATGGATGGAGGAGGTGGCGAGAGCTTCGCGTAGGGGCTTCCACCACTCATCGACGTTACGGACAAAAATATCCGCACCCCCCTATTTGAATGCCCGAGGGGCGGGAATGCGGACTGGACAGCCTGCGGGAGCCGTTTCACGGTCCGCGCATGGATACGCAAAACGTGTTTGCCCCGCGGGGCGGGAAGGCGGAGCTGGAGGAAGGCGCGGATTTTTCCCCGAAATTCGATGCGGACGGGTTGATCCCGGCGATGGCGATGGACGCGACGACCAAGGAGCCGCTGATGCTGGCTTACATGAACGAGGAATCACTGCGGCGGACTTTGGAAATCGGCGAGGCGGTTTACTGGTCGCGGTCACGCAAGGAGTTCTGGCACAAGGGGGCGACTTCGGGCCACATCCAGAAGATCGTCGAGATCCGCACGGATTGCGATCAGGACGCGCTGGTGCTGCTGGTGGAGCAAATCGGCGCGGGCGCTTGCCACACCGGCCGGAACTCGTGCTTTTACCGCAAGGTGGTGACCGGGACGACGAAACTGGAGATGACCGGCGGCGAAAAGTTGTTCGATCCGGCGGCGGTTTATGGAAAAGCGTGAAATTCGATCAATTTCGCGGTTGCAATTGCCGGATCGATCCACTAGCTCTCCCGCCCCGCGCGTCGGAGCACACGGCACGGACGACGCAGGCAGCACATTATTTTCCGCAAAGGAGGACCCCATGCACATCATTAAGAAGATCGAGTCAGAGCAATTGAAGCAAGACGTCGCCGAGTTCAACGTCGGTGACACCGTGAAGGTGCATTGCCGGGTGGTTGAAGGCGGCAAGGAGCGGATCCAGATTTTTGCTGGCATCGTGCTCGCTCGTGGCGGATCCGGCGTGAATGCCGCTTTCACCGTCCGCAAGATTTCCTACGGCGAAGGTGTGGAACGCGTTTTCCCGTTGCACACCCCGCGGATCGCGAAAATCGAAGTCACCAACCGCGGCAAAGTCCGTCGTGCCAAGCTTCATTATCTCCGCGACCGCGTTGGCAAACGCGCGCTGCTCGTCAAGAGCGCCGGCAACAACTGATCCCTGGAGATCATTTCCCCAAGACGCCCCGCCCGGTTTCCGAGCGGGGTGTTTTGTTTTTCGGCGAACCGGTGATTTCCGCTTTCCCGGCGGGAGAGATCGCGCCACGTTGCGGCCGTGCGAGTTCCCATTCCAGTGGTTATCCTGCTCGTCCTGGCCGTGGTCGGGGGAGTCTGGTGGAGCAACACGCGGCACATGGATTTCCTTACGCCGCCATCGGCCGAGAAGTTGGAGAGCATCCGCATCAAGGTGGAATCGTCGCTGCCCCGGGCGGACCAGCCGGATGATGCGATTTCCGTCCCGCTGGTGGTGAAAGAGCCGGAACCGCCACCGCCTCCCCCGCCGGTCGAGGAGCCGGAAATCGATTTGGGCGATCTGACCACGCCACCGACCTTGCAAAGCTACGGCGAACTGGCACCGCAGAGCTCCGCGCACTTGATCGAGCTCGCGACGGGACTTGAGAAAAAGGGAGAGTTCGAACGCGCTTTGCTGGCTTGGGAGCGAGTCGTTGATCTCACTCCAGCGGACGCGGCTCAGGCCGATACCGCCATTTCCGCGATCAAGCGGCTGCGCCCCACCTTGCCCGACTGGAATTCGAACCCCGATGCCCAGATCAAAATCACGCTGCATGCCGGCACCGGCAAAAAGCTCGCGAAAACCCTCACGCCCATCCTCGAAGGCGTCGCCCGCGATCTGGAAGCCGCCTCATCCGGGATCGTGAAAGTCACTGCAGCGGTGACCGTCGGCAAAACCAGCACTTCCGCCAAAGCACCGACACCCGTCGCCCTCTGGCTGGCGGGTCCGGGCAAGAAGCCGACATCCACCGAAGTGCTGTCGTTCACCGTGGATTCGCCCGATAACCTCCGCCAGAATATTCTGAAAACGGTGTTTCAGCTCGTCCGCAGCCAACTCGGTCGCGATACGGCTTACACCCCGCCCGCTGCTTTGGCCGATGGCGAGGATCCGCAGAGCGCGCTCAATTTCCGGATCACCCGGCTGTGTTGGAGCGAATTCGCGGCCGGATTGAATCTCCCGCCGAAAAAGGCCAAATAATCCGGAGTTGGGCCTAAGTTTTCCAATTCCTCGAACGTTCATCCACGGCAACATGCTCCCCCGACTCATCATTCTCGTTCCGGCCTGTGCCAACCTTTTGCTGGCCCAAACCCCTCCGCCCGCTGAGGCACAGCCCGCTGCGGAATCGGAAAAATCCGCGGAACCGGCCAAGCCATCCGTGAAGAAACTCGACGCGACCCGCTATCAAGTCGGCGAGGTGATCTTCGACGAAAAAACCCGCGAAATCCGCTTCCCGGCGAAGATCAACATGACCGAGGGGCTGCTGGAGTATCTCATCGTCCATCAGAAGGGAAAAATTCACGAAGCGTTGCTGATCACGGACATTTCCCCGACGCATCTCAATCTCGCCTTCACGCTGCTTCGCTACCCGGCCTCGAAGGAACTCTATCCGCTGCCCAATGAAACCGGCGGGGTCTCCGACAAATTCCCGGATGTCCCGGCCGAACTCAAAGCCGCGGCGCGCGTCGCTGTGGACGTGGAATGGACCGACGACGGCAAAGTCCGCCGGTTGCCGGTGAACGAGTGGATCCAACACTCCGTGAAAGCCACCTCGATGCCCGCCGGGCCGTGGGTTTACGGCGGTTCGGATTTCTTCGAAGGCAAGTTCATCGCCGAAACCAGCGGGGATGTCGCCGCCATTTTCCTCGCGCAATCCGCGATCCTCAATTACCCCGGCGACGATCACAACAATGACGATGTTTGGCTCCCTTTCCCTAAACGGGTCCCAGTCGAAGGAACAAATGTCACGGTGATCATCGCTCCCTATCAAAACGCCAAACCTCTTCCGAAACCATGAAACTCCTGTCCACCTTGCTCATCCTCGGCACGGCCATCGGCAACGCCGCCGGTGAAAACTCCGACCGCTACATGTCGCTCAAGCAAGAAATCCGCCAGTCGATCGCCCGCGGCAACGCGTGGCTGAAAGCCCAGCAGAAGCCCGCCGGCCACTGGGACGATGACGGTCTTCCCGCATTCACCGCGCTCGCCCTCACCGCCGCCAGCCTCGATCCTGGCATGGACCGCAAGGCGCCTCTTCCCGAACACATTGAAAAGGGTTTCACGTGGCTGCTTGCCCAACAGAAAGAGGACGGCGGCATCTACAATCGCGGGCTAACGGTTTACAACACCGCCACCGCCGTCACCGCAATGGTCGCCACCGGACAGGAGAAATTCGAACCGTCCATCGTCAAGGCCCGCAAACACCTCATCGACCAGCAGTGGGACATCGACAAGAAGAAGGAAACCGACAACCCGAACGACGGCGGCATCGGCTATGGTTCGAAAAACGACCGCTCGGATATGTCCAACACCTATCTCGCCATCGAAGCACTCGCACTTTCCAAGAAAGTCATTGAGGACGGCAAGCACGGTGCCCAGCCCGACCTCGACTGGGACGCCGCCGTGGCATTCCTCTCGCGTTGCCAAAATCTCGAAGCCACCAACGACCGCGACTGGGCATCCGATGATGCCAAGAACAAGGGTGGCTTCATCTACGGACCTAACGAAACCAAGGCCGGTGAGGAGAAGCTGGTAGACGGCCGCACTGCGCTGCGTTCCTACGGTTCCATTTCCTACGCCGGACTGCTGTCCTTCGTTTATGCCAAGGTCAGCGCCAACGACCCGCGCGTGGTCGCCGTCAAGGAATGGCTGGGCAAGAATTATACCCTCGATGAAAACCCCGGCATGGGTGATCAGGGATTGTATTATTACTATCAGACCATGTCCAAGGCGCTCACTGCCGCCAACGTCGGGAAGCTCAAGCTCGACGACGGCAAGGAAGCCGACTGGCGTATGGACCTCGGCGAAAAGCTCCTCGCCAAGCAGCGCGAGGACGGTTCGTGGGTCAACGACAACGGCCGCTGGATGGAATCCAATCCGGTGCTGGTGACCGCCTACACCGTGCTTTCCCTGGCGCAGATTTACGATTCGATCCCGGAGAAATAATCCAGCCGGGCGTCGCTACGCGACGCAATTTTTCGGCGCGATCTTGTCCGTGGGGTTGAAAGCCACGGCTACCATCGGGCTGTCACTACGTGACAAATGAAGGCTGCGCCGGACAGAATCCTAAGGACTGGCCGGGACTAGCAGCACCTCCAGCTTCTGCGTCGCATCGCGACAGAATGATCGTAGCCGTGGGTTTCAACCCTGATCTTTATACACAAGTCCGCGGGCCTGGCGGGAGCTCTGAGGCGGGAGGGAAAATTCCCGCCGATTGAGCTGTACATGTTAGAAACGGCTGTTTGGATGGACCGCGCGACCGCACGCCGCCATGCCCGAGGAT
>JBGSOI010000170.1:0-15740 GCA_041739215.1 Akkermansiaceae bacterium
CCACGTTCACGCAAGGCGCTGATGGTGAACCGCAAAATCAAAGCGCAATCCGCGAAGAACCCCCGCCCCTAGCAGTCCGACGGGCCTGTCCAACAACCGATAGGCTCGGGGCTATCGCCCGAACCTATCTTTGGGGTTCGCCGTTGTTCATACAATTGCGCCTCCACCGAAGTGCAACTGCCCAAACGGGGACCATCACTGGCAGCGAATACACCCCAACAACCAGGACAAAAAGTCCGCTCTGAGCCGCTGGGTTCCAGCGGACCGCATACAGATACATGAACCCGAACCACCCAGCGTATAGCACTGAACTTGCAACAAGCAACCACTGGCAAGATTTGAACTGGGAAATAGCGGCTATTACTAGGCTGACGATGAGAGGACCGAATGCAAATGGCATGAAAACAATTCCCCAGAACGACGGATCTGCCTCTCCCATCAATATCAGCGTTCCGGCAAGGAGCAGCAACGCTGTTACGATAAAAGCGGGCGATGTCACTCTAATCTTCATCTCTTGGCGAACAGTGTTGTTGACCGACCGGTCGGGTTTGGGGGGTGATACACGACCGGTCGGGTATCACCCCCCAAAACCGACCCGGGAATTCCGGCCAATACCTATCGGATCGGCTGGGTTCTGGCGAGGGATTTGTTCCGCGGATGGGTGCAAGGCGCTTGCGGGGCGGCGGGATGCCAACCACCCCTCACGCCGGTCTCTCCACGGTCACCGCGTTGCTGCCCTTTTCGTTGCCTTCCGCGGTGAGGGTGTAGACCTTGAAGGCCACGGCGGTGCCGGGCAGGTCCAGGCCGAAGGGGCCGGTCCAGGTGTGCGGGCCGGTGGCCGGGAGGGTGGCCAGCAGGACATCGTCCTCCGGTTCGTAGTCCGGGCCCACGCTGCCGCGCACTTCGAGGGTGGTGATGGAATCGTCCGTGGGGGCGCTCCAGGCGAGGATGGCCTGGGTGGTGGCGGGATCGTAGGCACCGCTGAGCTCCACGGCGGGCGGGGTGCTGCCGGGCAGCGGGGTGAGCCGCGGGAGGGTTTCCAGAATGGCGCTGTCCTCCGCAAACTCGCTGGGGATGCGCTTCCGATATTGTTTGAGGATCTCGTATATCGCGTCCTGCGTCTCATTGCGGCGGCCGCGGGCGATTCCCACCGCGTTCATCGCCTGGGTGTGGGTGGTGTAGTGGGCCTTGAGGAGCGCCAAGTCGTCGCCGAAGGCTTCGAGCGTGTAGCCGCCCATGAGCGGGAATGCGGCCACGTCCGTTTCATAGCGGGTCCAGAGGTCCTGCATGCTGTCCAGCGGCGGGATCACGCGGCCCATGCCCTCGCTGATGCTGAAAGCCTTCGGCAGCATGGCCACCCAGCGGCTGGCCGGCGCGAGGCTCTCGATTTTCCCGCGGAACTGCCCCATGCGCTCCAGCAACTCCTCCTTGAGGATCTCGATGTCCGCACGCGTGCCTTCCACTTCGTTCCGGGCGCTTTCCACCGAGGTGCGCTGCCCTGCCAAAGTCGCCCTGAGCGACGTCAAACCCGCCACCAGCGTCCCGCCCGCCAGGGCGATGGGTCCGCCGGCCCCGAGCGCGGCATTCGCGCTGGTCCAGTGGGCGATGAATTCGTCAGTAGTCGGCAGGTATGAGGAAGGACCGGAGATAGGCATGGCGATCTCTTTACCTCAAAACACCCGCATCCCGCAAGCAAATCCTTCCAAACAACGCAAAAAAACCATCGGCCACACCATCCATCAAATCGGCGCATAGCTCCATGACATCGGTAACCTGCAAGAGTGAATCGGACACCTCGTCCACTGAATCGGCAAACCACACCACTTACAAACTTATTTCACCGATCCAAAATCTAAATATTCCGACTTACAAACTTTTTTTGCCGATCTACCCCACGATTATTGAAACCATATAAATTCATCCAAATTCAAGCCCCCGGGCACAATGCACAGCGTCGTGACCGCGCATCGCCGCAGGAAAACGCCGGATGAACATCGCATCTCGCGATCCGCCCGCCGCGACCCCCCAACCCCTCCACGACCCCTCCGGGGTCGGCTGGTTTCGCCGGCATGAGGTCCCCGGGTGTTCGTCGCTGGCGCGCCTCGACCCGGGGCTAATGTCCGTGATCCCTGCCGGGATCAGGGAAAGAACCGCAGAGGGCGGAGCAAACCTGCGCCCCCGTGCGGAGCAAACCTGCACCCCGTGCGAGCAACCCAGCACAGGGAATCCGGCCCTTCTCTTCCATCCCGGCAGGGATGGCAGAAATTAGCCCGGGGTCGAGGAGCGCCAGCGACGACCACCCCGGGTCCCGGCACCCGATGCATCCGCACCCCGGAAGGGGTGCCGGAAGTGCCGGGCACGCCGCGAACCGACACCCCTTCCGCGACCCCGCCGTGGTCGGAATCGTTTTACCGGGATGAGGTCCCCGGGTGTTCGCCGCTGGCGCGCCTCGACCCGGGGCTAATGTCCGCGATCCCTGCCGGGATCAGGGAAAGAACTTTTGCACAGCTAGTATTCGCCTTCTTGTTCAGATTCAGAAGACGGGCTGATGATGAACGATCCCGAAACTGTCGCTCAAGTAAAAGTCATAAAAGGGAAGTTTGTCGCTAAAGTCTTCGATCTCGAACTCAAAACGCACGTGAAAACTGCTCTTGTCTCCCATGTAAAGGTCCGGAGTCATACGACTAATACTCAAGAAGAACTCCAGTGGCGGAAACTCTGCGGAATGACCGTAGTCGGCAAATCCAGACTGCATCGTCGAATAGAAATCCGACCATATCAAAGGAAGACGGTGAACAAATTCAGCAACTAATGCTTCAGCATGGGGCTCTTCATCGTTGATGCATAAAACGACGACGAAGTGATCCACCGTCGTCTCGCGCATCCATCGGCTCTCTCCATCTTCGCCAGTGACCTTTTCCATTAATTATTCTTTGCAGAACAGTTGAGATCGCCCGGTGGGAGG
The DNA here is from genome assembly GCA_041739215.1 of Akkermansiaceae bacterium. Classification (GTDB taxonomy): domain Bacteria; phylum Verrucomicrobiota; class Verrucomicrobiia; order Verrucomicrobiales; family Akkermansiaceae; genus Luteolibacter. The sequence continues at coordinate 2,966 of JBGSOI010000170.1, forward strand.
AAGAGAAATGAACGTGCGGCGACCGGAGGTCACCGCCACGGTCACCGCCACGGAATGTCAGAGGCGGCTGAGCAGGTCGGACTTCTTGGCGGCGAATTCCTCGGGGGTGAGGACGCCGGCGTCGCGGAGCTGGCCGAGCTTTTCAAGCAGGGTCATGAGATCTGAGGATCCCTGGGTGTTGTGGCGGGGCTGTTGGCCGGGCGGCGGGGACTGGGCGGGCGGGGCGGCGAAGTTGTTGGCATTTCCACCCGACTGGAGTCCGGGGCCGGAGACGAGCGGGAGATCGAGCGTGGAGATGGTGCCGAACTGGCTGGTGAAGGTGAGCGAACTGCCGCCGCCCTGCTGCTGGCTGACGCCGCCGATGCTGTGGTTGAGGGTGTCGAAAAGGGTGACCTGGCCATCGCGCTGGACGGCGAGGCGGCGGGCCTGGGGGAAGTAGGCGTAGCGGGTGTTGTTTTGCGATCCGCTGCTGGAGGGGCTGCCGAGGTCGCCGGGCCACCAGTTGTTTCCGCCGCCGGAGCTGCCATGGGGGGCGGGCTGGAAGATCTGGTTGTTTGCGAGGGCGGCGGAGAGCTCGCCGCAGAGGTTGTTGACGGTGGCCTTGAGGTTGTGGTTGAACATGTCGCTGACCATGGTCATGCCGCCGCGCATCCACTGGCCGCTGCCGAGCTCGGGGCAACTGAACTGGGCCATGGTGCCGCCGCCGTTGTTGACGGCGATGAGCATGTTGACGGTGGAATTTTCGCTGAGGCCGTAGCGGCGTGAGATGTCGTTGACGATGTTTTGTCCGGCGGGTGTGAGTGCTTGCATGGGGATGGGATGGTGGTGGCTGGGGGCTTTTGGGCCGGGAGTATTGCACGGAAGCTGCCGGAAACAACTTATTTACCGGTCGGGAGTGCTGGACGCTCTGCTCCAGCCCGGGACTCACGCAATGATGGCCTTCACGGCCTTGGCGGGCTCGACGCCGGTGAGCTTGTAGTCGAGGCCCTGGAACTTGGTGGTGAACCGCGCGTGGTCGATGCCGAACTGATGGAGCAGCGTGGCATGCAAATCCCGCACATGGACGATGTCATTCTCCGCGGCATAGCCAAGCTCGTCGGTCGCGCCGTGCACGATGCCCGGCTTGATGCCCGCGCCGGCCATCCACAGGCTGAAGCCCTTGATGTGGTGGTCGCGGCCGGTGCCCTGGCCCATGGGCGTGCGGCCGAACTCGCCGCCCCAGATGACAAGCGTGTCTTCCAACAGGCCGCGTTGTTTCAGATCCTTGACCAGCGCGGCGGACGCTTGGTCCGTTAGTTTCGCGGCGGCGGGCATGTTCTTCTCGATGTCGCGGTGGTGGTCCCATCCGCGGTGATAGAGCTGCACGAAGCGCACGCCGCGCTCCAACATCCGGCGGGCTAACAGGCAGTTGCTGGCGAATGATCCGTCGCCCGGTTGCTTCACGCCATACATATCCAGGATGTGCTGCGGCTCGCCGCGCATGTCGGACAGCTCGGGCACCGACGACTGCATGCGGAACGCCATTTCGTATTGGGAAATGCGCGTCTCGATCTCCGGATCGACGCGATCCTCGCGCAGCACGCCGTTGAGCCGTTGGATTTCATCGATCACCTGGCGCTGCGTCGATTGGCAGACACCATCCGGGCTGCCGACGTAATGGACGGCGCTGCCCTTGCTCTGGAACTGCACGCCCTGGAACTTGCTGGGGAGGAATCCCGCGCTCCACTGCCTGGCGGAAATCGGCTGGTCCGGCAGCTCGCCGCGCGAAACCATGACGACGTAGCCGGGGAGGTTCTGCGACTCCGCGCCGAGGCCGTAAAGCAACCACGATCCCATGCTCGGGCGGCCTTTCAGGATCGAGCCGGAGTTCATGAACGCGTGCGCAGGATCGTGGTTGATCTGCTCGGTGACCATCGATCTAACGACGCAGATGTCGTCCGCGATGGAGGCGATGTGCGGAAACAGCTCGGACACCTCGATGCCGCTCTGGCCGTGCTTCGCGAATTTCACGAACGATCCACGGGCGAGCAACTCGGTGCCCTGGAGCTGTGCGAGCTGCTGCCCGGCGGTGAACGATTCGGGAAACGGCTGGCCGTTGAGCGTGTCGAGTTTCGGCTTGGGATCGAACGATTCCAGATGCGACGGCCCGCCCGCCATGCAGAGATGGACGATGCGTTTCGCCCGCGCCGGGAAATGCAGGCCGCCCTGGCTTTCGAGAAACGGAAGTTTGTTAGAAGATCCCAACAGTTGGGACAGCGCCATCCCGCCGATGCCGGCGAAGCTCTTCTGCAGGAACGTCCGACGGCTGAAATCCTGCTGGAAGCGCTCGAAGGAATCGATGAACGGATGATTCATGACTCAGTAGCGGGTGATGGTTTCGTGAAGGTTCAGGATGACGCGGCAGAGCTGCGCCCACGCGGCAAGCTCCGCAGGATCCTGGCCCGTGCCGGGATCGGATAGACCGGTCTTCAGGAAGGCCTTGGCGTCATCCGGTTTGGTATTGTAGAAATCGCGCTGCGTCGTTAGAAACCTGGCGAGCGACTCCGCCTCGCCGGGCTTGGCCTCGCGGGCCAGCGCCAGTTTGATCGCATGACGGATCCGTTCATCGTCGCTGCCGGAATTCTCGCGGGTCACCCGCAGTGCGAATCCCCGCGCGGCTTCGACAAATGATGGATCGTTCAGCAGCGTGAGTGCCTGTTGCGGGCTGTTGGAATGGAATCGGTCCGCCGAGCATTCCTCACGGCTCGGAGCGTCGAAGCCGGCCAACATCGGGTGCATGAAGGTCCGCTGCCAGTGCATGTAAACTCCGCGGCGGTATTGCTCGTCGCCTTTGCTGGCGTGGTAGTCGCGCTCGGGGAAATTGAGGTTCATCCAGTAGCCCGCGGGCTGATAGGGCTTCACGCTCGGTCCGCCGACAAGGCCGGTGCTGAGCAGGCCGGAAACCGCGAGCGCGTTGTCTCTAACAAACTCCGCGTCGAGGCGGCGGGCGGATTGCTCGGCGAGCAAACGGTTATCCGGATCCCTTTCCGCAAGTTCGCCCCGCGACGCGGCCACCTGCCGATAGGTGCGGCTGGTGGCCATCAGCCGGACCATGTGTTTCACATCCCAACCGGAATCACGGAACTCGGCGGCGAGCCAATCCAACAGTTGTGGATGGGATGGCCACTCGCCCTGGTTGCCGAGGTCGTCCAGCACGTTGGAAAGTCCCTTGCCGTGGAATTGCTTCCACAGCCGGTTGACGAACTGGCGGGCAGTTAGAGGGTTTTCCTTCGCCATCAACCATTTCGCCAGATCGAGACGCGTGAGCCGTGAACCATCCGTTTTCACCGATGCATGGGCCAGAAACTCCGGCACGGCGGGCTTCACTTCCTCGGCCGGATTCATCCATGCGCCACGGGGCAGCACGTGGGTGGTTGGGATTTTGTCGGCGGGCAGGGCCTGGGCGATGACCGAATAGGCGTAACCCGCGCGGCAGGCGATGATCGCGCTGCGGAGATCCTTGTAAGCCGTGGGCAGCGAGGCGTCCGGCGCGGTGGCCTGGATCCACGCGGCGGCGAGTTCGCGCTGCTGGCTTTCGGAACGCGCGGAAGTCCGGAACGCCTCTAGCAGCCCGTCACGGAACGCATTCTCACGTCCGGGCACCGCGTCACCGAACGGGCTGACGCTGAACCGCACCCTGCCGATATCGTCGCTGGCCAGCGTCACCTGCAGCATCCGGCCCGCTGCGGCGGGGAGCGGCTCCGCCAGATGATGGAGCGCGTGATGCGACAGCGACGCAGCGTTCCCCGGCTCCTCCCACAGCGCGGGGGCGGATCGCCACTCGCCCTCCACCAGCGGACTCTCGTCACCATTGTTGTATCGATTCTGCGGCGTGCGGCGGTCCGCCTGGCTCCAGGCAATGGTTAGAGGCGTTCCCGAAACGGCGAACGCCGGCAGGACCGCGAATTTCCCGTCAGGCTGCCGGCCGACTTTGCCGCCGTTCGCCGGATCGGGCAGCACTTCGAAGCGGATGGCCCGGATTGCTTCGTCTGGCAGCGGAAAATTCAAGGTCACGATTTCGTCCTTCACGGGAGGACCGGTCAGCAGCACCGATTTGTCCGGCAGGATTTCATCCGGCGTGCCTTTGAGCGAGACAATCTCAGTCGGTTGGAGAGTGTGCCAGCCGGTGGGATTCGCGGTTAGAAATGCCGCCGTCCGTCCGAGCCACTGTTGGAACGCGGCATCGTCCTTGTCCGATTTCAAGGAAGCCAGCAAATCAACTCCTTCGTCCTGGAGTATCGCGAGCCTCTGTTCCAAGGCGGAGTTCTTCGTATAAATTTCCGGAGGAAACGGCCAATCGTTGTTTGATCGCGGGAGATCCGGATTCGGCGTGTAGGCGTAATCCGCATAGACGCCCCACTGCCGGATGTCGGCGAAAAACGCACCTAACGAATAAAAATCCCTGGCGGTGATCGGGTCGAACTTGTGGTCGTGGCACTCCGCGCAACCGGTGGTCAGACCGAGCCACGCCGCGCCCACGGCCCGCACGCGGTCGCTCATGGATTTCGCCATGTATTCCTTGGGCTGCGCTCCGCCTTCGCGGGTCATCAGGTTGAGGCGGAGAAATCCGGTGGCGATGCGTTGCTCGTCGGTGGCATTCGGCAGGAGGTCGCCGGCGAGTTGCTCGGTGGTGAACCGGTCGAAGCGCATGTTGTCGTTGAAGGCCTTGATGACGTAATCGCGATAGGGAAACACGCGGACGTTCTGATCGCCATGATAGCCAACGGTGTCGGAAAAGCGGACGACGTCCAGCCACGGCACGGCCATCCGTTCGCCATAGCGTGGCGAGGCTAACAAGCGATCGACCTGCTTCGCGCAGGCGTCCGGGCTTTGGTCCGCGATGAAGGCATCCAGCTCGGCTGGGCTCGGCGGCAAACCGGTTAGATCCAGCGACAGGCGACGCAGCAAGGTGGCCTTGTCCGCCAGCGGCGAGGGTTCGATTTTCTCCGCCTCCAGCGTGGCGAGGATGAACGCGTCGATCGGATTCGCCACTTCGCCGGGATGTTTGGCAGGCGTCGGGACGGGAGGTCTCTCGACCGGCGTGAAAGCCCAGTGCTCCTCGTATTGCGCGCCCTGTTCGATCCAAGTGCGGACCAGCGATTTCTGCCGCTCGGTTAGATCCTTGTGAAAATCCCTCGGCGGCATGATCTCCTCGGGATCGGTGGCGAAGATGCGCTTCAGGATCGCGCTTTCATCCGGTTTGCCGGGGACGATCGCCCGCTCGTCCGATTCCTTGAGTTTGGCGTAGGCACCTTCCGGCGTGTCGAGCCGGAGATCGGCCTCGCGCGTCTTGGCATCGAAACCATGGCAGGCGAAGCAGGTGTCCGAGAAGATCGGCCGGATGTGGGCGTTGAAGGTGACCTGCTTGGGCAAGGCTTCGCCGGGAAGCCGCGGCACGGTGTTAGAGTCCGCGGCAACGCTCTTCTGCTCGCAGCCCGTGCTGAGGGCCGCGGCGAGAATCGCAAGGCAGGAAAACAATTTCATGACCGGAAGATCGACCATACGAGGAAACTTCGCGACTTCATGCAGGCCCGGATCCCCGCCACGGGTCTAGAGCTTCTTGAGCTTGGTGACGCGGCCGGTTTTATTCCAGTCTTCCACGTAGAGATTCCCCGCCTTGTCGAAGCTCAGGCCGTGCGGCGCGGTGAAAATCCCGAGCTTCATTTCTTCCGGCGGAATGGGAAATTTCGCCCACTGCTCCTGGTTCGGATTGTCGCCCAGGAAGGCGACCGGCGTGCCGGTCTTGTTGAGAATGGTGACGCGTGACTCAAGCTCCGCGACGGCCAAGGCGTCGCCGAGAATGCTGACCGAACACGGGCGGCGGAGGTTGCTGGCGTGGACGCCGAGCCATTTTCCTTCGAGATCGAAGTGGACGAGACGGCGCTTTTCACGATCGGCCACCAGCAGCCTCGGTTCGCCGAACCGGGTATCGATGGCGAGACCGTGGGGGGTATTGAATTGCTGCTCGTCAGCCCCTTTGCTGCCAAAGGATTTCAGCAGTTTGCCGGCGGCATCAAACTTGTGGATCATGTTGGAGCCGTAGCCCATCGAGGCGAAAACCGAACCGTCGGGAGCGACCGCCACGCCAGTGACGCCCTTCCAACCGCCCGGGACCTCGCCGGTGGCGGCATTGGGGATTTCCAGCAGGAGTTTGCCTTCGGTATCGATCTTGCACACCCGCAGCGGCGGCTTGTGGCCGTTGAGCTGGGCACCGTAAATCACCGTTTTCCCGTCCTCCTTGCGGATCGCCATGGCATGAAATCCCTGGCACTCAGGAGCGATGGCGCGGACGAATTTCCCGTTGGGCTGATAGACGACCACCGACAATTCGGAATCCGTGGAAACATAGATCAGTCCGGTTTCATCATCGACCACCACCCCGCCGTGGGTCGGTCCGATGATCTTGCCATCCGGCAGCTCGCCCCAATGCGGCACCGCCACGAAAGTCCATGGACCATTGCCAGTCCGCACGGCGGTTTGCGGGCCATCGCCCGGGTGGGTGCCTTCGCCGGGATGACCGAACGCCAGTGGAGCCATGAGAAGTGGAATGAGATATCGCATTGGAAATGCAGGCTTTCCCATTCCGCCGGCCGAATCAAGGCACAAGAGAATTTCCCTGGGTTTCGGGGTCCAGGCGGCCCGCCAAAAATTTTTCTTGAATACCCCCGGTTATATCTATACTGATTACTCCAGATTAAAGAATGCACCTTTCAAAGAAATCAGAATACGCGCTGCGGGCCACGATCAACCTCGGGATCGCCACCGAGGTTGGGCGGAGCACGGTCTCAGGCTCGGACCTTGCCGAGGCCAACCGGCTGCCGCTCAAATTCGTCGAGCGGATCCTCCAAGAACTGCGCGAGGCCGGCATCGTCGAAACCCATCGCGGAAAATTCGGCGGCTATTCACTCGCCAAGCCTGCGTCCGAGATCGGCATCGGCCAGCTCGTCCGCCTGATGGACGGCCGCCTCGCGCCGATCTGCTGCGCCAGTGAAAATGCCTATCAACCCTGCACCTGTCCGGACGAGGATCACTGCGGCCTGCGCATGATCATGATCGATGTCCGCAACGCCATCGCCAACATCCTTGATCGCTACACCGTCGCCCAAGTCGTCGAGGTTACCCTGCGGAAAATGCGCCGCGACGGCATTGTTCCGCCCTTCACCACCGCCGACTCGCTCGCCTCCGCCGGGGCCTCCACCAACCGCAAAGCCGATCCCGCCGACGGATTCCTCGCCGGGCTCTCCCAACTCGCCACTCGCACCACCACTCCCGATGAACACGATCACCTCTGACCGCTCCTCACCCGACGGCTCCAAGGCCGACTGGCTCGAAGTCGTCCGCCAGAACGTGGCCAATCTCCGCTTCGGCTCGGTCCAAATCACCGTCCACGACGGCCGCGTGACCCAGGTCGAAAGCATCGAGAAGACCCGCTTCGTCGCCTCCCGAGATGACGCCGGCCCAGGCCGGAAATAACAATCCATCCATCCAACGGGCACTCCCGCCCACGCTCCAAGAGACCGACCGGACCACCGGAGGAATCGAACAGCGCGATATCAATCCCGGCGTCATGCACGCCGCGGCTCGCGCCTGATCATCCTCCGCCTCCAGTCGGTCTCTTTTTTTGCGCCCTCAAATCTCCCACGCCCACCACACAACCCGGGGGCACACCTAACAAACACTGCGAAAGCTCACCGGAACACCGGACGCGGACGCTCCGCAGACATCCATGAAAACAACGACATCAAAACATCAGACTGAAACCAACACCCCATCCCGGAAACCCCGAAAATCGGTCCTCGTCCTGAACTATCGCCTGCCGCGCGCCGCCGCGCTGGTCCTGCTCGCCGGACTTCCCGTGATCGCCCGGGGCGAGGCTAAAAAAACCACCGAATTCGTCGAGCCTTCCACTTTCGACAAGCTTTGGAGCTATGCCACCCTCTACAAGGACGACGCCAATCCCATCCTCCAGGAGTTCAAACTCCGCGGCCGCTATCAGGGGCAATATTGGGACGTCGATGCCGATCAGGGCAGCCAGAGCCATTGGGAAGACCGCCGCTCCCGCTTCGGCTTCGACGCCAAATTCTTCGAGAAAAAACTCGAAGCCCGCGTGGACTTCCAGAGCAACGACGGATTCGACGACATCTACGACGGCCTCGTCGATGTCTACCTCCGCTGGAAACCCAAATCGTGGCTCAGCATCACCGCTGGTAAAACCAAACCGCTCGTCGCCCAATACGATTGGCTGGAGTCCACCAACACCCAGCCCACCTTCGAGCGCTCGCAGATTTTCAACCAGCTCGGCATCAACCGCGCGACCGGTCTAACTGTGGAAGGCACGACCGATGCCTGGTCATGGCGCGCCGGCATCTACTCGAATGACACGCCCAACAACACCGGCGGCAGCGGATCGTTCGGCGACGGCGAGTTCGGGGATTTCGATGGCGGAACCTCCATCTCCCTCGGTGCGGGCTATGATTTCAAACATCTCATCAATCTCGAAAAAGCCGATTTCCGCCTCGACTGGCTGCACAGTGACCGAGAGGCGGGCGATCTGGTGTTAGGCAAATACGATGACATCGTCTCTGCCACATTCTCCGTGAAGGAAGGTCATGTCGGCATTGTCGTCGAAGCCTTCTCCGCAAACGGTGGGGATGGCGACAACAGCAACGTCTTCGGATTCTACATCCAGCCGACCTACGACATCATTCCCAAGATGCTCCAGCTCGTCGGACGCTATTCCTACGCCAACAGCCAAGGCCCGCTCGGCGTGCAGGGCCAGTCCCGCTACGAACGCAAGGTCGCAGCTAACAAAGGCCTCGGCGATTCCTACCACGCCATCTACGGGGGAGCCCAATACTTCATTTATGGCGACAAGCTGAAGCTCATGGCCGGTGCCGAATGGGCATGGCTCGATGGCGGAAAGGGCGATTCCTACGACGGCTACACCCTCCTCACCGGCATCCGCTTCTCCTTCTAGATCGTTTGCCAAAATAGAATTCCGAAATGTAATCGCGCGCTATCTGTCGAACGACAGTCCGGAGTTCAAGCTTCAGCTTGTCTTCGGGAAGAGCACGCTAAAGCGCGAACTCCGGACAATCTCTCGGCTGCACAAGCGGCAGGGATTCACGGAAAACAGTTTTGGCAAAAAGTATAATATCAACCCCGCATTCAACTCAAATTCCATTTCCCATGAAAACATTAAAACGACTCGCATTCCTATCATATCTTCTCGCCTCAAGCGTCTTCGCGGACGAACTGCTCAACGTTTCCTACGATCCCACCCGGGAGTTCTACCAGGAGTTCAACTCCGCCTTCGCCAAGCAGTGGAAACAGCAAACCGGCAAGACTCTCAACGTCAAACAATCCCACGGCGGCTCCGGCAAGCAGGCGCGCTCGGTCATCGACGGCCTCAGCGCCGATGTCGTCACCCTCGCCCTCTCCGGCGACATCGACAGCATCGCCACCCAGGCAAACCTTCTTCCCACAAACTGGCAGACCAAGCTGCCGGACAACAGTTCGCCCTACACCTCCACCATTGTCTTCGTGGTGAGGAAGGGAAATCCGAAGGGCATCAAGGACTGGGATGACCTCGTGAAGCCGGGCGTCAAGGTCATCACGCCCAACCCGAAAACCTCGGGCGGCGCACGCTGGAACTATCTCGCCGCCTGGGCCTACGCCGAACGGAAATTCGGCGGCGAGGAGGCGAAAGTGAGGGACTTCATCGGCAAGCTATTGAAAAACGTGCCGGTTCTCGACACCGGTGCCCGAGGCTCCACCACCACCTTCGCCCAGCGTGGCATCGGCGACATTTTCCTGTCATGGGAAAACGAAGCCCACCTGATTGAAAAGGAATTCCCAGGCAAGACCGAGATCGTCATCCCGTCGATCAGCATCCTCGCCGAGCCGCCGGTCGCGGTCGTGGAGAAGAACGCGAAAAAACACGGCACTGAAGAACTCGCAAAGGCCTACCTCACCTACCTCTACAGCGCCGAGGCCCAGGATCTCGCTGGCAAGCATTTCTATCGGCCCCGCGATGTGAAGGCCCTCGAGAAATGGTCGAAAAATTTTCCCAAGATCAACTTGGTCACCATCGACAAGGACTTCGGCGGCTGGGCCAAGGCGCAGAAGACCCACTTCGACGACGGCGGCACCTTCGACCGGATCTACGGAAACAACTAACAGCCAATGTCAAAACGACGTGTCATTCCCGGATTCGGGCTGTCGATGGGATTCTCCATCACCTATCTGAGCCTGATCATCCTCATCCCCCTCGCCGCCTTGTTCATCAAGGCGGCGGGGCTTGGCTTCGATGAATGGTGGAACCTGCTCAACACTCCCCGGGTCATCGCCGCCACCAAACTCACCTTTGGCGCAAGCGCCGCCGCCGCGTTCGTGAGCATGGTGCTCGGGCTGTTGGTGACGTGGGTGCTCGTGCGCTACGAGTTTCCCGGCAGACGGATGTTGGACGCGATGGTGGACCTTCCATTCGCCCTGCCCACCGCCGTCGCGGGCATCACCTTGACGCAGATCTACGCACCTAACGGTTGGATCGGTCAATACATCTCACAAGCCGCAACCTGGGTCCAAACCACTTACAGTCCCACCGGCTGGCTCGGCGGACAGGTCGAGGACCTTGCGGCCAAGGGTGCGGCTTACAGTCCCATCGGCGTCTTCATCGCCCTCACCTTCATCGGTTTTCCATTCGTGGTTAGAACCCTGCAACCGGTGATGGAAGACCTGGGCAAGGAAATCGAGGAAGCCGCGGCCACGCTGGGCGCGAATCGCTGGACGGTCTTTCGCCGGGTGATTCTACCACTGCTGGTCCCGGCGCTGATCACCGGTTTCACCCTCGCCTTCGCACGGGCCATCGGCGAGTATGGCTCGGTCATTTTCATCTCGGGAAATCTACCGATGAAGACGGAAATCCTGCCGCTGCTCATCGTCGCGCAGCTCGAGCAATTCAAATACGAGGCCGCCGCCGTCATTGCCTCCGCGATGCTGCTGGTGTCCTTCGCGCTGCTCTTCCTCATCAATCTCCTGCAACGCCGGCTCGGCTGGCAGCACCGCTGAAATCATGGCCCACCGCTCCGCAACCACCGAGTCTCCGTTCGTTCGAATCCTGCTCATCGGGATCGCCGTTCTGGTGCTTTCCCTGTTCCTGCTTCTCCCGTTGGCAGCCGTTTCCGCGGAAGCGCTGCGCCGTGGCTGGGAGGTATTCCTCGCCTCACTGCACGAAGAAGCGGCGCTTTCGGCCATCAAGCTGACCTTGTTGGCCGCCGCCGTTTCCGTGCCGCTCAACACGTTGTTCGGAGTCTCCGCCGCATGGCTGGTCACGAAACACCGCTTCAAGGGTCGCGCCTTCCTGCTCTCACTCATCGACCTGCCGTTCGCCGTATCGCCGGTCATCGCCGGACTGGTGTGGGTGATGATCTTCGGCTCGAAAGGCTGGTTCCCGCCGGCGGCGATGACCGAGACTTTCGCGCCTGCCGCGCAGTTCACCGGCTCGCTGGCGGAGCATCGTGGCATCGGCTGGTTGTTCGCGGATCTATCAGAATGGCTGGCGGACCCGAAAATCATCTTTGCGTTTCCCGGCATCGTTGTCGCCACCGTGTTCGTGACGTTTCCATTTGTCGCGAGGGAGTTGATCCCGCTGATGGAATCCCAGGGCAGCGATCAGGAAGAGGCCGCCGTCACGCTCGGCGCGCGGGGTTGGCAGATTTTCCTGCGGGTCACGCTTCCTAACATCAAGTGGGGGCTCTTCTACGGCGTGCTGCTTTGCAACGCCCGCGCCATGGGCGAGTTCGGCGCCGTGTCCGTGGTTTCCGGCCACATCCGCGGGGAAACCAACACGCTGCCGCTCCACATCGAGGTGCTTTACAACGAGTATCAATTCAGCGCCGCCTTCGCCTGCGCCACGCTGCTGGCACTTCTCGCCCTCGTCACGCTCGGCATGAAGAGCCTGGTGGAACATCTATCCAGTCACAAATAACTGATTTCTCCCATGTCCATATCGATCAAATCCATCAACAAGACCTTCGGCACTTATGCCGCGCTCGAGAACATCTCGCTGGAAGTCCCGGACGGTTCACTGACCGCGCTGCTAGGCCCGTCCGGCTCGGGGAAAACCACCTTGCTGCGCATCGTCGCAGGACTGGAATTCGCCGATCCGGGCAATGGAAAAATCTCTTTCCACGGCGAGGACGTCAGCGAGATCCCCGCCGGAAAACGCGGGGTTGGCTTTGTTTTCCAACACTATGCCTTGTTCCGTCACATGACCATCGCAGAGAACATCGCCTTCGGTCTCAGCGTGCTTCCACGATCCCAACGACCCGCCAAGGCGGAAATCCACGACCGCGTTTTCGAGTTGCTCAAGCTGGTGAAGCTCGAAGGCCTCGACAAGCGCCGCCCGCACGAACTCTCCGGCGGCCAGCGCCAGCGCGTCGCGCTTGCCCGCGCGCTCGCGATCCGGCCGAAGGTGCTCCTGCTAGATGAGCCTTTCGGCGCGCTCGACGCCCAGGTCCGCAAGAGCCTGCGCCGCTGGTTGCGGCAGTTCCACGATGAAATCGGCCTAACCACCCTCTTCGTCACCCATGATCAGGAGGAAGCGCTTGAACTCGCCGACCAGGTGGTCGTGATGCGCAACGCCCGCATCGAGCAGGTCGGCGATCCGCAAACCGTCTATGACCACCCGCGCAGTCCGTTCGTTTACGAGTTCCTCGGCAACGTCAACAAGCTG
>JBGSOI010000179.1:0-50651 GCA_041739215.1 Akkermansiaceae bacterium
ACACAACCGGCGGCGAGGGCGGCCAGCATCGGTGCCGCGCTGCCCGCACCGACCTGCACCATTTCGGAAATCCCCCACTCGCGCGCCAGCGCGGGCCGCAGCAGGCCGCGGGGCTGGCCCGAGGTTCCGATCGGTGGAAGAAGCGAGGCGAGCCGCGGATCGATGAAATCCAACAGTTCGGCCGACCACTTGCGCGTCCGGATGTCCAGCAATCCAGTCCCCGACGCGCTGCCCGGTTCGGTCGCCCGTTCACCGGTCAGCCAGTAGGCGATGAAATCCTGCGCCGTTAGAAGACTCGTGGCGCGTTGGAAATGATAGGGCTCGTGTTGTTTCAACCACAGGCACTCGGCGGCCGCGGATTCCACGCCCGGGGCTTGTCCGGCGAGCTCGATCAACCCGGGCGCGCCGCCGAAGGCCCGCGCGATCTCGTCCGCCTGCCGTTTCACCGACACATCGCCCGCCAGTTTCGCCGGACGGATGATCCGATTCGCGTCGTCTAGCAGCACCAACCCGCGCTGCGGACCCGCGACGCCGATCGCCGCGACGCCGCCTTTTTCGACATCCAGCGTTGCGAGGCACTGCCGCACCGCGCGGTCCACCGCATCGATCCACTGCGCCGGGTTCTGCTCGCGATAGCCTGCGGGAAGTCCCTCGATCCAATCATGCGGGATCCACGCTTCGGCACGGATGGCCGACGATTCCAGATCCAAGGCCACGGCGCGGGTGCCACCGTGACCGATTTCAATCCCAAGAAAGTGCATGATGGTTTTTTAAAATCGCTGGTCCACCGGGTGACCACCGGGAGTTTCGCCACGCGGGCCGCTTTGACAAGCCCCGCCGCGTGGAAAACCACCGCCGAGCGGGCGTTTGACAGAATTTACGGATTGAGATAATCAACCTTCATGAACGATGTGCCGCTGGAAAATTGGTTTTACACGCGCGAGGGAGAAAAGTGCGGACCCGTGAGTTTCGCCGATCTGCGGATCAAGGCGGCGGAGGCCGGACTGAACCCGCGCCTCGACCTGGCATGGACCAAGGGCATGGCCGAGTGGAAACCGGCAGGCGAAATCGATGGCTTGTTCGAACGCCACGCGGCCCCCGAGCCGCAGGAAACAATTGCACCTGCCGCGACTCCCTATCAGCCGCCACAAGCGGAACCGGTGGAGGGGCAAACGGGCATGGAGGGCATCTGGCCGGGCGCACGGCGACGCAGCTATCTGACGGCAATCATCATTGTTCCGATTCTGATCAACGTCGTCGCCGCATGGAGCACGGTGATGTTCAAGGAGCAGTTTGGCGGGGAGGTCATCGGCGTGATCACCCTGATCGCGGCGATTCTGCCGGTGCTGTTCGGGATTTATTACGGCATCCAGCGTCTCGCGAATCTCGGGATGAGCCGCTGGTGGTTTCTGGGGAATTTCGTACCGTTGCTGAACTTCTGGGTCGGCTACCGCTGCTTCGCCTGCCCCGCCGGATATGCATGGCACAAGAAACTTGACGGTGCCGGGATTTTTCTAGCAATCATCTACTGGCTGTTGTTAGCCCTCATCGTGCTCGCAACCGCTGCAGTCATCGCTGCGCTGTTAGGAGCCATGGGGTCTCCCGAACTCCGCGAACAGATCCAGGACTACATCAACGCCTCGGCCGCTGCCCAACCGTGATCCGGCACTCCAAACTGGCCGACGAACGCCGCGAGGCCGGACCGATGGAATGCTGGTGCCTGCACGGCGCCGTCGGCATGGCCGCCGATTGGCGCGGCTTCGCGAAAAACCTGGCGGCCGCCGGAATCGGCTCGCGGGCCGTGGATCTCTGGCGCTTTCTCGACTGCGGCCCGCTGCCCCTAACCGACTTCGGCAAGGCTCTCAACGCTGAGACCAGCGGCGAGGTCTTCCGGGGCAGCAGCCGCGCCCTGCTAGGCTACTCGATGGGCGGGCGGCTGGCCTTGCACGCGCTGTTGGAAAACGATCACCCGTGGCAAGCCGCAATCATCGTTTCCGCCCATCCCGGTTTGGAGACCGCGCGGACCGTTAGACAGGCCGGCGATGCCGAATGGGCGACCCGGGCGCTAGCCGGAAACTGGCAGGAATTTCTCGATGCCTGGAACGCCCAACCCATATTAGGAAAAGACCCGATCCGCGACCAACCGACCTCCGGCAGCCTCATCATGCGCCGCCGCGAGATCGCCCGCAGTTTTGTCGATTGGTCACTCGGCGCGCAGGAACCGTTGTGGGACCGGCTGGGGGAAATCAAGATTCCCGTCCTCTGGATCGTTGGCGAAAACGACCCGAAGTTCCTTTCCCTCGCCGAGCGAGCCACCGCCCTGCTCCCTAACGCCCACCTGGCCGTCGCCCCCGGATCCCGGCATCGCGTGCCGTGGGAGGCGGAAGCTTGGTTCGCCCAAACAGTGGCGGGATTCTTGAAACTCGGACGAATTTAGCAGATCGCATTCTTGAAGCTTGTCGGCCGGCGATGGGATCGCTTTGTTAGCCGGCATTGAAATTGGTCCGTCAGACGAAGCTGCATTTCCAGCAAGGGAACTCGGACAAGGTCTACGAGGTGGATCTGTGTGAGGCGGGCGAGGGGGAATTCCTGGTGAATTTCCGCTACGGTCGGCGGGATGCGGCTTTGCGCGAAGGAACGAAGACGGCTTTCCCGATGTCTCGGGCCAAAGCGGAGGGGATTTTCGATGCGTTGGTGACGGAGAAAACCGCCAAGGGATATAAAATCACAGCGGGTACCGGCACGGTCGCGGCGCAACCAAGGGCCGTGCACGCACCGATGCCTGACTTGGTCGATCCACGGCGGGTCGCGATCGCTAGACGACTGGCCGACGAAGCAAGCGGCCGGGCACCGAAGAAACCCGGTTGGAAACTCTCCCGCGTGATCTGGCGCGCCGGCGCCTGGAAAATGACGGAAGTTGCGGACTCGATCGCCGCATTGGTCCCGCAGATGAAATCGGAAATCGAGTTCTGGTGCGCCGCGTGGGCGCTCGGACGCTGCGGCGACTCAAAACATGCAGTCGTATTGGACCTGATTGCCGAACGGGCGAGGTCCGTGCCGTGGGTGCTGTCGATGGTGGCCGAGGCGCGGTCCGCTTTGTTGCCGGATGATCCGGTGCCGTCAGTGAGCCATGACCTCGCGTTCCTCGAACATGAGCTGCGAAGCGGGGCACTCGATGAGACAGGCCAGCGCCAGCTTGTTTTGCTAGCCGTGGTCCAGCCGGAACTTCGCGAGGCAGTGCATGAGCTCGTGAGGTGCCTGCCCTTGCAACGCGGCACCATGGCGTTTTTCCGCCAGGTCTTGAAATCCGCCGAGTTCCGGTTGGATGCGGAGCTTTACGGGCAGGTCGTGCGGCGGATCGAACAAACACGGGCGAACCCGGTGGATTACTCAGTTAGAAAAGGTGCGCTCCGGGCGGTTTTCCCGGCATCCACGCGGGATTATCTGCGGCGGCGAGTGATCCGCCACCTGCAGGTGATGGGCGAAAGCGGTGATCCCGCACTTTTCATCCCCCTGGCGACCGGCGTGCTCGTGGCGTGCGATGATGCGGTCGATGGTCCGAAAGAGAGTTCGACGGTGAGTTACAGCTATGACCGCACGACGCGGCGGTCGGTCGAGCACCGGATCTGGTCGCCGCGGTATGGTGACCGCCTTGGATTCACCTGGCTGCTGCGCGGGGCTGGCGGCAGGGTGGAAATGAACTCGCTGCACACCCGCTGGCGGTGCACCGAAGGCGGGCGGGGCGATGCCAAAAGTCGCGAAGAGCCATTTCCAGAGCTTTGGGATCAGGCACCGGATGCGGTGATGCATTTGCTGCGGCACGCGCGCAGTGCCGAGGTGCAGCGGTTTGCAATCCGGGTGTGGCGGGCGAATCCGGATTTCCTGGAGGAAGCCGACGGCGGCGTGATCGGCGATTTGCTGGCAAGCTGGTTTCCTGAGACGGTGGCGCTCGGCTTGGAGATCGCGCGGGCGAAATGGAATGCAGAGAGGCCCGATTTGAAGCTGCTGTTGGCGATGTTGGACTCGACCCTGGAGGAAGCGCGCACCCAAGGAGTGGCTTGGCTTCGTGAAGCGGCGGCGGTTTTGCAGGGCGATGGAGATTTTCTAGCAGGCGTGGCGTTTCTCGAACACGAGGATGCCAGAAACGGCGTGCGCGAGGTGCTGCGGGCCATGCCGCTTGTGAAATCGTTGCGCGAGGAAGTGGTGGCGCGGGTGATTTCCGGATTGCTGGCGCTCGATGACGAGGCGGCGGCGGGACGGGCGACGGACTGGTTGGAATTCATCGCACCGGAGGAAGTTGCGGCCTTGCCGGACGAACATGTTGCGGCGTTGGCGGGGCATCCCCTGGAGGCCTGCCAATTGCTGGCAGTTAGGATTTTGCTGAAACGCGCTTCGCTGTCCGGACTGCCGGAGTCGCTGATGATGGCGGCGCTCTCTTCAGAACATGCCGCGGTGCGCACCTTGGGAATGGAGCTGCTAGGCCAGCTGCGCGATGATGAACTGGCGAAACGGGTGGAATTGCTGGCAGCCTGCGCGGTGTCACGCCATGCCGAGTTGCGGAACGTGGCGGGACCTTTGTTGAAACGGGCGGCCGCGCAGGATCGCGACGCGGCCCGGCAACTCGTGGAACAATGGTGGCCGCTGCTTTTCCGCAAGGAGGATTTCGAAGGCTTGCACGAGTCGGTTTACGAAACGCTAACAGGCCCGTTCGCGGCGGAGCTCGATGTCATTCCCGCCGGAACGTTCCGGCAGATGCTTGAGTCGAAGTATGGATTCGGCCAGGAGCTGGGATTCGAATTGTTGAAGCGGGAAGTCACGCGGCCCGAACTTGCGGAGACGATCGAGTGGTCGGTGCACCCGCTGGCGGCGCTGCGCGAATGGGCACGCGAACATCTCGACAAGGGGTTGCTGCGCGGCGAGCCGGAGCATCTTTTGAAATTGTTGGAAGGCCCGTATGACGATTCACGCGACTGGGCCTTCGATTTCTGCCGAACCGGGCTCAAGGACGGAGACTGGTCGCCGGAAGCATTGGTCGGGCTGTGTGATTCCAATCAACCGGCGGTGCGGACCTTTGGGCGCGAGTTGGTGACGCGCTTGTTCCGGGAGGAGGACGGGCCGCTCTATCTGGCCCGCCTGAGCCAGCATCCGACGGTGGAGGTCCAGGAGTTTGCGACAAACTATCTGGAACGTTTCGCGAGCGGCCAACCGGAGCGGATCGCGGAGCTGGACTTGTATTTCCGCACGGTGCTCTCGCGCATCGGCGCAGGCCGGACGGCGAAGCGGCGGGTGCTGGCATTTCTTGAAAAAGAAGCGCTGGCGGACGAGCGGACTGCGAAGTTTGTCACCACCTTGTTGGCCCGACAGGCCGGCACGGTGGCGATCCAGGACAAGGCGGAAAT
Source organism: Akkermansiaceae bacterium (assembly GCA_041739215.1). GTDB lineage: Bacteria > Verrucomicrobiota > Verrucomicrobiia > Verrucomicrobiales > Akkermansiaceae > Luteolibacter. The sequence continues at coordinate 5,400 of JBGSOI010000179.1, forward strand.
GATCCGGATCCTCGACGCCTTGCGCCGCGCGTGGCCGGATCTGGCAGGGCCGTTGAAAGTGAAACCCGTGTGGATCTATCAGCCGTCATGATTTTCCGATTTCAATACAAGGGCTTCTCGAATGTCCGCTCGACTCCGCGGCAGACGTCGATGTCGTTCGCGCCGGATCTCGGCCGCGAGCCGGTCGCATTCCGCGGCCTGCTGCGCGACAAGCTGCCGTTTCGCGAAGCGGTCTGCGCGCTGCACGAAGTGGTGACAGGCGACCTGCGGTGGAAGCCGAAGCTGCGCGAGGACTACAAGGAATGGGCCGCCGGGCAGGAGGAAATCTGGCTCGCGGAATTCATGCGCGGCGGCATGGAAAACAAGGAACGGCTGGCCGCGGCGCGGGCGGAGTTGGAGCAGTTGCGGAAGAACAAGGTCGAGGTGATGAAGCCGTTCTATGCAGCGCGGCAGAAATATTTCAATCACATCTATCAGACCGACAAGGCCTTGTGGTTCGTGCTCGATCCGATCATCACGGTGCATCCGGACGAGGTGTTTTTCGAGTGCTTCAGCCAGGATGAATCGAGCTACGGCCGATTGTCGTGTTCGCACGAGGTATTCGAGAGCATCGGCGGCATGAGCTGCGGAACGACCAACGTCGATTACTCGCGGTCCTTGTATGAGGAGTTCCGCAAAATCCGCGGCTACAAGGAAACGCGGCTAACGGTTGATCCCGAAGGCTTCGAAGTGCAGACCGGGCCGGACCCGGCGCATCGCGAGGAGAAGATCGAAGTGCCGGATTCATGGGTGCGGGGATTGTTGCAGGTGAGTTCGGCGATGACGCTGGATGGCGTGGACCTCGATCTCGATCCGCTGGATTTTCACGCGATCTGTTTCCATCTGAAACGGCGGAAGGAAAAGTCGGGACCGCGGTCACTGAGGTTCCGGTTAACTCCCGGCCAGCCGCCAGTCATCAGGGTCGATCCGTGGGGCACCGAGATTGTTTGCCGACGCTCGATGCATTTCGCGACGGAATCCACGGAGATCCGGATCTGGGGACGCCGCCGTTTGTTAGTCCTGGAAAACCTGGTGCCGGTCGCGCGGCGGGTGCGGGTGAAACTGCTGGGCTATGGCATGCCGTCGTTCTGGCAAGTGGACATGGGCGAGCTGAAATTCACGCTCGGGCTGTCCGGATGGACGGCGAACGATTGGTCGCGGGCCGGACAGTTTGACCTGCTGGCACCACGCGCCGCAGTCTCGACCGAAGCGGTGGAAATGGTGCTCGGTGCGCTCAAGAAAGATTGGCGGGCGGACAGCCAGTCGCTGGCGGCACAGCTCGGAATGGACCGGAAGGACGTGTTAGGCGCGCTGGTCGCGGGCACCCAGGCAGGACTCGTGGTTAGGGATCTGGAAAGCGACATCTGGCGTTCACGGGCGCTGAGCCGCGAACCGCTGCCGATGGACAAGCTCAGGTTTTCCAACGAGCGTGAAGCGAAAGCACGCGGGATTTTTGCCAAGGGCTCGGTCACCGTCGACGTCGAGGAACGGCTCCACGGGCGGCGGATCGTCGGGATCGTGGACGATGGCAAATCGCGCCAACCGGTGGATCTGGAAATCGACAACGACGAACGCCTCGTGCGCGCGACCTGCGGCTGCAATTTCTATCAGCAGAACCGCCTGCGCTCCGGACCGTGCGAACACATCCTGGCCGCGAGGATGGCCAAGGCCAAACACCACTTTTTCACAAAATGATCGGAGGAATATCAGTTTGTGCTGTTGGTGCCGGCGTGCGGCATCATAGAACCATTTCGACAGCGGTGGGGGTGAGGATCTTGCCATTCGGGCGGCGTTTCGCCGTCCATGCCAATAGCCAAGCCACGCATCACCGGTCGGCTCGTGACTGTGCGACACTTCCCTACGGTATCGCTAGTTCCGGGTCGGCTTCCATGAAGCGAACTAGCGATACCGTAGGGGTGTCGCTTGAGTTGAGCGGCCCGGTCTCCGGAGCTGCACGAAGACACTCCCCACCGCTGTCGTCCCCCTTGATCTAGCATGTCCGACCGTCAGCAAATTTACGATCGTATCCGGGCTCTCGGCAGCAAGGACAAGATGATCCTCCAGGAAATGATCCGGAAGGGTTTCTGGAAACCCGGATCGGCGGAGACCGCAATGCCCGACGCCCTGCTGGCGCGGGAGGCGGAATTGCTAACGGAACTGCGCTCGCTCAATGCGAAACAGCAGGTGTATGCGGATCGCGGCAAAGCCCTCAAGGCGATGCGCCACGAGCGGCTGCGCGTTTCCCGGGAGAAACAGAAAGAAACGAAAGCCCGCCGCGCCGAACAGGCGGCGGCACGGTCGGCGGCGTGGCAAAAACGCAAGGCCGATGAGATCCTTCATCTCGGCGACGATGCCTCCAACGGCTTGAACGACCTGGCGTCGCGTGGCGAACGCCTGGCGAAACGGGGGCTGATGGATTTCCCGACCCACCGGGTGCTCGCGCAGTCGATGGCCATCACCATCGGCGAACTGCGGTTCCTGGCCTATGGCCGGAAGGTATCAAAAATCAGTCACTACCGCCGCTTCCTGATGCCGAAAAAGCGCGGTGGCCATCGCCTGATTTCCGCGCCGATGCCCCGGCTGAAACTGGCGCAAAGGTGGATCCTGGCAGAGGTTCTCGAAAAAGTGGCGCTGCACGACGCGGCGCACGGTTTCCGCCGCGAGCGATCGATTCTAACCAATGCCACCCCTCACTGCGGAGCTCCGCTGGTGATCAACCTGGACCTGCGGGATTTCTTCCCGAACGTGTCATGGAAGCGGGTTTACGGCCTGTTTCTGGCACTCGGTTACTCGCGCTCGGTCGCGACGATCTTCGCCCAGCTCTGCACCGAACCCCCGGTCGACGAAGTGGAAATGGACGGCGAAACCTGGCAGGTCGCGACCGGTGTTAGACACCTGCCCCAAGGCGCGCCGACGAGCCCGGCGATCACCAACCTGCTCTGCCGCCGGATGGATGCGCGGATGGCCGGGATCGCACGCAAACATGGATTTGCCTACACCCGGTATGCGGACGACCTCACGTTTTCCTCGGCCACCGGCGACCGCGAAGGATCGCGGAAACTGCTCTGGCACGTCAAACGGGTGATCGAGGAAGAGGGATTCCAGATCCATCCCGACAAGCTGCGCATCATGGGCAAAGGCCGCCGCCGCGAAGTGACCGGCCTGATCGTCGGTGAGAAGCCGTCCGTCCCGCGCGAGGACGTGCGGGCGTTCCGGGCGCTCTTGAATCGCTTGGAAAAACACGGTCCGGCCGGTTGCTCGTGGCGCGGCGAAACTCTGCACGTCCTCGCCAAGGTGATGGGCTACGCGAATTACCTGCGAATGGTCGACGCGGATCGATATGCGAGCCTGGGCACCAAGGCTGACTCGCTGTTAGCGAGACACGGCTTCAAGCAGGAAGTGCGTCATCCGAAAAAGCTGCCAGCCATGCCGCCGCCGCTCCCTGGCACACCTCCACCTCTGCCACAGGGAGGATTCATGAAGAAGGTGTTAGGCTGGTTTGGGAAAAAGGGCTGACCTCGCGCGCCTCCATAGCTTCCCGATCTCCCTAACTCGGCCGCGTTCAGGAATCCGCCTCGACCCGCGGCTTGCGCCAAACACTGGCAAGGTCCGGGCGCTGTTGCGAAAACACCTGCACGACGTGATCCGCGAAGCCCGCGCCCGCCTCGTTGTAGAGGTTGAACGCGGTGTCCAGTCCGAGCTCGCGGAGCTCTTTGACCTCGTCATCGAATTTACCGGTGGCGGTGACGACGCCTTCGAAATTGTGCCGCTTGAGAGTCCGCGCGGCATGCACGTTCGCGCCGTGCTTCGGCATCGCCAGCACGACGAGGTCGATGTTTTCCTTCACCCTCACCCGCTCCCAGAAGTCCGAGTCCGTCGCATCGGCTAACAGCACATTGCGATCCGCCTCCTGATGGATTTGCACCGCCATCGGATCCCGGTCGAAGCCGATGACCCGCCCCGGAAAGCGCGCCTGGAGGTTTTTATAGGCCACCAGCCCGACCCGGCCCATGCCGAAAATCGCGATGCGCTCGCCGTTCGTTTCGATCGGCAGATCGTCCGGGTGCTGGCCTGCGGTTTCGAAGCGCTTCAGGAAATCGCTGATAGGATCGTAGAGTTCCTCCGCCCGCCGGCAGATCGGCGCGGCGATCAGGATGCTGAGCGAAAGCGCCACCGCCATCGCCACCAGCCACTCCGCAGGCAGCCAGTCTTTGCCGACTCCCAGAGCGATCACGATGAGGCCGAACTCGCTGTAGGTCGAAAGCGTGATGCCCGCCATCCACGACGTCCGCGCCCGCAGGTGGAAGCGGGTGAGGATCGCGAAAAATGCCAGTCCCTTGAGCGGCAGCAGCACGACCAGCAACAGCGCCCAAAGAAATCCGTGCAGCGAGAACGATCCCTCCAGCCCGATTTGCAGGAAAAACCCAACCAACATCAGATCCGTCAGCCCCATCAACGACTTGCTCAATTCCTTCGCCCGCGGATGCGAGCCCACCAACACGCCGACGAAAAGCGCTCCCAAATCCGCCTTCATCCCGACCAGCTCGAACCCCTTCGCACCCAGCACCAGTGCCAGGAACAGCCCGCAAAGCGCGATCATCTCGCCGTGGCCCGAGCGTCCGATCAAGGCTCCCAGCCATTTCCGCCCTGCAAGCAGCACGGCTAACAGCCCGATCGCCCACAGCGATGGGATTTTCCCCGTCGAAAACGTCAGGAACAACACCGCGAGAATGTCCTGCATGATCAGCATGCCGATCGCCACCCGCCCGTGCATCGCGCCCATGTCGCCGCCTTCCTCCAGGCTTTTCACCGCGAAGACCGTGCTCGAGAAACTCAGCGCGAAGGCCAGCAGCAGCGCCGTCCGCCATTCCAGCCCCGCCGCGTGGCCGGTCAAGGTTCCCACCGCCAGCAGAGCCGGTGCGAAAACCGCGATCACCACCAGCGTGTGCAGCGAGGTGCCCGCCCAGATTTCCGGCCGTGCCAGCGTCCGCACCCGCAGTTTCACGCCGATGCTGAAAAGCATCAGGGTCACCCCCAGATTCGCGATCACCCCCATCGCGTCGCCGCCCTTCTGCCCGAACGCCTGCAGCACGAACCCCGAAACCAGGAATCCCACCAACGGCGGCAGGCGAAGCTGCTGCGCGAGCAGACCGAAAAAAAACGCAACCGCTAACAAAAGAGCATCCATCGCCCGTCCCCAAAGCTACCCGCGTGCCCCCGGCGGAACTATTTGCCAACAACCAACCGCTTGCGGGACCCCGGCGGATCGTTCAACCTCCCGCCATGTGGACCACCGTGCGCGAATTCGAGGACATCCGTTATGAAACGACGGATGAAGGGAGCATTGCCAAAATCACCATCAACCGGCCCGAAGTCCGTAACGCCTTCCGCCCGCTCACGGTGAAGGAAATGCTCGTCGCCTTCGACCTGGCCCACGAGGACCCGAAAGTCGGAGCCATCATCCTCACCGGTGCCGGCGATCTCGCGTTCTGCTCCGGCGGCGACCAGAAAGTCCGCGGCCACGCCGGCTACATCGGCGAGGACGGCATCCCCCGCCTCAACGTGCTCGATCTTCAGAAAAAAATCCGCTCCCTGCCGAAGCCCGTCGTCGCGATGGTCGCCGGCTACGCCATCGGTGGTGGTCACGTCCTGCACATCGTCTGCGATCTAACTATCGCCGCCGACAACGCCCGCTTCGGCCAGACCGGCCCCAAGGTCGGCTCGTTCGACGGAGGCCTCGGCTCCAGCTACCTCGCCCGCATCGTCGGCCAGAAAAAAGCCCGCGAAATCTGGTATCTCTGCCGCCAATACGACGCCCGACAAGCCCTCGACATGGGCCTCGTCAACACCGTCGTCCCGCTCGCCGATCTCGAAAAGGAAACCCTCCAGTGGTGCCGCGAAATGCTCGCCCACTCCCCGCTCGCCCTGCGTTGTTTGAAATCCGCCCTTAACGCCGACTGCGACGGCCAGATGGGTCTTCTCGATCTAGCAGGCAACGCGACCCTCCTCTACTACATGAGCGAGGAAGGTCGCGAAGGGAAACAGGCGTTTATCGAAAAGCGGAAACCGGATTTCTCGAAATTCCCGCGGGTGCCGTAAGCGTTTGCCTCAATAAACCCCGATCGCCTCCAAGCAATCCAGCGCGACGGGGATTCGCAGTTTCGCGGCCTCCATCCTGGGGATCACCGCATTCATCGCGAATGGATAGATTTTCCCTTCCTTCTCCACCCAGCCGACCCACCAGCCGGTCTGCGGTTCCTGCCTGCCGATCCAACCGGTTTTCGCGTAAATCACGCTGCCGTTCTTTCCTCCGTAGCGGATGAGCGATTTCACCTGCGCCACCGACTCCGCGGAAACCGGCAGTCTTACCTTAGCCAGTTTCGTTAGAAACTCCGCGTGCCCGATCGCGGAGATTTCCAGCGGGCCGCGCAGCCAGAAGCGTTGTCCGATGTCGTCGCCGGTTTCCTTGTTTCCATCATCGAAGGCTATCAGCTTTGCCCGCATCCGCTCCAGGCCGATCCGCCGTGCCACCTGGTGGAACACCGCGACATTGGAAAGCTTCATCGCCTCCCACAGGTTCATGTCGCGCTCCCATTCCTTCATGAACTCACTCGTCCCGCCATAGGGGATCACCTCGTCCAGATCCTTTACCACCTTCGCATCCAACGCGATCAACGCATTTGGGATCTTGAAGGTGGAAGCCGGGGAAAACGACGTCTCCGCACGCTTCCGATTCCACACATGCATCACCCCTTTCGCCTCATCGAGAACCACCATTGTGCCAGTTAGCTTCCGGCTTTCGAAAAACCTCGCCCAACCCGGCTCTTCCCGGGTCTCAACCGCCCCGCACACCCCGGCGAAAACCAAGGTGGTTAGAAACAAGGCCTCGCGTTTCATTTTCCTGGAATCCAGCGGAACTCTCAACCCCGTCTCATGCTCATCAGGAACTGCAGGACATACCAGAACAGCAGCGCCACGCTGGCGAAAAGCGACAACGCCGCTGCGACATGCTGGCCGGGCTGATAGCGGTGGATCAGGTTGCTGGTGCTGTAGAGGATCGAGCCGGAGGCGAAGAGTATCATCGCGCCGGAAAACCACAGGCCCAGCGAGATCGGCAGGATAAATGAGGCGACGATCAGGCCGAGCGCGACAAACCCACCGATCTTTAGAATGCCTCCCAGAAAGCTGAAATCCTTTTTCGTCGTGAAGGCGACGACCGTGATCCCAAGCACCATCGCTCCCGTGATCAGGCCCGCTTGAAGGAGCAGCGAAGCATCTCCTGTCATGATGACGGCCAAAGTGATCATCGGCAGAAAAATCACCGCCTGCGCCAACGTGTAGAGGGTCAGCCCGGCGTATTGCATACCCTGCGAGGAGCCGTTGGTCGCCCACCGGTCGGCGATCCAGGAAACTGCCATGAAGGCCCCGAGCACCATCAACCACGAAAATTTGCTCGCACCCAGCACCCTCAACGCCATCTCTCCCAGGCCCAGACTGAGGAACAGCCACTCAAGAACCACAAACAGCGCAATGGCTCCCGCGAGGTGTCCGTAGGTTTTGCGGATGAACTCCGCCCGCACGGATTCCGGCGAATCCGAGATCATGCCGACGACGTAGGGATTGGTGTATGAACTCATGTTGGCTGGAAGCATCTCAGATCCCTATCAACTCCACAATCGCTAAAAGCCGCCGCTCTCGGCGGGTATCAATCCGACGCCAACTGATCATGGTGTTCCGGATGCCGCTGGATGTAGGCGGCGGCATAGCCGCAAACCGGTCGGACTTTCCACCCGCGTTCCCGCGCCAGTTCAAGCACCCCGGCCATCAACCGCCCCGCCGATCCCTTTCCCCGCATTGCCGGATCCGCCTCCACATGTGGAATCACCAGCACATCACCATTCAAGCGATAATCGGCAAAAGCCAGCTTGCCCTCTTCGACGAGTTCGAATCGGCTGCGGGCGGTGTTGTCGGTGATCGGGGTCATCCTGAACCACTGGAGAGAAGCTTGGCCTCAAGTCAAGCGGCAGGTCCGATAAGTCGATCTCGGGATGGTTTATGAAGTTGACACCTTTGTGAAGGCGATTCAGATTTCACGTATGGGAACCAAATACCCCAACGCCGAAGAAAATCCCGGGACAACGTCCGTGCTGCGGGATTTCGAAGCCACTTACCGCGTGGGCGGCATGGATCTCGCTGCTTCCGTGGCTGACGTGATCAAACGCCATGACCCGCTGGAAGCGGTACGGCTCATTTCCGCCACCGTGCAGGACCAGCTCGCCCTCGCCGCGAAGCCACGTGCGAAGTATGCCAGCGCGATCATGCGCGGGCTGCTCGCCCGCGAGGAACTCAAGCAGGCGGAAGGCGGCAGCTACTCGGCGGAGGAAGCCCGCATGTTGTTAGGAATCTCCAAAGCCGCGGTGCTCAAGCGCTATCAGAAAGGCCAGCTCATCGGTTGGCGGGAAGCGAGCCAGAACGCGGTGCGCTTCCCGGCATGGCAGTTCCAGGGGGACAACGTCCTGCCGGGATTGCCCGAGGTGCTGGCGATCTTCGCGAAGGAAGAATGGGTGGATGACTGGACGCGGATCGTCTTTTTCCTGAACCCGCGCCACAGTCTCGCAGGCAAGCGTCCGCTCGACATCTTGCGTGAGGGAGATACCAAACGCGTCTGTGGTTACGCACGTTCTTCCCTCGATTGATGCCGCACTCGCGTCCCATCCGGTTGCCGGCAGCCGATTTCGATCAGACGCCGTTGCCGGTTTCCCAAGCCAAGCCGCTGGAAGCCATTCGCGTTCACAGCGCTCAATTTCCGGCGATTTCATTCAGGTTGAATCCCGATCATCGTTTCTCGCATCCGGATGCGCCGGGCGGCCTGCTCTATCTGGGAGAAAACCTGGAGACATGCCTTTGGGAATGCTTCGGAGATGCGATTCTCGACAAGGGTTTGGAGATCACCCGCGCGCTCTGGCAGTCACGAATGGTTAGCAGGATCACGTTCGCTGCCGCCCCGATCCTCTGCGACCTGACAATTCTATCCGTTCGCCGGACACTTGGCGTCGACCTGAGCGCCATGAAGCACACCGAGCTCGGCGTGCCACCAGCGTGGGGCCTGGCGATCCAGAATCACCCGGATACGGTGGATGGACTGCGCTACCTCAGCCGCTTCACCGGAAATCCATGCGTCGCCTTGTTCGAGCGACCGGGTCTGGCATCGAAACTCAGGGAAACACCCGTTTCCTTGCTTGCCGAACTGGACACGGCGGACGATTTCCTCGACGTCAACGCCATCGCTCTTATCTGAATCTAACCGAAGCTTCTGTCAAAGATCCGGGTGTTTCCCCAGCATCCAGTCGTTCGCCGCGTTTTCACCGAAGAGCTTGGCGCGGTCGAAGTAGAGCAGCCAATCGGACTCGGGGATGGCAGAGGTTTGCATCAGGGGGGAGATCTTCTCGGCACTGTCGTTCAAGGATTTTCGCTGCAGATCTATTTCCTCGATCCGAGTATTGGCTTCCGGAGTGTCTATTTCCTTGAGGACTTTCTTTTCCAGAACCATCGCAACCAGCGAATCCACGAGAAACCCACCCTGCTGAACTTGGCCGGCTAGTTGCAATTGGATGTCACGTGAGGATTGTACGGCCGCATCGTCACCGGCTAGTCCGGCGCTTTCCCGCTGTTTCTTCATTCCATCCACCAGGTTTCGCATCTGGATAAGATGCGGCTTGGTGGAATGAAAAAGCGCGGTCATCTTCGCTTGGAGCGGTGGAAATCCGGCAGCGAGATAGGCTTCCTCGTCATTTTGGCTGGAAAGGATGGTGTAATCGCGGATGGGCTTGCCGACGGATTGCGACAACGCGGCGAGGGCTTCGTCATTTTTCCCGAGATCAAAAAGGGCGCGGGCGGAGAGGGCGTCGACAATGCCGTTTTCCGGGTCGGTGTGTTTGAGGGATTCGAGGATTTCGAGGCGCTTCGCGGGATCACCGACGCGCCCGATGGAGGCGAGCAGGACCTGCGTATCGTAGGGAAACTTCTCCCTCGCCTCGCGCAGGAACGCGTCGTCGTTGCTAAGGCGGAAGGCGGTGAGGAGTGCCGAGGCGGAGCGGGATCGGGCCTGGAGATAGTCGTCGATTTCCTGCCGGGTGAGCTTGGGAAATCCTTCGCGGGCCGAATGCTGGACGAAGGAGCGAAAATCCTTTCCCAGACGCGGATCGATGGCCGGCTTCGGCGGCCGGTTGAGTGGCCGCGAGCGTTCCACGGGACCGGACGAAACCGTGAAAGGTCGCTGCGCCGATGGCCTGAGCAGGATCCCGAGCGCCAACAGAAGCAGGGCGGCGGCGGTGATGTAGAGTTTGTTTCGGGAATTCATCCGCTGTGGCAAGCGGGATTCTAGCGGATTTATCCGTGGGCCGAAGCTCAATCTCGCGCGGAAATGGGTCGATTTCGACGGGAGGTCCGGGTTTCACTCCGCCCGTGACCGGTTCCACCCTCAAAGCCTGCTTCCTCGCCGCACGGCCGAAGACCCTGCCCGCCGCCATCGTGCCGGTGTGGGCGGGCTGCGTGCTGGCTTGGAAATTGACGGGAAACTTCAATCTCCTGCTCGCGCTATGCACGCTCGGCGGATCGATCGCGATCCAGATCGCGACGAATTTTTTCAACGACGCGATCGACGCCCGCAAAGGCGCGGACACGGAGCGCCGGCTCGGCCCGACCCGGGTGACCGCTTCGGGCATGATGGAATCGAAGACCGTGATGCGGCTCGCCACCGTGTTTCTCGCTCTTGCGGTGGTCTGTGGCATCGCTCTCTATCAGGCACGCGGCTGGCCGATCCTCGCCATCGGCATTCCCTCGCTGTTTCTCGCTTACGGCTACACCGGCGGGCCATTTCCCCTGGCCTATCGCGGGATGGGCGAGCTGTTCGTGATCCTGTTCTTCGGCCTGGTCGCGGTGACCGGCACGGTGTTCATCCAGACGGGGACGTGGCCGCGCGAGGCGCTTTTGTTAGGACTGCAGATCGGCCTGCTGTCCGCGATCCTGATCTCCATCAACAACCTGCGCGACCGCGAGGAGGACGCCACCACCGGCAAGCGCACGCTGGCCGTTAGGTTCGGCCCGAAAGTCGCCGTGGCGGTGATCTGGCTGGAGGTGAAAGTGGCGGTGTTCGTCGGACTCGCATGGATCCCATTCGGCCATCCATTGCTCGCCATCGCCGGAGCGCCGGTTTTTCTGATAGGCCTGCGCATCATCTGGGGCGTGCTGACCTTTCCGCCGGGACCGGCGTTCAACCGCCTGCTGGCGTTAGGCGGCTTGCAGTTGATCTTGTTCGCCACTGCGTTTCACTTTGCCGCGGCGAAGATGGCGGGTTGATCAAAACCCACCGGCCAACGCCTGAATTTGCAAGATCAAGCCGGGGACAATGAAGGAGATTCCAAAAACCGCCGGCAGCAGCAATGCCACCACGCACGACGACCGGAACGACCAATCCCGGGTGCGGGCGCGGCAAAATTTCCTCATGCTCCAGTGGAACATGAAAAGGGCCAGGACATAAGCCGCCAGCCCCGGAGCAAGCGTGTCCCAGTTGAAGTTCATCCGCGGGAAATTCCGTTCAAGAAAGAAGACGAAGCCGAACAACAGGTGAAACAACGCCTCCAGCATGACGCTCACTTTCCTTCGTGTTTTTCGTTAGCTGCGGATTTCACGACTTCGGCGAACTGCGCGGCGTTCAGACGGGTGACGGAGTTGTCCATCCTGAGCGCGATGAAAACGTCTTCCTCCGGCATCAGCGGGGAGACCAGCAAGATCCTGCCGGGATCGCCGCTGGCGGATGCCCCCGGCCTCAGCAAAATGACAGGCTCCAAAGGAATGCCGGGGTCCACTTCGGCAAATATCATCCGCCTGAGCGACTCCCTCTCCAAAAACTCCTCCAACTCCATCACCGACCGGGGATATTTGCCGTGTTCGTTTTCAAATTCAAAGAGAGCCAAGCCGAGTTGGCGGGCATTGCTGACGGCCATCGTCTGCGTCATGCCACGGTTCGAGCGGATGATCTTCCCCTGCGGAAGCCACGCCGCCTCATGCAGGACACCACTGAGCGCGATGGCGGCGGCCGATCCGAGCAGCACCAGCGCTCCCGCCAACGCCGTATGTTGGAACCGCCAGCCGCTGTCCTTGCCATTGGCGCGCCGCCACCAGAGGACCAATCGGTGGAAGCCCCAGATGGCGACAAATGCCGCGAGCACGGGAAGCACGGCAGCTTTCCCAAATTGCGGAAAATTTGCCATGAGATGGGAAAGCCCCCGGCCAGCGTGCATGATCCAGCCCGCGACGAGGTGATAGATGAACTGGATTGTCCAAGGTCGAGACGCCAGGATCGGCAGCGCTAAAAATAAGAAAACAAACGCGATCACGCAGATCAGCGTCCACTTGAATGCACGGGACGGCGGCTTCGGCAGTTCCTCCTCATTCATGGCCGCATTTGCTCCCGGATTTCATTCTTCAACGTGCCTTCGGCGCGGTCCTCGATGGAACCATCCGCCAGCAGCACAAACCGGCGGCTGCCCGCGGCGGCCGGTTCATAAACGAGGATCAGCCGTCCGCCGCCGGGCTTGACGCCGGGCATCAGACAATAGAGCCCGCCGTCCGGATAGAGCCACGCGGCGAGACTCATTTCCGAAACGAGCGGCGATGGCGGCGCGTTGCCCTGGTGTTCGCGGGCGTAGGCCCAGATGGTTTCCTGCAGTTTCCGCAGGTTGTTGCGGCGCGCGTCCTTGGTCAGCTCGGAGGATTGCTCGCGCTGGCGGTATCCCATGCCCTGCTTTTCCCACGCTCCCGGCGTGAGCAGCTCGCGCGCACCGGAAATCATGGTGAGCACGACGTAGAACAGCAGCCCGGTTACGAACACCAAGCCGAGCGCGCGCCGGTAGTCGAGGCGCGGCATCACCGGAAACGCCTTCGCCAGATGGTTCCACGCGAGTTTCACCAACAGGGCGATGAGGAAATACAGCGCGAGAAAGAACGACAGCGCGTCGAGACGGGTCTTCGCCATGTCAGTCAGGGTGATCACGGTCATCCCGGCGAAGGCGTTCGCCGAGCCTGCCAGCCAGAGGAATGCTGCCAGACGTGAAGCCCTTCGTGTCATGAAAGACAGCCTAGGAACTCCGGATCGACTCTGCCAAGAATCATTTGCCCGCATGGGCCGGTTGGCGTAATGACCTCGAAGCCTCATGACGCCACCCGCTCAACAGAAGCCGCTGATCTCGCGATACCGCCTCAAGGCGCGCGGCTTCCTGAACTCTATTTCCAACCGCCGCTATTTCGACGGTGCGTTGATCCAGATCTACGGCGGCTACGGCTGCATTCACCCCTGGCCGGAGCTCGGCGATCCCACGCTGGAAAAATGCCTCACCGATCTGGCAGGTGCCCGTCGCTGGCCGATTGTTCGGCGGGCGATCCGCTGTGCGGAATACGACCGGGTGGCCCGCAATTTTGAGAACTCGTTGTTCGAGGAAATGGAAGTGCCAGTGAGTCATGCCACTCTGGCCAAGACCGACGCGGCGGAAATCGCCCTGGCCGTGGAGGCCGGATTCACCACCGTCAAACTCAAGGCCGGACGCGATCTGGAGGCGGAGGGCAAGTTTCTCGATGAGATGGCGGCAGAATTTTCAGCCCTGAAATGGCGCTTGGATTTCAACGAATCGCTGACCCCGGAACAAGCGGCGGATTTTTTGTTAGGGGTGGGTGATAAAACCCGGGCGGCTATCGATTTCGTGGAGGATCCTTGTCCCTATTCCGAATCCGCTTGGACCGAGCTCCGGAAAAAAACCCGCGTGAAGCTCGCGGTGGACCTCGAGGCCGCGCCATCGACCGCTGCCGCGCAGGTGATGGTGATCAAGCCCGCGGTGGACGAACCATTTCTGCTAGGCGAGGCCGCCATCAGCCACAACCAGCGCGTCGTGCTGACCAGCTACATGGACCACCCGCTCGGCCAGGCGTTTGCGGCGTGGGAGGCGGCGCGACTGGAGCTGCAATTCCCTGGTCTAACCGGCATGTGCGGCTTGCAAACCCACCACCTTTTCGAGCCCGACGAATTCTCTGAAGCCCTCGGCCCGTGGTCGCCGGAATTCAAGATCCCGGAGGGAACCGGACTTGGCTTCAACGACCTGCTCGATGCCCTGCCATGGACGCGACTCTACTAACAAGCGCTGCCTTTTGGGACGATGCCGGATCGCCCATCCCGGAGATCCCGGAGCTGGCCGGTCACGTGCTTTTTGAATCCTCCGGCAGCACTGGAAATCCCAAACAAGTCGCGCTGTCCAAGCAAGCGCTGCTGGTCTCGGCCGCGGCGGTGAACCGGCATTTGGGCGTGACCCGGGAATCGTGCTGGGGCCTGGCATTGCCGCTCAATCACGTCGGCGGATTCGGGGTGGCGGCCCGGGCTTATCAAGCCGGCTCCGGTTTCAAGCACTTCAGCCAGCGGTGGGACGCGCGCGAATTCCGCGTTTGGTTGGAACGGAACAATGTCACCCAAACCTCGCTGGTGCCGACCCAGGTTCATGATCTTGTTCATGCGCATCTAACCGCACCGGCCACGCTCCTCGCGATCGTCGTGGGTGGCGGCCATCTTGACACTCTAACCGGACAAGCGGCGCGCGATCTTGGCTGGCCGGTTCTGGCCAGCTACGGGATGACCGAAGCCGCCTCGCAGATCGCCACGCAGGGACTCGATGCATTGCACAAGTCCTATCAGACCGCGCCGATTCCGTTACTACCAATCTGGGAGGCCAAGACCACTCCGGAGAACCTCCTCGCCATTTCCGGTCCCGCGCTTTTCTCGGGCTATCTATCAGGAGGAAAGGTCGCTCCGCGCGAAACCAACTGGCATCTCACATCGGACCGCGTGCTTCTTGCCAACAAGCAGCTCACCCCGCTTGGCCGGGCGGACGCGCTCGTCAAGATCCTGGGAGAACTCGTCGATCCCGAGGCCATCGAGCGCGAGCTGCTTGCCATGTCCCGCGGAGAACTAACACCCGGCACGTTCGCCGTCATCGCGATCCTGGACGAGCGGGCCGGCCACGGGTTGGTGCCTGTTTTCGAATCGTCTGTTAGCCCGTCGGTCGTCGCGGGCGTGCTGTCCCTTTATCAAGCGCAAGCGCCGGGCTTGCGGAGACTGCAACCCGCCGCGGTGATCGAAAAATTTCCCCGCAGCGAGCTGGGCAAGTTGCGGCGGACCGAACTGGTGGCGATCTATCAGCGTGAACTCCCGCGACGCGGCACGCCGCCCGCATGAAACCACCGGAGCCCGCCACCCCCCAAAATCCCAATTTGGGGGTTGTCATTCAGGCGTCCATGAAGATAGTCAGGGTATCTTGATCAAATGGATGAAAGATTCGAAGCCACGATTTGGCACTGCGTATGCTGGCGACGGGCTGGCGGTACGCACCCCGTCACCCGTCAAAATACCCTGTATCCCCAACCACACCGATGATTCATCGCACCGAGGAAGGTCATTCCGCATTGCTTGAAGAAACCCAGGAAAATGGAGGCGGAGCCCGAAGGAAGCGAGCGGGCAGCGATTCACCCAAGCCTACCGATTTCGGCCTCACGGCCCCCACGCAATCCGTGAAAAACTACGTGCTGGACACCAATGTCCTCCTGCACGATCCCGCAGCCCTCGAACGATTCCAGGAAAACCACCTCTGCATCCTCGTCGACGTGCTGTCGGAGCTCGACCGGTTCAAGTCCGAGCAAACCGAGCGCGGGGCGAACGCCCGCCGGGTCCATCGCCGTTTGACCGACATGTTTTCCAACTCGGAGAAAGTCACCCGCGGCGTCGCCACCGAAGGCGGCGGCACCGTGCGCCTGGTCATTTACGACCCCGCGAGCTGCCCGGACAACTCGGATCTCCTCAACCGCTTCCACCGGGTGTTCCCCGATCGCGAGCGCGTCGATCACCGCATTCTCGCCGCCTGTCTGCTGCTCATGCAGTTCAACAAGGCCCCGGTCGTCCTCGTCACCAAGGACATCAACATGCAGCTCAAGGCCCGCGCCGTCGGCATCGACTGCCAGGACTACCTCAATGACAAGGTCGATGCCCGCGAGGTTTCCAACTACGACGTCCGTCGTATCGAGACCGATCCGAGCGAGCTCCACCGCTTCGCCAGCGCGGGGGAAATCACCCTTTCCGAAGATCGCCTCGTCGGCGTAGCGGTGAATGAATATGTTTTGTTAGGAGCGGGTGAGAAACAGACGATCCCCGCCCGGCTCGCCGCCGACGGCCGCTTCGTGCGCCTCAATTTCCCAGAGGTCTTGAAAATCCCCGATGGTCAATCCCTCAAGCCGCTCAACCTCGGCCAGCGCTGCCTGATAGACGCGCTGCTGAATCCGGACATCTCCTTGGTCACCTGTTATGGCCACGCCGGCACCGGCAAGACCCTGGTCGCCGTCGCCGCCGGTTTGCATGAGGTGTTCAACCGCAAATACAACGGCATCACGGTCAGCCGGCCTGTCGTCTCAATGGGTGATCAACTCGGTTTCCTACCCGGCTCGCTCGATGAAAAGATGCGCCCGTGGTTGCAACCGATCCACGACGCGCTAGATCTGCTGATGCGCCCTAACACTCCGTTGGGTCCGCGCCGCAAGCAGCAACAGAAGGCGGGTTCCGCGCCTGCCACGATCAAGAAGCCTTACGAACTTCTGATGGAACAAGGCGTCCTCGAAATCGAAGCGCTCTGTTATATCCGCGGCCGCTCGATTCCCAACCGCTTCTTCATCCTCGACGAGGCCCAACAGCTCACGCCGCAGGAAGCGAAAACCATCGTCACCCGGATGTCGCGCGACTCCAAGCTGGTGCTCGTCGGCGATCCCGCGCAGATCGACAATCCTTACGTGGACAGCCGCAGCAACGGCCTCGTTTACACCCGCAACCGCCTCAAAGGCCAACCGTTCGTCGCCCACATCGCCCTCAACCGCGGCGAGCGCTCCGAGCTGGCCGAAGCGGGCGCGCAGTTGATGTAAGCCGTCTCAAATTCATCAAGCCTTCCGGCATTCCGCCGGGAGGCTTTTTTGTTCCAACCTGGTTGCTGCGTCTCGCAGCAACTCCTGCCCGACCCACTCCTTCTCACCACCGACTTCGACTTCCAAATGGATCGTCGCGTCGACCAGCGATTCCCAAACAAATACCCTGGGATTTCCGGCTTGGCTCCTCCCGCTCTCCGCCGTATTCATCCACCATGAAAGCGAAGATCACCTACTGGCGCGAGTCCGATGGCAAATATCTCGGCTATCTGAATGACTACCCGGATCATTGGACCCAGGGCGAGGATTTGGACGACCTCAAAACACATCTCCGCGATCTCTTCGGACTCTTTGGCAACGGAGATATCCCCGGTATCCGGAAAGAGGAAGAACTCGAAATCGCGTGAAAAGGCGGGACCTCGTGGCGGAACTGGAAAAAGCCGGCTGCCAGTTGTTGAGGCACGGCTCCTGCCACGACATCTATCACAACCCGATAACAGGACGATCCCAGCCAGTTCCCCGTCACCGGGAAATCAATGAGATTCTCGCCAAGAAGATTCTCAAAGATTTGATGACGAAGCCTGAATGAACCATTCCTCATCCAGACTTCTCAAAGTGGTTTTGCTTCTTGCCGCGATTCTCGGTTTTGCGGCTGGGGGGTGGTGGTGGCATTCCAGATATTTACCTCCTCGTGGGGTACCGGTACCAGCTAGCCTGATTGCCGAGCTTGGCGTCAACCTTCCACCGGGCACGGTTCTCGTGGAAGATCTCGACGATCAAGGAGGCGGCAGTGGTCACCGGGAATCGGAATTGGATTATCATATCTGGTCTTTTTACTCCCCAAACCAGATCCAAATGCCAGCGGGACCAAGGGCTGAAATCAGCGCGTTGGCAACCACATTGGAAAACTCTGTGGCGATGCTGAATCATTATTTCGCAGGGCGGAAGATTCCCGAGCCAACGCATGCGTTTGGCAGCCGGTGGGTCACGGGGCCCTATCGATTCGAGGGCACAGTTGTTAGGTCGCATCAAGGTGACTACCTTCATATACAACGCTTACTGAATCGATGAAAACACGTGGGCGGGGTCCCGGCAAACAAGCACAAGTCTCAAGTCTGAAGCCCGGGCTAGGTAGGGGCGGATTGCGCATTTTTAGCAATTGATGGGAATTTGAGGAATCAAACGGGCAATCTGGCAGCAGTTCTTTTTCGCCTCTCCTCATCGGCTCGCGGACGAGGCGTCCGCGCTTATTTTGCAAGGGCCGTGGAAATGACGATCCCTCCCAGCGCCAATGTTCCGAGAATTCCCATCACCAGGCCGAAAATTGCCCGGCCCATGCCGTGCTTCACTTTGGCGGTTAGTTTGCTCCGCCGGATGTCGCGGATGGCAAGGATCGAGACGATCACGGAAATGGGAGCGGGGATAAGAACGAACGAAAACAACCCGAGATAGCCCGCCGCGATGGCCCAGCCGGAACGGCCGACCGGGATCAGCAGCCGCATCCCGGCATCGTCGCCGATTCCTCCCGACGAGGGTGGAGGTGGAAGTGGCGGCGGGACTGCGTGGCTGGGCGTGGTGTAGGGATCTTCGGTCACACTGGAGATGATAGAAATATCCGGCGTCAGAGGGCGAGGACAGACTGTCAGAACATCACCTCGCCGATTCCGTTCAATTCCAAGCCATGCGCCGCCGCGACAGGTGGGCAGGTGAGCTTGCCTCCGATGACATTGATTCCGCCTAACAATTCCTTGCGCTTTTGGCAGGCCCCGGCGAGACCCTTGTCGGCAATGAGCATCGTCCACGGGTGGGTGACATTGTTGAGTGCCTGGGTCGCGGTGCGGGAATAGGCACCGGGCATGTTGGCGACACAGTAATGGAGCACGCCCTCCTCTTCAAACGTTGGGTTGTCGTGGGTGGTCGGCCGGGTGGTTTCGGCGCAGCCGCCCTGATCGACGGCGATGTCCACGAACACGCTGCCATGCGGCATGAGCCGGAGCATCTCGCGGGTGATCAGTTTGGGAGCCCTAGCCCCGGGGACGAGCACCGCACCGATGACCAGATCCACCCGTGGCAGCAGGTCGGCGAGATTCGCTTCGTTCGAGTAAACGGTGTGCGAGCCCATGGTGATGTCAAGAAAGCGCATCCGCTCGAAGTCCACTTCCAGGATCGTCACGTCCGCGCCGATGCCGGTGGCGACGCGGGCGGCGTTCACGCCGGCGGTGCCGCCACCGAGGACCACGACACGGCCCGGCGCGACGCCGGGAACGCCTCCTAACAACGACCCGCGGCCGCCGCAATGTTTCGCGAGATGATACGAGCCGACGATGGCGGACATCCGCCCGGCGATTTCACTCATCGGCTCTAACAAAGGAAGATGCCGGTTCACCTCGATGGTCTCGTAGGCGATGGCGGTGCAGCCGGAAGCCTGCAAGCTTTCGGTCAGCGGCTTGTGAGCTGCCAGATGGAGATAGGTGAATAGGATGTGCCGCGACTCCAGCAGGGCGACCTCGGAGGGCTGGGGTTCCTTCACTTTCACAATCAGTTCGGCGGCGGCGAAGACGGCTTCCGGGCTGTCGACGAGTCCAGCGCCGGCGGCCTCGTATTGGGCGTCGGCGTAACTCGCGCCCTCGCCGGCGCCGCGTTCGACGATCACGCGGTGGCCGCGTTTCACCAGCTCGGCCACGGAGCCTGGAACCATGCTCACCCGGTTTTCCTGCGCTTTGATTTCCTTCGGGACGCCGATGTTCATTTGGTGGGCAGCCTATCGCGGCTGGCTGGGAACGCGATGCCAAAGCTCGCGGCCGGAGGTGAAATGACATTGGGCAACGCGTTGACAGCCGGGGGGGCCTGCACCATAAAAACCCATGGTTTTGTGTCGTGGTTTCCTGGCCCTCTGGGCGGCGGTTTTGTCGCTGGGTTGTGCAGGCATGCAGAATGGCGCAAACTGGCAGGGGGCGGTTGATCGCCAGGCGGGACAACTCGGTTACCGGAATTGGATCGTCATCGCGGAGGCGTCGTTTCCGGCCCACAGCCGGCCGGGCATCCGCCAGGTGACGGCATCCGTGGACGTTCCGGAAGCGGTCGACTACGTGCTCAAGACCCTTGAACAAACCGAGAACGTCCGGCCGCAAGTCTACGTCACCCGGGAACTGCGGGCGGTGGAGAACGATTTCGCGCCGGGCATCGACGATCTCCGGAAGCGCCTCCAGGGTGCTCTTCACGGCCACGAACCCACCGAGCTGGACCAGCAATCGTTGCTGACCCTGTTGGAAGATGCAAACCGCAGCTTCGACGTGCTGGTCATCCGCACGACCACGGCGCTGCCCTACTCGTCGGTTTTCCTCGAACTCCAGCCCGGCTACTGGGATGTCGATTCGGAAACCCGGCTGCGCGAGCGGATCGAACGGGAACGCATGCAAAAGATCGTGCGACCCTTCTAGGAACATGCATTCTCTCCGCGTGAGCCGAAAAGCCGAAGATCTCCGCCAAGAACGTGAAGCAGCCTGGGTCGGCGATGCCGTCCTCGCCCTGTTTGCCCGCCAGTTTGTCCTCCGCGAGCGCAATTCCATGGACGGCGAGTGGTTCACCCGCCTGACTTCCAACGATTTCCTCAGTGCCTTCGGCAACCCGACCCGGGTGGAGGCCTCGATCGGCAAGCTCTATCAGGCCGAAGGCCTCGACGCCGCGTTCGCGTGGATGGATACCGAACTCGTCCCGCTGTTCCGCAAACAGATTGCCAAAAAGGGCTAGAACATTTTTCCCCAATGGCCAACGACGCACCGCGGTGGACTTTGCAGGATCTGGTCGATTTCGAGCAAACGCTCGCGTCATCCACCGCCACCCCGCCGGACGTTAGATCCACCGTGGTCGCCGCCAGCCGCGGGCTCCAGGCCGCGACCGCCCGGCGCGCGGGCTTGCATGTGTGGCTCGCGGAAATGAAGGCAGGCCCGGCCGGGAGGAAATTTTCCTCCGCGCTGTCGGTCGTCGGTGCCGGGCTGTCACTGATCACGTTTCTAGCCGGGATTTCCGCCGCGCTTGGAATGTTGGATCGCGAACGCGGTGGCATCAACGTGACGTTGTTCCTCGCGATCCTGATTGGCGGGCAATGGCTCGTGCTGGTGCTGGCGGCCATTGCCTGGCTCGTCCGGCGGCGCGCGGCGGAGGGCTTCAGCGGCGTGCAGGCCATCGCGGGCAAATTCGCCCGCCGCCTCGCGGGTGATCGCGACGACGCGTGGTGGAACAGCCTGATGGATGGTGGCGGCGCGCCCCGGGCGGCGGTATTGTGGCGGCTCGCCCGCCTCGTGCAGGCTGCGGGAATTTGCTTCAATGTCGGCATCCTGTGCGGGCTGGCCGGATTGGTGCTGGTGAAACACGTCGGCTTTTTCTGGGAGACCACCACCGAACTGGCGATGCGCACGATGCTGGAGACGACGGTGGAATTTCTATCAGCACCCTGGTCCGCGTGGTGGCCGGATGCCGTACCCGGCGGGCAAGTGATCGACGCCTCACGCTGGTTGCCGGGACGCGCCACCGGACTCGCGCCCGGGCCGTCTGCCTGGTGGGAATTTTTGCTGGCGGCCACACTCGTCTGGGGCCTGTTGCCGCGGGCGATCCTCTGGGTATTGGCATGGCACGCCGGCCGCCAGGCACTTGCCAAACTCGATTTCCAAGGCCGCAACCACCGCGCGTTGTGGCGGGAACTAACCGGCACCGGCCGCGTGGAAACCGATGAGATGCCATTGGACGGGGTAATCGTGTTAGACGTGGGTGGCAGCGGCCTAACAGAGCACGCGCTCAGGCCGTTCCTGCTGCGCCGGCTGCGGGTCCATCCCGCCGCGTGGCAACCGGTCGCCGTGCTGGACTCCGGAGCCGAAGCGGAGGCAGCCCGCGCGCTGGCCAAGGCTCCCGCCGGGATCGTCCTGCTCGCGGAAGGCTGGTCGCTTTCACCTGCCAGAATGATCGCGCTGCATTCCAAGGTCCGGGCCAGCGCGGGGGCGGAAACGCCGGTCAAGTTTCTCGTCGCCAACGTCGGCCCAGACCATCAACCCACCGCCCCGACGGCGGAGGAAAGTCGTGAATGGTCGCGCTTCGTGGATTCGCTGCGCGATCCCGCGGCGGAGGTTTTCTTTTTTGAGAATCCTCAGCCCGGCTTGTAAAGCTCCGCGAAGACCATCGTGCCTGTCGCCGTGTGCAGGGTACTGACCACGATCACATCCGCCGTGGAACCGATCCTGGACGCTGCGTGGTTGGCGACGATCATGGTGCCATCTGGCAGATAGCCGACGGCCTGGTGATCTTCTTTTCCTGGACGGACCAGCGCGATCCGGATTCTCTCACCCACCACCACGTCGGGTTTCAGCGCGTCGTCGAGTTCGTGGATATTGAGCACGTCCAGGCCCTGGATCTTGGCGACCTTCGCCAGATTCTCATCCACGGTCATCAGCCGGGCTCCGAGCAGGCGGGTCGTTTCTATCAGGCGGGTGTGCGGAATCACCGACTCACCGTTCACGGCGGTGTCATGGATGGAAATCTGGATATCCGGGGCCTTTTGCATCTGTTCGAGACTGTCCAAGCCGCGCTGCGCCCGCTGGCGATCCGCGTTAGAGCCGGAATCGACCCGCGCCTGCAAATCATCGAGCACGAATCGCGGGACGATCAAGCGCCCGTGCAGGAAGCCGGAGCGGAGAATCCCCAGCACCCGCCCGTCCATCACCGCATCCGCATCCAACACCACCGGTTGGCCGGTCGAGGAGTCCTGGCGGAACCGCACGTACGGGATGATGAATGCGAAATCATCGCGGTTGCTGCGCAGCGCCAGCACCGCTCCCAGAAACCCCAAACTTGCGAACAGAGTCACATTGACCGTCAGGCGCAGCACATCCAGCTCCACTCCCGTGCCCGCGCCTTCGCTCAGCAGTTTGGCCCGGAACGCCAGCTCTAACAAACTCGATATTTCCACGCGCGTGAGCAACCACGCGCAAAACAATCCGACCGCCAGCCCGAAGCTGGCGGTTGAAAAACCCCTCAGGGTGAAGCCCTTCATCAAGGTCTCGATCCAGATAACGAGCGCCGCGACTCCCAGCCCGCCAAGCAATCCGGTGCTGATCGAGATATCGATCAGCCCCTTGGTGCTCAGAGCGATCGCCACACCTGCGGCCTCACAGACCAACAGATAGATGAGGCGCGCGACATTGACGGAGGGGTGGGAGGCCATGGAAAATCGTGTGCCCCACCCTTCCCGACTCGTCCGCATTCAGCAAGACGAAAGCGGAGAGTCCCCTTTCACTCTTGCTCGTCCGCCGTCGCCTTGATATCTGTCAGGGCGGCAATGAAATCGGCGAGGATCTCGGCCGGAACCATGACCGTGTCACGATTTCCGCCGACATCTTCGGTGATCTTCACGACCATGCCGCGCGAGTTCTGTTTGAGATCGAGATAAAACGTCTTCCGATCCGCCAGAATTTTTTCGGTGTGTAATAAGTCACTTTCCACTTTGACCTCCGGTGTTATTCAACCTATCCGAAGAATCGACAACCGCCCTTGGATGTCAATTGAATTCCTTGACCCGGCGCGGCCCGCACTGTGCCATCCCGGCCCCATTCCATGCGTGATTTCCTGCCAACCGAACGACCCGCGCTGGTGCTCGCGCCGATGCAGGATGTGACCGATCTGCCGTTCATGCGGATCATCGCGCGGCGGGGTGCACCGGATTGGTTCGTGACCGAGTATTTCCGGGTCCACCCGGAGTCCTGCCTGAACCGCTACATCCTCCGCTCGATCGTGGAGAACGAAACCGGCCGCCCGGTGTTCGCGCAGCTGATCGGCCGTGACTTGCCGAGCCTCATCCGCACCGCTCGGGAGCTGGCGAAATACCCGGTCGCCGGCATCGATCTCAATCTCGGCTGCCCGGCACCGATCGTCTGCCGCAAGGACGCCGGCGGCGGGCTTTTGCGCAGCCCGGAAACTGTCAATCGATTGCTAGGCTCTTTGCGCGAGGCGATTCCCGGGAGGTTCACCGTCAAGACACGGCTCGGCTACACGACCGCCGAGGAGTTTCCCGCGCTGTTGGAAATTTTCCGCAGCCACGCCATCGACGGCCTAACCATCCACGGCCGCACCGTGGTTGAGCGCTATCAGACGCCGGTCCATCCCGACCGGGTGCGCACTGCGGTGCAGGCGATGCCTTGCCCGGTGATCGCCAACGGCAACGTCGTCGATGCCGCGACCGGCCTGACCTATCTGGCGCAAACCGGCGCGGCGGGCCTGATGATCGGCCGCGGCGCGATCCGCAACCCGTGGATTTTCTCCCAGCTAACAGCCACGTTCGCGGGAACGCCACCACCGGTGCCGCGCTACCGCGAGTTGTGGGAGTATGTCCTCGAACTCTACGACGAGATCGCCCGCGAGACGCCGAAGTTCAATCCCCTCGCCCACGTCCAGCGGATGAAAAAAACGCTGGCCTACATCACCCACGGTCTGGAGGGAGAATTCGAATACGACATGCGCCGCGCGCGGACGCCCGGGGAGTTCCAGGAAATCTGCCGCACACATCTCGACCACGACCTGCCGCTTCCCGCCAAGCCGCCCGTCGGCTCCAAGCTGTTCTGCGGATTTGAGGCGTTCGGGACCGAGTGAGAAATTCCCTCCGCACGGGATCGCCTCACCGCACCTCGATCCACACCACCTGCCGCAGCGTTTCCCACTGCAAGAGCACCCCGGGAACGATGAATGAAATGACAAACATCACCGGCAGATCAGCACGATGGCCACCACGATCCTCCTGAATCCTCCCCCGTCCGGGTGAGATCATTTTCCCGCCATTGGCATTTCGACGGGAGTGATTGGTGGGTTCAGCCTTCACCACTGTTTCAGTTCGTCGCGAGTCTTCCCCTGATAGCTCGGACGGGTAGACAGGCACCTCACTTCCTGCTGCATGACCACTGGAATCTCCATCCGCCTTCTGCTCCTCTCGGCCCTCATTTCCATCGGTCCCGCTATGGGTCAGGGAGCCGCGACAGAGCGGGTCTATCTATCAGGAACCGGCAAGGACCACACGGTGCCGTGGGACTTCCGGGTCTCCGGGGGAAGGAATGCGGGCGTTTGGGCCTCCATCCCGGTGCCCTCATGCTGGGAAACAAAAGGCTTCGGCTCTTACAAATACGGAAACTGGGCGGCTGGCGACGAATCCGCCGACTATCGGAAAACCTTCGATGTCCCCGCAGCCTGGGCAGGTCGGCGCGTTTTCCTCGTCTATGAAGGGTCGATGGCGGAAACGGAAACCCGGGTGAATGGGATTCCCGCGGGATCCAAAGGGGCGACATACCCGACCGGGACGCCTATTGCCAACGACCGCGCAATCAACAACTCCAACAGCACTTCGGGCGGTGCGGGAGGTGGCCTCCGTAGCAGTTCGGGGAATCTGGCGCTGGGAACCCGCACGGCGTTCACCATGAGCGGCTGGATCAAGCCGGGCGCGGCGAGCGCCCTGACCACCGGATTTCCCCGGCTCATGCTGCTGGGATCGGCGGCCGGATACGACGCCGGAGCAGGCCAGCAGGGTGCGTATTTCGCGATCTACAACAACGAGGGAACCTCCGCCGGGCTCCAGTTCAAGGTCAACGGCGATACGAGTAACGGAGCTCTATCGGCCTCTGGCGTGCTGGGCGGAACGGACTGGATCTTCGTGGCGGTGAGCTACGACTCCAGCCTTCCTAACAATCAGGTGAAATTCTACACCGGCCAACGGTTGGCCACCCTCACCGGCCCGGCCTCCAGCGTTACTTATGGTGGCGGCGCGGCGGTCAGTTTCGGCTCCGCCGGCCACGCCTATCTGCTCAACCGCGCCAACCTCGGCCGCGCCTTCAGCGGTCTGGGCGACGATTTCCGCATCCATGATGGCGCTCTCGACACAGCGACCCTCGATGCCGTCCGAGCCTCCGCCGTGAGCTCCACGAATCCCCAACCGACCGCCAATCTCCTCTACCAATGGAATTTCAACGTCGCCGTTTCCGCAGCCACCACGCAGCCCCAGACCGGCAGCGGCGGTCAGTTGACGCTGCGGAACGCCGCCGATGCCGCGACGGATCTCCACAGCCCGGTTGGCGACGGTGTTTCGGGCGCGCCACCCACCCTCACGCCGACGATCCACCGCGGCGGTTTCTATGAGTTCAGCCATGAAATCACCGGGCAGATCAACGTCGGAGCGTCCAATCTGTTGGAGGTCACGGTTCGGAAAACCACCGGCGACGTCTCCATCAACGATGCCGAACGCAAGGGCGACTACTGGAACTTCGGCGGGATCTATCGACCGGTCTATCTGGAGTCCCGGCCCGCCGCTCATCTTGAACGCCTCGCCGTCAACCCGCTTCACGACGGCAGCCTGACCGTGAACGCGTTCCTCTCTGGAAACGAATCGGCCACCACCGTGACGGCCCGCGTCACGACGCTGGCCGGCGTCCAGGTCGGCGCGGATTTCCTAACAACCGTCGCTGCGGAAGCCAACCCGGCGGTTTTCTCCTCAATCATCCCCGGAGTGCTGCCATGGTCGCCGGAGTTTCCCCATCTCTATCGACTCATCGTCGAGCTGCATGATGCGGGGACCGGCGCGTTGCTCCACAGCCTTTCCGAAACGATCGGATTCCGCACCATCGCCGTTGTCAGCGGCCAAGGCTTTCATTTGAACGGCAAGCGGATCCAACTTCGCGGCACCGTACATCATGAGTTCTGGCCGGACACGGGACGCACCTCCAGCCGCCAGCAGAGCATCGACGACATCCTGTTGATGAAATCGATGAATATGAACGCCGTGCGCCGTGCCCACTATCCCGCGACCCGTGAGTTCTATCAGGAGGCCGACCGCCTCGGCATCATGGTCCTCGACGAACTCGCCGGCTGGCAGCGAGCCTACAGCGACAGCGCCGCGCCGCCGCTGGTCCGCGAGTTGGTGATTCGCAACGTGAACCATCCGAGTGTCATTTCCTGGAGCAATGGCAACGAAAGCGGCTGGAATACCACCGTCGACGATGATTTTTCGATTTGGGATCCGCAGAACCGCACGGTCCTCCACCCCGCCACCTACGACCACCTCTTCGGTGGCTTCAAGACGCACCACTACAGCAACTACGCGCTGATCCAAAGCAACTACCTCGGTGCCGGCAAGGCGGCGTTCATGCCCACGGAAACCCTCCACGGCCTCTTCGACGGCGGCGCGGGCGCGGGCCTCCAGGACTACTGGGACGCTATCCGCACCGCGCCTAACGGAGCCGGCCTTTTCATCTGGGCCTTTTGCGACGAGGGCTTGAAACGCGACGACTTCGGCGGGGCCATCGACATCGTCGGGGATGCGGCTCCGGACGGCATCCTCGGCCCCTATCGGGAAAAGGAAGCCAGTTACGACACTGTCAGGGCACTCTACAGTCCGGTGCAGATCACTTCGCAACTCGCGTCGGGGAATCCCGTTCTCGCGTTGGAAAACCGTTACGATTTCACCAACCTCAACCAGTGTTCCTTCCGCTGGAAACTCGGCTGGTTCCCCGATCCTGCGGATCCCCAAAACGCCTTGGACGGGGGTTTCCTCATGGAAATCGACAGCGGAGCCCTCGTCGGCCCGTCGATCGCTCCGGGCACCAACGGACCGCTCGCACTCAACCTCCCGGCAGGCTGGACCCACTTCGACGCCATCCGACTGACCGCCACCGATCCCCAAGGTCGCGAAGTCTACACCTGGACCTGGACTCTCAACACTCCCTCCGCTCTGGCCGGCCGCGTGGTGCCGGCAACGGCCACCGGGCCTGCCATCAGCGCGGATGCCAGCGGCGCGGAACTCGTGGTGACCGCCGCCGATCAGGTTTTCCGTTTTAACAAAACCAACGGGGAAATCCTTGGCGTCACCCGCTCCGGTCAGGCCGTCTCCTTCTCCGCCGGACCCCGCCCGGTGAGCGGGACCTGGACCGTCGATACCCTGACTCATGGATTTGAGGGCGATGAATACCGGATTACGATGAACAACCCTGCGAACTCCGCCAACGCCTTCGAGTGGCGGGTCCGGCGGGACGGCTGGTTACGGTTGGGTTACCGCTACACGCTGACTGGCCCGCAGGCTTGGCTCGGTGTCACCTTCGACTATCCGGAAACCAACGTCTCCGCCATTCGCTGGCTCGGGCAGGGTCCGTTCCGCGTTTGGAAAAACCGCCTGGTCGGCCAGGAAATGGGAGTCCACCGCAAGACCGCTAACAACACCAACACCGGAAAGGATTGGGGATACCCCGAGTTTCGAGGCTATCACGGGAAACTGCGCTGGGCCACCCTCGAAACCAACGAGCTCCCCATCACCGTTGTTTCCGCTGTTCCCGACTTGTTTTTCCGCGTGCTGAGCTGGCCCGACGCGTCAAGCTCCCGGCCCGGAGTCAACGTCCCACGCCCACCCGGGAATCTCTCGCTGCTCCACGGTATCAACGCCATCGGCCACAAGTTCGGTGATGCTCCGAGCCTTGGCCCGCAAGGCGAACCGAACAACGCGACCGGCCTTTACACCGGTGCGGTAGATTTCTTCTTCGGAAATCTCCCCACCCCGGTGACCGACCGTGATCGGGACGGCTTGATCGACTACTGGGAAATCCGCAATCTCAACTCACTTTCTTCGGCCGGCAACGACGATCCCGCGGGTGACGGGCTTCCTCTTCTCATCAAGAACGCCTTCGATCTCAACGCCTTCCCACCGGATTCCAACCGCGCTCTCCGTCTGCCGCATTTGGTGGCGGGTAATACCACCTCCTGCGCTTTGACCTATCGCATTCCTCACGGCCAGCTCGACCACTTTGATTTAATTCCTGAGATTTCCCGGGATCTGCAAACCTGGTATCAGGCGACCCCGGCTGCTCCGTATCTCGACCTCATGGAGTCTTCCGATGCGGGAGACCGCATTTTCACCGCCGAGCCGTCCACCAGTTGGTCCGAGCCTCGCGACCGCTGTTTCCTGAGACTCAATATCGAGGCGAAATAGACGCTCCCCCATATGGGTGAGACAAAGCCCCCGCCATCGTGTTGTTGTCCCGGTTCCAGTGGTTATCCAATATGTCATATGACAATGCGGTCAAATCATATGACTGCCTTTTCAACTCCCACAACACACCATGAAAAACCGAAATCTCATCCATCCCCTCACCAAGGCGATCACGTTCGTCTTCACCGCCCTTGGCGGAGCTGTTTTGAGCGTGCCGAACTCAGCCTCCGCCGCCGCCACATTTGTTGACTCGGTCGGTGCCCTCAATCCCAATCCCAGCAATCTGGCCATTGTTGAGGTGGGTAACACCAGTCTGGCGGCTGCCCGCATTCTGGTCTCCACCGCATTTACGGGGGGATACGGAGGTGTCGTCGATTTCCAACAGCAATTCCAAGGAGGCACGTTTCAAAACGCCCCTTCATCAATCAATGGAGTGGATATCGCAACCGATTCGGCCAACCCCTTGAATGTCACGACTTCCTCGTCCGGAAGCGCAGGCAATCTGGTCGCGAGCGGCCCGGTCGTCTTCTCGTTCTACCGTTCGGACGCCATTACCGCCGGTTCGGTGGTCACCAACGACAACATCGATTCCAACACCAACCAAGGTGCCAACATCATCTCGGGAGGCTACAAGAGTCGCGACCCGATCGCCGCCGGCACCAGCGTTACCGGCTCGGTCCTTTTCGCACCGCCGGCAGCTCCACTTCCCGATGGCATTGGTGGAACGGCAGGCACCAGCGGCGGTTACATGGGCATCACGGGGGCCGCGAGTCCGGCGACGTTGGTGTTCGACACCACGCCATTGGGTTTCTTCGGGATCACCGCACTGCCTCGTGGCTCGTCGCGTGACACGTTGATCACCCTGACGCAAAGGCCGATCGGTGGTGGAGCAAATATCTTCGTGCCAATCGGTACTACCACCCTCGTCACCACTTCTGCAGTGTTCTTCGGGCAAGCCGCCGACCCGGGGTATGAAATCA
Source organism: Akkermansiaceae bacterium (assembly GCA_041739215.1). Lineage (GTDB taxonomy): Bacteria > Verrucomicrobiota > Verrucomicrobiia > Verrucomicrobiales > Akkermansiaceae > Luteolibacter. Next base: position 35,424 of record JBGSOI010000179.1, read on the forward strand.
TCGGGGCCACGATTACGAATCCGAACTTCGGAGGGCAGAACCGCTACGACGATCTTGCGTTCATCGCGATCCCCGAGACGAGTTCGGCAATGCTGGGTCTGCTGGGTGGAATGGCTCTGCTCCGCCGCAGGCGGGCATGATCCCTGACAGCGGATTTTCTCTCCATCATTTACAAAAAAGGCCGGAAGCGTGAGCTTCCGGCCTTTTGATTTTCCTTACCGGATCACGGCAGCGGGGACACGCCGGCCCGCAGGAATCCTACCGGTCCTCGTGACGCTCCACCGCCGATGTTTCCGTTCAGTCGGAAGCTGCGGTAAATCCATCCAGCATCGAGCGCGGGTAGCGAACCTTCATCAGAAACCGGGGTCACTTCCGACACTCCCTGATTGAAGTTTTCAAGCTCGTTGGTGCCTTCGATCTGATAGGTGAGGTGATCGGCCGTCACGGTTCCGACCGCAGGGCCGGTTCCGCTGAAGATGGCATTCTCGCGAACCGGGAGGGTGATGACCAGCGCCTGCTGCGCGGCGACCGCTTCGATGCGGGAGCGGACTTTACCGGAAGCAAGGCCGGATACCGGATCACCGTTGAGCGCGAACTCCGTCAGGTTGGTCAGACCATCTGCATCGGGATCACCATCTTTCTGGCGGTTGGCGAGCGATAGGAGATTGTAGCCTGGAAAGCCGGACAGCCAGAGGTAGAACGGGTCTGACGCGACGAGAATGACCCCGAAGCCGGTCCACGTCGGGATGACGTGGGTGGCATCCGAGTCCGGCCCGCCATAGGTTCCTTCGGGCTGGGAGGTTCCGTCGAATTGAAGCTCACCGACGAACTCGGTGCCGAAGTCGATATGCATCTTCGCTCCCGTCCAGACGTCAAGCGGGGCGATGTCGCTCAGCGACTTGTCACCGGTAATGCTCAACGTCCCAGCCTCCACGCGGGTCGCTCCGGTATAGGCATTGGAAGCAGTGAGAGCCAGCGTCCCGGCTCCGATCTTGACCAAGCTGCCTTGGGCGCTCGCATAGTCGCCGGACTGGTTCCAGAGCGGATTGGAGACGGTGAGGTCCACATCCTCGCTGCCGGTCACATCCGCCACGTCGAAGTAGGTCTCGGCGGACAGATGGTTCGCCCGACCGGTGGCGCTGGAAATCAGCGAAGGGCGGGTTCCCGTCGCCACAATGTCGGAGCGGAACTGATAGCCTTGGAACAGCACGTCGTTGCTCGAAGTCGCGGTCTGGGTGAGAAGTCCGCCGTCCATGGTTACTTTTCCAAGAACGTTGAAACGGATGGCGCTGACGGTTCCCGGTAGGAACTCGGTGGAATTGATGATGAGTTCAGGTAATAAAGATCCGTCGGAGTTTTGATTTCCAAAGGTATTGTTGAACGTGAAACTGAGGGTGGCTCCACCGTCGATCGTGATGGTGCGGCCAGCGAACTGGGCGTTCCCAAGAGCGCTGGTAACGGCGGGCCCGTTGGAGAACAGGGCTGCGGCCAGCACGCCTTCCTTGACGTGGACGTTTCCGGTGAAATTGCCGCTGCCGCCGAGGGTAAGGGTGCCGGGCCCGGTCTTGGTGAGAGCGACGGCCTGGCCGACCGCTCCGTCGTTGATGTGTCCCGTGAATGTATCGGTCGCAAGGGTGGGGGAATTGACGGTCAGGGTGGCTAGGCCATCGACGGAGTTGGTGATGAATCCGGAGGAGCCTCCGGTGAGGTGCGCGATTTCCAAATTGATGTTATTGAGATCCAGGGTGCCGCCATTGATCGTCAGCGAGTTCGTGACGGGTCCCAAGGCGAGGGCGTTGCCAATCCGGAGGGTGCCGGACTCGATAATGGTCGAGCCGTGGCTGTTCGCTCCGGCCAGCAAGGTAGCCCCGGGCCCCGCGGTGGTCAGCGGAAACGCTCCGGTCACCGGTGAGGTGACGGTGAGAACGGAAGGCGATAGATTCGTCCACGTTTGCGCGGCACCGAGGATGACATTTCCAGTGGTGTTGATTTCCACCGCGCCAGCATCGGCATCGAGCGTCATCCCGGCATCACCCACCGTGAGATTGTGGATGCCTCCAATGCCCACCCCGGTTGCCTGGGTATTGAATTTCAAGGATTTGACGTTCTGATCCGCGCCGAGGACGGTGGCGGCGAGATTCGCGGGGCTGGACGCCGCGAAGGTGGCGGCAGCGGTGCCGTCCACGGCGAGTGTTGTGGGAGAATTACCGGCGAGGTCGGAAGTCCAGTTGGCGGCATTCCATTCCGCGCTGGTTCCGCCTTTCCAGTAGGTGGCCGTGCCGCCCGGAGGAGGAGGCGGCGCGGATTCGAGCCGGATTGCTTCGATTTCGTCACGACTCAACTGGGTGTTGTAGATCCGCACGTCGTCCAGGAAACCCGTCAGCCCGCGTTGGCCGTTGGCGCGGTTTCCCAAATAGAGCGTGCCGCTGGCTCCGATGGCGGCGGGGCCCGGAGAGGTATTGAAGGTGCCGCCGGGCAGCGCCCCGGTGTTGAGGCCCACCGTGCCGCTGATGGCCACCGGCGTGCTGGCCGTGCCGGTGAGGACGACCGCGTTGTTGCCCACGGGATTGCCGTTGAACGTGTAGAGCGCCTGGTTGGCAGGGCTGAAATAGGGGTTGGTGGCCGTGCCGTCGTAGCTGAATGCAACGAATCGCCAGACTCCGTTCGCGAAACTTGCTCCGGTATTCAGGGAGTTGACGCCGCCGTTGACGCCGATCTCCAGGTTCCCGGTGTTGATCAACAGGTTGACTCCTGGATTGCTGTTGCTGTCCGGGGTGGGGGTGGCACCAAGCTGCAGCAGCCGGGGAAAAGCGGTGGTGCTTCCTGGCTCGGACCTGACCCACATGGTTACGGTGAAATTGCTCAGAGTCCCCACACCGGTTAGGACGTTGGCTCCTCCTGCGAGAGCGCTGTTGCCATTGGTCGCGCCGCTGACCGAAAAGGCATTGTCCCCAGGCAACCCACTGACGCCCGTGCCTGCGAAACTTGCCGTGCCGACAGGCGCCAAAGTACCACCGCCGGCGGTGACAAACGGGGTGCCCACGGCACCGTCGAATTTCCACTGATAGAGTGGCGCGGCAAAAGCCGAGAGAGGAGCGGAAGCGCAGATCGTGGCGAAGAGCCCTTGGTAAAAGCGCGGGTTGTTCTTGGGTTTCATGGGAAATGGATGGATTTTTGCGGGAGCTGACACAAGGAACCGGCCGCATGCCGTGCCCAAGTATCAACGTGAGTAGAATCGCCTCGCGTTGAGCGTGTCGATTCCAGAATGGGGTGGAATTGTCCTCACCCATTTGGGTGGCTCTGCGAACGGACAACGGAGTCGTGCGGAGTCAGCGGCCAAGGGTGCACCTCGTCTCACGCGCTTGAAACGGGCTCTTACAAACGAATCAGGCCGCGCTTGAGCGAGACCGAAACGGCTTCGGCGCGGTCATGCACACCGAGTTTCTGGAACAGGGATCTCATGTGGGTTTTGACCGTTTCCTCGGAAACGAACATGGCGGAAGCGATCGCCTTGTTAGCGCGGCCGCGGAAGACGAGACGCAGGACATCGAGTTCCCGCGGCGTGAGTCCCGGGCGGACGATGCGGTTGGCAAGGCGGCCGGCGATGGCCTGCGGCAAATAGCGGCGACCTTCATGGATCTCACGGATGGCGGTGATGATTTCCTCCTTGGGGGTGTCTTTGAGCAGGTAGCCGAGGGCACCGGCTTCGAGCGCGGCGAAGACGTCTTCTTCGTTGTCGTAGGTGGTGAAAACCAGCACCTTTACGGAAAGATTGAGTTCGGCGATGGCCTGGAGAATCAGGATGCCGTCCCCATCGGGCATGCGGAGATCAAGGACCAGCACGTCCGCCGGATGCTCGCGGAGTTTCGCGATGACCTCGCGACCGGAGCCGGCCTCGGCCACGACCTTGAAGTCGGGCTGACTGTGGAGGATACTGGCAAGCCCGGCACGGAGCGACGGGTGGTCGTCGGCAAGGAGAATTCTGATAGGTGGGTTCATGTGGGAAGGGTGGCTGAAACTTCGGTGCCTTCGCCCGGCATACTGTCGATGGAAAGGCTGCCCCCTAGCGCGGCGACCCTTTCCTGCATTCCGGTAAGACCGAAACCTTTACGTCCGGGCGTTGCAACATCGAATCCATCTCCGTCGTCGCGGACGGTCAGGGTAACCCACTCGCTGTCGAAGCGCAGGCGCATGGTGATGGTGCCCGCACGGGCGTGACGGATCACATTGGTGATGGCCTCCTGGCCAATCCGCAGCAGCGCCGCATCGTGCCCGGCGGAAAGCGGACGGGGAGTGCCCTCTATTTCCGGGTTGCATGAGATGCCGCTGTCGCGGGCGAGATCGGTGGCGAACCGTTGCAGCGCGGTGACCAGATCCGCCTCGCCGAGCGCCAGCGGGCGGAGGTTCCACACGGTGCGGCGGGCTTCCCGCAGACTGTCGCGCACGAGCCGCCGGGCGTTCTCGATGTGGGAGCGGAGCTTCGGCGAATCATCGCCGACCTCTTCCCTGGCACATTCTAACTGAAGGAAAATTGAGGTGAGCCCCTGCGCGAGCGAATCGTGAATTTCCCGGGCGAAGCGGCCGCGCTCGGCGACCACCGCCTCGTATTCGCGGTGCTTTGTTTCCTCCTCGCGATTTCGGCGAACCCACGCCAGCGCGTAGCTGCCGAGCATCACGGCGAACAGCACCGCGGCCGCGAGGGCTACCCGTTGCGTGGTCCACCACGGCGGCGAGGCGATCACGACCACGTCATCCGCGGAGCGGGTGAGGATGAGCAACTTGCCACCCAACTGGATCGGGACGAAGGGATTGACAGGGAAAACCCGGGCAATACCGGTGACCCTCAGCCTGGAACCCGCCTGATAGCGCGGCGGCGGGGATCCCCGCTCGCGCGGCAGCGAGCATTCGAAAACCGCGCCGCTTCCGCGCAGCACGAGTTTGCGGCCGTCGGACCCGATCAAGGTGTCCAACAGCTCCGCTTCCACCGAAACAAGCTCCGATTCCCAATGCGTTTCCACCGCCTCGCTCGCTTGGATCGCCTGCGGCTGCGGCGGAGTCTCCTTGCCCACGATGGTCACCCGCTTGGAACGGACAAACGGTCGCATTTCCCCGAGCCTGGGCCAGCCCTCCACTTCGACCACGGTGCCCGGCACAGCATGGACGGGCTCTGCGGTCTGGATCCAAAGGCCGCCTTCCGGAGTATTGAGATACAGTCCCCGGCCGGGAACGGGCAAGGTCGCCACGCCGCGGAGCCGGACAAGATCATTTGGACCGGGACCGGCGAGCTGGAGCAAGTCGTCGGCCCGTGCCATCTTCGGCGGGACCATGGATGTCGGCCCCGGAGCGAGTGGCACGATGTCCGCCAGCGAGTTCACCCGGATCATCCGGCGGGTCATCTGGCGGCGGATGTTGAAGGCGGTGGCCACCACGCCGGTGATCCTTACCTGACTTTCGGCGAGATCCCACGGCACGGCATCCGGTTCGAAGGGTCCGTCGATGATGACATTGAACTCAGAGGGGCCGGCGCGGCACTCGAGAATGACGGCGTAGCGGTTGATCATCACATCCAGCACCCGGGCTTCCACCGAGACCCACTCGCAATCCATGGTTGGCAGCGAGAGCTTGTCACCGTTGACCACCATCGGCGGTGGCAATGCCCCGGGGCCGATCACTCGGAGTCGACCGGGGTTTCCCGGATCCAGCCGGATCACAGGCGCGAAAAGCCCCTCGCCGGTGATGCCTTCCAACTCGACCCGGTCACCCGGATTCAGGACTTCGCGGGTAGCCGGCCTATCGACGAAAATGCCGTTACTGCCGTCGTGCACGAAGGTCAGCTCGCCATTGGACCGGGAGTAAATGACCGTGCCCGCCAGCCTAACGAAACGCCCCTGTTTGGCCTCGGCCACCGTGAGGGAGCGGATTTCCTGGACCGAGTTGAGCACCGTCATTTCCGGCTCCACGGGTTGAGCTTGCGCCCAGGAAATCATCGCTGTCCACAGCCACACGATCACCCAAGCTTGCAGACACTTCAGGCGCGGCAGCGAGGTGAACGATTTCCCCGACTGGTTCCAGATGATCTTCACCACCCACGCGATCACCAGATAGATGAACAGGAAAAACGAAAGCGCGTCGATCCGCGCGCGGGCGATGTCGGTCAGCGTGATGACCGTCATCCCGGCGGAGGCCTGGCTGGCCGCCGCCATCCAGAGGCCGAGGATGAGTCCGACGGGAAGTTGCTTCATGGGATTTTCTGCTATGACCTTTGTCGGAGGATCGCCGGGTGACAAGGATTTAGGTGTTGGTGCCGGCGGAGAAAGAAATGCTTCAGGGCAATGCCTTTAGGAACTGGCCGATCATCAGGAAGGGGCGATCTCCGAATTCGCCGTGCCCATCGAAAGCCAAGGATTCGTGGCATTCCCCCAACCCATTGTCATCTTATGGGCTTAGATGGATCGGAGTCCGCCCCTCCGTGTTTTTTCGATACTTCCGCCCGGACTCGCCGGAAACCTGCCCGGAGTTCGCGCTTCAGCGTGCTCTTCGATTCACTGCGGTGATTAACTCCCCGATCTATCAACCCCAATCATCCACTATGGACAAAGTGCAAGAAGTTCCCCATCCAGTGCCTTCAATTCCCAGGGGTCGTCAAACCAGGCGGCAAGGTGAAGCCGTTGCTCGATGCCTGGATCATCTGGCCGCTCTCCTGCGCACCCGGAAACGGCAGGGATCGACCTCCGGGCGGTCCGCGAGAATGGAAGGCGAATGACCGGCCATGGATGGATTCCCAAGCGTTTCATGGGCAGATTCACTCTCTATCCATTCGCTGGACCGTTGCGGAGAACGGTCCCTGCCATTTCAAGACCGGCTCTCAGGCCGAGCCCGCAGGCGCATTTGGCTTTGCAAGGCGCTGCCGAGGACATCGGGATAACCGTTAGACCGCTTGGTCTGACGATGGCAGTGCGCAGACCTCCATGCCTTGAATCAAGCCATGCGCAATGGTGAAACGATGCCCTACGTGTTCGTCGGCAAGCACGGCTCCCGCCAGGTCGCGCACGACCTGATGCACCTCGACCGAGATCTGCCCGCCATCCTCCGGGTAAAAGGCCACCGGCTCCACGTGTGGGTCGATCTCACTCCACTGCTCCGTCCAATAAGCGCGGACCTCTTCGGGCCCACGGACAAAACCGCCCTTGAACGCCTTCGGCCAAGCCACGTCCGGCGTCATGAGGGCGAGGGCGGCGTCGATGTCCCGCGCGTTGAACGCCGTGTAGGCCGCGCAGAGCAGTTGGATTTCTGGAGTGGGTTGATCTGACATACGAGAAGTGGTGGAAAATATGGAGTGAGTCTAACGTTAGATGTGGCCCACCGGCGCGGTTGAAAGGAAACTGAATTGAATCTGGAGAGCCTATGGTCGGTTCGTGCGTCACGACTTCTGCCTCTTCAAGATTCGCACCACTGAACACAATCAACAGGGCCGATACGCAGCTTGCTCATCTCAGATGCCAGCATCAAAAAAAGTGATAAACTGTCGGTCGAGTATGGGAGGCGGATACAATGGAATGCTGTTGAACGTTCGTACTTACTTAAAGGCCGCGTCAGGACTGAGAATGCGCAATAGCCGGAGGAGCGGGCCGGATAACAAATGTCAAAAAGGTAAGAACGCGCTTCATTGGGGTTCCATGCTGTCGCCTTGTTGTCAGCTCGAAAACCAATCAGCGAAAGATCTTCGGCCCACCAAAAATGATACAGCCATTCAGGGAATTCAACTTCTGGAGGATCTACGAAAGAGACGATCGGACTTGTGTCGTAAAGGGTGACTGTGTCGTCGAGGTCGGATCCTTGCTGAGATCGTCCATATCCGAAGAGTCGGCAGCTGTTAATCGTAGGCATTTATTTTTTGCAGAACGCCAAAGTCCTGCCACCCGCTACTGGGGGCGCGCCTCCGACTCAGGTTTAGGTTTGTCTTTACCCTCAGACTTTGACTCCGGGGCGGTAGCGGGTTGGTCAGCGCCGCCTTTTTCGGTCTTATGCTGGCTGCGATACTCTTTAATTCGATCCAGCAACTCCATGACGTCCACCTTTTCATTGAAATGCGGGTCGCTGGCTTCCATTTTTGTGTATTCTTCATCCGTGAGATTCAGATTTAGTATCAAGGGGTTCATTATGATTCGGAACAGCTCATCCTTGCCGTATTTCTCGACAAGAATTGTTTCGATTTGGTGGAGCGCACGCAACACTTCTTGAATCTTCATCGGGGCTGTCTTCGTGACGAAAGCATCCCCAAGGTAGTATTGCCCGATTCCGTGATCGATGTATATCTCAAGACCGGGTTGCCCACGATGGGCTGGAACCTTGATGAAGATCGATCCTCCATCTCGGAGAACACCAACTTTGACTGGGCAGCCTGCTTCAGGGGCCAAATCGGCCACGGCGGAGCAAGCCATTAAAATGAGGGCTAGGGTTGATGAAAGGAGTGCTCGCATGGCTTGTTCTTACCGAACAGTGTATTCTCCTAGAGGAGGGTGGATACGTCGCAGGTGGATTGCGATCGGAATTTGAACTTCGCGCTCGGTGCGGATTGAGGGTCAGCGGCGTGCGGATGAATTCCGGGATTCATGAGTGTTTGGAGATGCTGGTGGTTACGATTGGTTAGGGAATCTGTAACGCGACTCTCTCCGAATCCGACATTTTGGATACAGCGGATTTCCAACGAATCGAAAGGGCTGATTTTTGGGTTGCCCATGAGAAAGGTCGTTAGAGCAGGAATGCCTGCGTCACTTCCCGAAGACCTCCACCTCGATGTAGTGGTTCATCTCGTTGGAGGTGTTGCCCTTGCTGTAGAGGCGGACGTAGCGGCCTTTGGTGTTCTTGGCGTCGGCGATGAGGCCGAAGCGGGTTTCGACATAGGGGTTGTCGGTGCCTTTGCCCATTTTCGACGACTCGTCGTAGTCGTTGTTATAGATGGTGGTGACGCCGGTTTTGAATTCCGGATCGTCGGAGATCTGGATGATCACGTCGTGATAGGCGCGCTTCTGCGAATGGAAGTGCCAGAGCCAGATGGCGGCGAGGTCGGCGCTTTTTTCGAGGTCGATCTGGACCCACTGGGTGCCGTCGAGGAGTTCGACGAAGTAGCCTTCGCCGGCGTCCTTCTCGCCGTCGGTGATGAGGGTGAGGTCGCCGATGATCGGGTTGTCGTCGCTACTGGTGACCTTCTTGCCTTTTGATAGAAGCGTGGTGCCTGCGGGGACCAGGAACTCGGGGGCCTTGGTGGGAGCCTGCACAAGGTTGGGAACCTTCATCGGTTTGGGGGTGCCTTCGATGAGTTCGGGCGGGAGCTCGGAGGTGAGCGGGACGCCACCGGCGGTGCCGCCCGGAGCGGATGGCGCGGCGGTGGTGCTAGAGCCGGTCTCGGTGGCGGTGGTTTCGGCTTTTTTCCCGCAGCTTGAGAGGGCGAGGGCGGAGATGGTGCAAAGGGCGGGAAGGATCAGTTTGGTTTTCATACGGAAAGATGTTCGGCGGTGAATTCGATGGGTTTGCGGCTGAGGGCGGATGGATTGACCCAGTAGATGGGTGCTTCGCTTTCGAAGGCGTGGCGGGCGTCGCAGTTGAGCTTGGCCTGGCCGCGGACGGCGGCGAAGAAGTTTTCCAAGTGCGGTTGGTGGGCGGGCTTGTTGAAACCGCCGGGGAGTTCGAAGCTCTCGGGCGCGGCTGATTCGTAGGAAGCGACGGCGTCGGCGGAGGGCGGCGGCTTGGGTGGCGCGGGTGTCCGCTTGAGGACGCCGCGGTTGACGAGGTCATCCCACGGCGGGGCGCTGTCCTCGCGGTAGATGGCGGAGGCGGAGGCGATTTCGGAAATCCTAATGGTCCCCTCGGTGCCCATGAAGCTCTCCCAGAATCCGCCGCCGGCGCTGGTGGTGGTGAGGACCTGATAGAAAGCGCGGACGCCGCCCTGCGGGGTGTCGTATTCGAAGATGCACATCACGTTGTCGAAGTGCTCGCGGGTCTTGAAAAAATCGTTGCCGCCAGAAGCGAAGACGGACTTGGGAGGGACGCCGAGGAACCAGCCGAAGATATCGATCTGATGGGCGCCGAGGTCGGAAATGGGGCCGCCGGAAAGATCACGGTAGGTGCGCCAGTTCATGAACTGCTGCATGTCCTTGAAGCCGTATTTCGCGAGGACGTCCGGCTTGATCGTGAGCTTGGGATTGAAACCGATGTCCTGCGAGGATTTGACGGCGCGGTTCCACTGGCTATTGATGTTCACGATCTGGCCGCAGATCTTGTAGCGATTGATGAGCTGGTCGAGCGTGAAGCGGTAGCGCGGGTTGCTGCGGCGCTGGTGACCGATCTGGCAGAGCTTGCCGGATTTTTCCGCCGCTCTGACCATGGCGCGCGCGCCTTCGATGGTGTTGGACATCATCTTCTCGCAATAGACATGGAGCCCGGCTTCGAGGCATTTTACGGTGTGCGGCGAGTGCCAGAAATCCGGGGTGCAGATGATGACGGCGTCGAGTCCCTTCTCGGTGGCCAACATTTCGTCGATGTCGGCGTAGCCTTTGGGAGCCTCGCCTTGCAACGCGCGGACCTTGGCCATGCCGCCCTTGAGATTGTAGTCCCAGATGTCGCAGACCGCCTGGAAGTGAAGGCCGGGGATGTTGGCCATGGCCTCGAACAAAACGCGGCCCTGCTTGCCCATGCCGACCAGGGCGATGTGGAGCTTGTCCGGGCCCGCGGCATCGGCGGCGCGGAGGATCGAGGGCGCTCCGAGGACGAGTCCCGCGCCGGCACCGGCGATGGATTTCGATAGAAAGTCCCGGCGGCTGATGGATGAAAATGGAGGATTCATACGGTTACCATTTCTTGAGGATGGTGAAGCGGTTGTGTTCGGCCAGCGCGAGGGCCATGACGATGAGGATCATGTGAACGCCGAGCCATGAGACACCTTCGTCCTGTTTGATCAAAATCAAGCCCCAGGTGAGGCTGACGTAGAGCAAACCGAGGAAAAACAGCGAGGTGCGGCTGGCGATGCCGAGCAGGATCGTGATGCCTAGCAGCAGGAGCGCCGGGCCGAGGAGCTTGTCGTAAAGCGGCAGGGCAAACTTGAGCATCAGCGGCTCTTCCTGGAATTTCTTCATCAGGGCTTCCGGCACGCCGTGGTAGTTTTCGAGGGCGTAGTTCTTGACGGAGCCGGCGGCGGTGAGGCCGTATTCGTTAGGCGCGCCATCGACGGTCACGACCTGATCGGCGGCTTTGGTTCCCGCGAATTTCTCGACGCCGGTCTGGATGGCGCGGACGGCGAGCCAGACGCGGAGAAGTAGGGCTCCGTAGGTGAGGGCGAGTTTATTGTTACAGCCGGTTTCAGTGCTCATGATGTGTGTGGAAAATCAGGCTTCAAGGCGGGCTCCGAGGCGCGGGTGTTTGGCTTGCTCGGGGTTATCGAGGACTTTCTCGGCTTTGGGGTCCCATTTGACCGGTTGCTTCGAGTCGAGCGCGACGATGGCGAGCTGGCCGAACGAGGCGGCGCGGTGGGCGGACTCCGCATGGGAAACGGGGAGCTTGCGGGAGCGGACGCAGTCGATGAAATCCTGCCAGTGGTTGGGCGGCTTCTGGTCGAAATCGGCGGGCAGGTTGCGGAGCATTTCGCGATCGGACGCTTCGAGCTTGCCGCGGTTGACGTGGATCCAGCCTTTTTCGCCGGTGAACTTCGTGCCGCCGAAGTCGCTGCGGACTTCGAGGACCCGGCCATCGGCGAAGGTGCCCTGATAGGCGTATTTGACGTAGCTGTTGAAGAACTTGTCATCGCCCAGCTCGCCGGTGCCTTCGACCTTGTCCGGGCCGGTGCCGTCGAGGCCGAGAGTCCAGAGCGCGATATCGACATGGTGGCCGACCCAGTCGAGCAACTGCCCGCCGCCGAACGAGGTGTGCCAGCGCCAGTTCCACGGGTGGAGCATGGGGTGATAGGCGAAATCCTTGACCGGTCCGCACCAACCCGCCCAATCGAGATTGGAGGGTGGTTTGCCGATCAGTTCGGCGACCTTGTCGGCGGGGACGTTCTGTTTGATGGACATGCCGGACGGTGTGCCGCACTCGAAGCGGGTGAGCTTGCCGAGCGTGTCGTTCTGGATGAGCGCGCGGAAGCGGCGGAACTCGCCGGCCGACCGCTGCCACGAGCCGGTCTGCCAGACGCGTTTGTTTTTGGTGACGGCATCGACGAGCATCCGGCCTTCAGCGAGACCCCAGGTGAACGGCTTCTCCCCGAAAATATCGAGTCCGGCATTTGCGGCGTCGATGCCGATCCTGGCGTGCCAATGGTCGGGTGTCGCGAGGCTGACGGTGTCGAGTCCGGCGTGCTTCAGGAGGTCGGCGTAGTTGGCGTAGGCTTTGCAATCGGAGTTCTGATAGTGCGCGTCGACGATGGCTTTCGCCTTCTGCATGTTTTCCGAATCCACATCGCAGACGGCGACGACACGCACGCCCTTGATGCCGAGGAAATTCCTCATGTTGCCGATCCCCTGGCCGCCGCAACCGACGATGCCCATGGCGATTTCCTCATTCGGCGAGCCCGGCTGACCGTGCAGGTAAGCCAGCGGTGCCAGGCCCAGCAGGGTGGCGGTGGTGGCAAGGAATTGGCGGCGCGGGATGGGTGAGAAGGTCGGGTTCATGGGTTGGGACGAGGGTTGGAAAATCCATCAGGATTTCGGGAAGCTATCGGGGTCATGTTTCACAAACGGACCGCCGGGCGCAAGATCGCGATCCCGCATCGGAGGATCTGCGGCGGATTTCCGACGATCCGGCGATCCGCAGGTGAATGGAAAATCAGGTGAGCTTGGGTTCCCAGCCTGCGCGGTAGGTGCGCTTGAGCATGGCCTTCACTTCAGGCAAGCCGCGGGCTTCCATGGTTTTCGCGTTCCAATCGATTTTCTTGCCGAGGCGGACGGCGAGGTTGCCGGCGAGCACCATCTCGGTGAGCGGGCCGGCGTGATCGACGAAGTTGGAGACGGGTTTAGGCCCTTCGCCGCGGACAGCGCGGCAGAGTTCCTGAGTCGGGCCGCCGACGACGCGGTCATAAACCTTCGCCACCTTGCCGGGCTGGTCGCGGACGCCTTTCCGAAACAGGATCGGAGTCGTACCGCCGTAGGCGTCGTTGATGAACAGGACGCCCTCGGTGCCGACGAAGACCTGGCCGAATTCCTTGTTGAGCTCCAGATCCGCCGGGATCCCCGGCGGGCGAACGAAATCCTTGTCGGACTGGTCGCTCACGCCGTCCTGCCAGATCACCTTGACCGCCGCCCGTTTGTCCCTGGCCGGGAACTGATAGACGATGGTGGATCGCTTGGGCGCGGTGTCTTCATCGAACTCCGAGACCTTGCTGGCCTCGACCACGAAGTCGCCCTGCAGGCCGAGCGCCCAGAACGCGGAGTTCATGCTGTGGCAGCCGATGTCGCCGAGCGCGCCGCAGCCGTAGTCCCAGAAGCCGCGCCATTTGAACGGGTGGATGTCCGGGCTGTACGGGCGGTCGGTGGCGACGGTGCCTTGCCAAACGTCCCAGTTGAGGTCGGCGGGCACCGGCTTGGCGGGAAACTGGAGGCCTTTGCCCTGCGGCCAGATCGGACGGTTGGTCCAGTAGTGGACTTCGGTCACGTCGCCGATCATGCCGGACTCGATCCATTCGCGGAGGATGCGCGTGCCTTGCATGGTCGCGCCTTGGTTGCCCATGACAGTTAGAACGCCCTTTTCCTTGGCGAGGTTGGCCAGCACGCGGGTTTCCCAGAGGTTGTTGCACAGCGGTTTCTGAACCATCACCGGTTTGCCGCGCTTGATCGCCTCGAGGGCGATCGGGAAGTGCATGTGGTCGGGAGTGGAAACGGTGACCACGTCGATCTGGTCGCCGACGGCCGCGAACATTTCCCGGTAGTCGGAAAAGAATTTGGCTTCGGGGAAGCGCTCGATCGCGCCTTTCGCCATGTTTTTATCGACGTCGCAAAGGAACGCGATGCGGTTGCCGTTGGAGATTTCGGAAATGTCGCTCAATCCCTTGCCGCCGCAACCGACGGCCGCGACGTTGAGTTGCTTGAGGGCCTTTTCCTGGCCTAACAGGAGATTGGGGGCGAATGCGGCGCCGGCGATGGCGGCGGTGGACTTGATGAAACTGCGGCGGGATGGGTTATGCATGGTGATTGGTATTTCGGCCCCTTGGGAGACCGGTCATTTGATGACAATGGATTTTACGGAGCATTGCGGGTGAAGTTGTCAGGGTTTTTGGCGGGCCACGGCGCGCCGGGTTGTTAGCGTTTCTTGCGCAGGCGCTTGCCGGTTAGCCGGGTCGCGATCAGATTCGGACAGCGGCCTTTGAGCCGGAGCTGCTCGCAGTTCGCCTCGATCTTGATCGACTGGCGGACCGGCTTGAAGCCGAGCCGCCGCGTGACGCAATCGTTGAGCAGGTCGAGATGCGAGTCCTCGAACTCGACCACGCGGCCGCAGTCGATGCAGACGAGGTGGTTGTGCGAGGGCTTGTCGAGGAAGTTGGGATCGTAGGTCGTCTGGTTGTCGCCGAGGTCGATTTCGCGCAGTAAATCCGCCTCCACCAGCAGGCCCAAGGTCCGGTAAACCGTCGCCCGCGAGGTTTCGGAATCGAGCTTGCGGGCGCGGTCGAACAGTTCCTCCGCGGTGAAATGCTCGTCCTTGGAAAAGGCCGCTTTGACGATCGTGTCACGCTGGCCGGTCCGGCGCAGGCCTTTGCGCCGGATGAAATCGTTGAGCCGTTCTTGGATAGCTACGTCCACCCGGCTTTTCTAGTGCCTCGGACAGGACACGGGAAGCCGAAAGAAATCACCGGTTTCGGGCCCGCCAAATCGCGCCCCGCTGCTGGCATGGCGGGTGCTCAGTGGCGGGCCGAACCCACCCATGCCCGACCTTCCCGATGTGAGCGGCCCTGCCAAGGCTCCGGCCCTTTGCGCGCTGGGGTTGGGGATTTCATTGTCGGTGGTGGCGGCCGTTTGGCTGAAAAATGGCCAGGAGCGGGTGTGGCAGGAGGAGGTCCGGAAACTGGCGCAGGACCGGGCCGAGGTGATCCGCGGCCAGGTCGCGCGGTCGATGGAAGTGCTGAACGCGGTGGCGGGGTTGTTCGATGCCAACGGCGAGGTTTCGCGGCAGCAGTTCAAGGCGTTCGTCGAGCGGCCGCTGGCACGGCAACCGGAGCTTCAGGCACTCGCATGGGACGCGCGGGTCGCG